>NZ_JBHVWZ010000031.1:0-102778 GCF_042881985.1 Streptomyces sp. NPDC058246 | reverse complement strand
TCCACCGCCTACCGCCAGCTGGTCTCCCGCAACGGCGCCGGCATGAAGCAGGGCGACAACGTCCTCATCTGGGGCGCGAGCGGCGGACTCGGCTCGTACGCCACACAGTTCGCCCTCGCCGGCGGCGCCAACCCCATCTGCGTCGTCTCCAGCGAACAGAAGGCGGACATCTGCCGCGCGATGGGCGCCGACGCGATCATCGACCGCAACGCCGAGGACTACACGTTCTGGAAGGACGAGCACACCCAGGACCCCAAGGAATGGAAGCGCTTCGGCAAGCGCATCCGCGAGCTCACCGGCGGCGAGGACGTCGACATCGTCTTCGAACACCCCGGCCGCGAGACCTTCGGCGCCAGCGTGTACGTCACCCGCAAGGGCGGCACCATCGTCACCTGCGCCTCGACCTCGGGCTACAACCACGAGTACGACAACCGCTACCTGTGGATGTCCCTGAAGCGCATCATCGGCTCACACTTCGCCAACTACCGCGAGGCCTGGGAGGCCAACCGCCTGGTCGCCAAGGGCAAGATCCACCCGACACTCTCCAAGGTGTACTCCCTGCAGGAGACCGGGCAGGCCGCCTACGACGTGCACCGCAACCTCCACCAGGGCAAGGTCGGCGTCCTCGCACTCGCCCCCGAGGAAGGCCTGGGCGTCCGCGACCACGAGAAGCGCGCCCAGCACATCGACGCCATCAACCGCTTCCGGCCCTGAGTCTTTGGGCCTGAAGCCGATGACAACCAGAGGAAGAGAAGTGCAGGACATAGTGGGACCCGGCCGTGCCGTGGGAATCGTGGGACTCGGGACGGTCGGCGAAGCGTTGTTGAGCATGGTGGCCGCCACCGGGTGCCCGGTGGTCGGCGTGGACCATGACCCCGATGTCATCGCCAGGGTCGAACAACGCCTCAAGCGCAAAGACATCGACGGGACCGGAGAGTCCGTCTCCTGCACGCTGACCGCCGAGATCACCGCGCTGGCCGACGTCGGTGTCGTGGTGGAGGCGGTGCCTGAGGATCTCGCCGCCAAGCGCGACATACTTCGCCGGCTGCGTCAGGTCTGCCCACCCGACACGGCGATCGTCACCACGGCCTCCTCGCTGCCTCTCTTCCCTCTCACGACTGCCGCGGGGTGTCCCGACCGAATCGCCGGCCTGCGACTGCTGCGCCCGCCGGCGATCGGCAGGCGCGCCGAAGTCGTCCGCACCTCACTGACGTCCGACGAAGCAGTCGACGTGGTGGAACGTCTCGCGACAGCCATCGGCCTCGAACGCGTCGCTCTCGGTCAACGTGCGAGCGGTGCCGCCACTCGGCTCGTCCACCCGTACCTCAACCGTGCCGTTGCCATGGTCGCGGAGGGTTTCGCTTCCCCCCGCGACATCGATACCGCGATGCGGCTCGGCTGCGGACTGCCGTCCGGTCCGTTGGAACTGATCGACGAGCTGGGCGTGGACGAGGTCCACAGCTACCTGGAGTCTCACTGGAATCGCACCGGTGAGGAAGCGTTCCGCCCGGTGCCGCTCCTGACTTCGATGCTTCGAAGGGGCGTCCTGGGAAGGAAGACCGGCCAGGGCTTCCACCGTTACGACGACCGAGGTCTGCCGGGCGAGACGACCCCCGACGAGCGGGGCCGTACGGACTCCCGTTCAACCGGCAAGCCCATACGTCACGTCGGCGTGTTCGGTTCCGGCACGATGGCACGCGGTATCGCGGAGGTGTGCGCCGCTTCCGGGCTCCGCACCACCTTGGTGGCTCGTGGCACCGACAAGGCCCGAAGTGCCGCGACGGCCATCGAGGCATCGCTGGTCAAGGCGGTGCGTCGGGGCAGGATCACCCCGGCCCGCAAGGAGGACGCGTCCGCCGCGCTCGCCACCGTCGACGATGTCTCGGCGCTTTCCGGCTGCGACCTGGTCATCGAGGCTGTCGCGGAGGATCTCCAGATCAAGCGCGCCGTTTTCGCGCAGCTCGGGGCGGTCTGCCGGCCCGGTGCGATCCTGGCCACCACCACCTCCAGCCTGTCCGTCGCGGCCTGTACGGCTCCGGCCGGCCGGCCCCGGCAGACGCTCGGCCTGCACTTCTTCAACCCGGCGCCCGTGATGAAGCTGGTGGAGCTGGTACGGACGCCGGACACGGCCGAACACGTGACGGATGTGGGCCGCGAGTTCTGCGCCGGCCTCGGCAAGGTCTCCGTGGCCTGCCCCGACCGGGCCGGTTTCATCGTCAACCGCCTCCTCTTCCCCTATCTCAAGGACGCGGTGCGGTTGTTGGACGACGCCGCTCACGACGTCGTGGCGCTCGACACCGCGGTGGAACGGGGATTCGGATACCCCATGGGACCGTTCACTCTGCTCGACGCCATCGGCCTGGACGTCTCCCTGGCGATCCTGGAACGTCTGCACGCCGAGTTTCCCGGGGCGGGCTGCGAACCACCGGCCGTTCTCAGGGAGCTGGTGGGCGAGGGCTATCTGGGACGCAAGGCGGGCCGGGGACTGCGCAGGGCGTGAGATCTCACTCAAACCCCAAGCGATTCCGCTGAGTTCAGCGCCACGGGGAGCCCTGCACGGCCCCGCACCCCCAGCTTCCGGTAGATGCGGGTCAGATGCTGCTCGACGGTACTGGGGGTGACACCAAGCTGCTCGGCGATCTCCCGGTTGGTGAGACCTTCTTGCGCGAGATGGGCCACCCGATGTTCGGCCCTGCTCAGCGTATGGGGTTCTTCCGTCACCGCCGACGGCCTCATGCCGGGCCCCGCGTCGATGCCGGCGCCGCACAACCGGTCGTACAGCAGCTGCGCCTGCTTGCGCAGCCACGGGCTGCCCCTGTCCGGCTGCGCCAGCTCCTCCTCCAAGAGGCGCGCCGCCTCGTCCCTGTCACCGAGCTCGGCGAGCGCTTCGGCGGCATAGACTCGCCAGGCTGTGAAGACGGACACCTCGAGCTTCCATGCGGCCATCAGGTCCCGGCACGCGTAGAAATCGCCGAGCGCCGCCTGGTGACGCCCCGCAGCCAGGTGGAGGCGACCGCGCGCCTGCAAGTAGTGCAGTCCGGGCAGGGCCTGGAACATCAGCTGGGGTACGGGGGCGCGGAAGCATTCGGCCGCCGCCTCGAGGTCCCCGAGACTGACGCAGGCGAGAACCTTGGCGGAGAGCGGCAGACCGACAGCCACCCCCCAGGCCGAGGGAGGCAGCAGCGTCAGGGCCTGCTCCGCGCGGGTCAGCGCGGTCGTGAAATTGCCCAGCCAGCTCTCCAGGATCGCGCTGGCGGCCAGCAGGATGGCCTGACAGGTGGTCGTGCGCTCCGAGCAGCCCACGACCAACCGGTCGCACCAGTCCGCGGCTCGTTCGAGGCGCGCGGCGCGAATCAGCGAGATCAACGCGGCCATCGTCGGTGCCAGGAGCGGCTGATGCGGCACCTGCGCCTGCAGGAGCTGCTCAGCGGCTCCACACGCGTCGTCGGTGGGTCCCTCGGTCAGCAGCAGTGCGAGGACCAGCGCTCCGTCCCACTGCGGGTCCACTGACACGATGCACTGGCCTGGATCCTGCGGGGACTCCAGGGGGCTGTGCCGATACTGCGCGCCGTAGGTGGGGAAGAAGTACGCGAACCAGACCCGCAATGCGTCCAGGCGAGCCCGTGCGTCCTGGGGCAGCTCCTCCCGCACGGCGTCGAGGTCGGTGAGGAGGGCGCAGACCTCCTGTGTCCGCCCCGACCACAACAGATACATACCCAGCAGCAGACTGTGTTCCCTGCTCAGTCGGCCGGCCCGGTGCTCGTCGAGCAGATCGGTCAGGTGCCAGCGAACCGCCCCCGGGTCCACTTCCCACTCCGCCTGCGCCAGTTCGGCCCGGACCACCGCACGCTGCGAGCCGTCGGCGGACGCGTCGTACGCGGCTCGAAGAAAGGCGATGGCCCGTTCGGCGTCGTGCTCGTGCAGTGCCTGCGTGGCCGCTTCCCGCAAGGCGATGACCGCCCAAGGGTCCTGGGCGGGCCGCGCCTGAATCAAATGGCCCGCCACTTCACTCAGTTCGGCGTTGCTCTCGCGCAGGGCCAGCGCGGCGTTTCGATGCAGCCGTGTCCGTTCGTCGCTCGGGGTCCTGTCCAGCACCACATCACGAGCCGCCTCCAGGTGGTAGCGGAGGCCGTCGGTCAGGCCGGCCGCCTCCAGGGCGTTGCGCGACCGTGCGGCCTCGCCGGCGGACATGCCCAGGTGGTGCAGCAGGCGCTCCACTCGCTCCGCGGTAGCCGACTCGCCGAGGACGGCGAGAGCCCGCGCGGTCCGCAGCCCGTCGCCGGACATCAGACCGTGGATGTACTGAACGGCGAACCGCACCGCGTCGCCACCAGGTGGAGGGAGGACCGCGCCCTGATCCACTTCGGCCGGCACACCGGAACTCGACCAGTCCTTCAGAAGCGCGTGCAGCAGAAGAAGGCTCCCCCTGGACGCCCGCCGCCACAGGGACACGGTCCGGTCGCAGACGCCGCTCCCCAGGTGCTCGGCGAGCACTCCTTTGACACACGAAGCGCACAACGGGGCAAGGCGCAGCAGCGAGCAGCTGGGGTTGCGCATGTACTCGGCGATCAGCAGCGGACTCTGCTGGGGAAGGTCGGAACTCCCGGTGAGCAGGATGAGGGCGCGCAGTGGGGCCACACGGTGGATGACGTAGAGCAGACATCGCAGGGACTCGCTGTCGATGTCGTGAACATCATCAACGGTGACGATCAGCGGTGTGCGCTCGGCGACCACGCAGACGGCGTCGTGCACCGCGGCGGCGACCTTGGCCGGCGACTCGCACACGGCCGCGATCTCGTCCATGGAGTAGCCCAGACAGGACAGGAGCTGGGCGACGACGCCCAGCGGGAACGAGCGCTCCGCCACCGATCCCGTGGCGCTCAGCACGGTCACGCCCGCCCGCTCGGCCTGCCCTTTGACGTAGTCGACCACCCCGGTCTTCCCGGCCCCAGGGGGACCGAGAACCAGAGCAGCCTGTCCCCTACCGTCGCAGGCCTGTCTAAAGAGTCCGTCAAGAAGTTGTTGTGCTCGGCATCGCTCTGCCAACTCCATGACGGACATCGCTCCTTCCCGGGCGCCTGGTTTCGGCCGCCACATGTACTGCTCACGCAATCAAAGCATGCCCGGCGCCACCCCCCTACCTCGGTGGCCCGCACGCTGCTGATGCCCGCCCACCGCGGCGCCGCACGGGACGGCGGCCGGATCGGTCGCGCCCTCTTTGCGCGGAGAATTAGGGGGGTGAGCCACCCCCCTAATCATCAACGCCCCTGGAATTAGGGCTTCTTGCGACGCGTCTGGGCATTGGATAGCGTACAAAGCCTTGCGGAGCCCCTCTCCTTGGCAGTGCGGTATGCGCGTTACACACCGACGCTTCTTCAGCCGCTCTTCTCATCCCCCGATGAGAACTGTCTGAGAAATGCCCAGCCCTATACCGGCTTTGTGGGCCCGGAACCCGACCGGCAGCAGCGAAGGGACGACGGAACAGTGGACGTATGGGTTACCGGTCTGGGCGCCATGACGCCGCTCGGCGGAGATATGCCGAGCACGTGGGCCGCAATGCGGAGCGGCGCCAACGGAATCGGTTATCTGGAGGACGAATGGGCCCAAGGGCTGCCCGTCCGGATCGCCGGGCGCCTTGCGGTGAATCCCGCCGACTCCCTGGCACGGACCGAAGCCCGTCGACTCGACCGTGCGGAGCAGATCGCCCTCGTCGCGTCCCGGGAGGCTTGGCGGGACGCCGGCTCCCCGAATCTTCCCCCTACGCGCCTCGCGGTGGTGATGGGCACCGGCATCGGCGGGATCACGTCCCTGCTGGACCAGAACCACACGCTCGAGGTCAAGGGGCCGCGGCGGGTCTCACCCCACACCGTGCCCATGCTGATGGCCAACGGCCCCGCCGCGTGGGTCAGCATGGACCTGGGCGCACAAGGCGGCGCCCATGCTCCCGTCAGCGCTTGCGCGTCGGGGGCCGAGGCCATCGCTCTGGGCCTGGACCTCATCCGGGCGGGCCGGGTTGATGTCGTCGTGGCCGGCGGCGTGGAGGCCAGCGTGTTGCCCCTGCCGCTCACCGGCTTCGCGCAGATGATGGCGCTGTCCACGTCCAACGATGATCCGGCGCACGCCTGCCGCCCCTTCGACGCCCGGCGCAATGGCTTTGTCCTTGCCGAGGGGGGTGCGGTCGTCGTCCTGGAGCGAGCGGACCACGCGCGCGCCCGCGCCGCTCGCGCCTACGCGACGGCCCTGGGGGCGGGCACCAGTTCAAGTGCCGCCCACATCACCGCCTCGGATGTGGCGGGACAGGTGCGCGCCATGACCCTGTCGCTGAGCGACGCGCGGATCACCGGTGAGGACGTGGAGCACGTCCATGCCCACGCGACGTCGACGCCGCAGGGCGACGCGTGCGAATCCGACGCCATTGCCCAGGCCGTCGGTACGCATGCCGTGGTCACCGCTACGAAATCCATGACCGGCCACATGTTGGGGGCGTCCGGGGCCATGGGCGCGGCCGCGGCGATCCTGGCGCTTCGCGACGGCGTCGTGCCCGCGACCCGCAACCTGCGGGAGGTGGATGCGCGCATCGATCTGGATGTGGTGATGGACGAGCCACGCACGGGACAGTTCCGGGCCGCATTGGCCAATTCCTTCGGCTTCGGCGGGCACAACGTCTCACTCGTATTCGGCCGCGCCTGACATTTACAAGACCTCCTCAACTGCCAGGTTCTGAAAGGAAATTGGGGCCACGGCTTGGCGCCACTGTCACCGAGCGGCACTGCTTTGACTCTTCCATTGAAAGAATTCCATGACATCCGAGATACATGAAAACAGGTGCCCCATCCATCTCGACGTGGATTTCTACAGAGATCCACATTCGGTCTACCGGGCGATAGAACAACGCGGCAACAAACCCACTGAAGTCGTACTCGAAACGGGTATGGCCTACCTACCGCCGAACTTGCGTGCCTGGATGGTGACTTCCTATGAGGATGTCGAATTCGTGCTGCGGGATGCCCGGTTCCGCAAAAGCATAGACGAGGCAATGCCGTTGTTCGCGGCGAGCGCCCGGGACAGCGGACAGGAGCAGGACCGAAGCTCGCTGCTCTACGACAACATGGCGAACAACGACCCGCCGATCCATACCGCTCTACGCAAACCGCTCAACAGCGCCTTCACCGCGCGGGCGGTGGCTCCCAAGCGGCAGGCCATGCGCGAACTGGCCGAATCGGTCCTGGACGCCGTCGCGGGACAGGAGTCGTTCGACCTCGTCCAGGACTTCGCCTTCCCCTACTCGATCGGAGTCATCTGCGACACGCTCGGGGTTCCGCGCGAGGATCGCGAGACGTTCCACCAATGGGTTCAGACGATCACCAGTGACGCGGAACCCGAGGTACTCCGGCGCGATGCGCAGCGGATGGTCGGCTACCTGCGCGGCCTCATCGCCCAGCGACGTGAGACGGGCACCGACGACATCCTGACGCAACTGGCCCTCTCGCTCAGCGAGTCGCAGGCGGTCGCCCAGGCGTACGCGCTGCTCGCCGCCGGCTACGAAACCTCGGCGAACCTGATCGTCACGGGGCTGCTGGCGCTGGAGTCGGACCCGGATCAGAAGGCGCGCGTCTGGCAGGACCGGTCGCTCGTGCCGACCGCAGTGGAAGAGATGCTGCGCCATCAGTCCCCCTTCAATCTGTCCCTGTACCGGTACGCCACCGAGTCGGTCGATGTGGGCGGGGTGACCATCCCGGCCGGCTCCATCGTGTTCCTGGCCTTCGCCGCGGCCAACCGCGACGAAGCGCGTTTCGAGGATCCCGACCGCTTCACGGTCGACAAGCCGCGCCGTGAACACCTGGCCTTCGGCGGTGGCATCCACAACTGCATCGGCAAGCACCTCGCGCGCCTGGAGGCGGAAGTCGCCTTCGACGTCCTTGTCCGACGCTGTCCGGAGCTCTCCGTCCGCACGACGCCCCAGCACATGGAGTGGAAGGCCAGCCCCACCTTCCGGGGACTCAGGAGTCTCGTCGTCGCCCCTGGACCACAGCGGTCCCGCTCGGGCACGGCAGAAACAGGTGAAGCAGCCTGATGACCGCACGGACACACCAGCCACAAGCGACACAGACGTACGCGCAACCAGGCGCGGCCCCCATGGCTGTCATCGGTTTGTCGTGCCGCTTTCCCGGCGCCGCCGACCCGGGCGAGTTCTGGCGCAACCTCATGTCCGCGGCGGACAGCGTGGGCACCGCTCCGCCCGGTCGTTGGGAGGAACGTGTCGGGCCCGCGGCCGCCGAACCCCGTACTCCCATACGGCATGGCGGCTTCATCGAGGGCGTCGACGAGTTCGACGCCAGGTTCTTCGGCATCGTCCGACGCGAGGCCGAGCACATGGATCCGCAGCAGCGGCTCCTGCTCGAGCTCGCATGGCAGGCGTTGGAGGACGCCGCCGTCCCCGCACACCACCTGCGAGCGACGCGCTGGGGTGTCTATGTGGGGGCGTGCGCCGACGACTTCAGGACGCAGTACTTCGCCTCAGGGCGCCTCGACAGGTTCGGGCACATGGGCTCGAGCCGCGCGCTGCTGGCGGGGCGCATCTCCCACCATCTCGGTCTGCGCGGCCCCAGTGAAGTCGTCGACACCGGTCAGTCGTCCTCCCTGTGCGCTCTGCACCGGGCGATCGCGAGCCTGCGACTGGACGAATGCGATGCCGCGCTCGTCGCCGGCGTCAACCTCAACCTCCTGCCGGACGTCACCGACCAGGTTCAACTGTGGGGCGGCCTGTCCCCCGACGGCCGCTGTCGCGCCTTCGACGAGCACGCCAACGGATACGTCCGCGCCGAAGGGGGTGGCGTCGTCGTACTCAAGCCGCTCGAGGCTGCCGTACGCGACGGTGACCACGTCTACTGCGTGGTGCGCGGCAGTGCCACCAACAACGACGGAGGCAGGGCCGGTCTCGGTGTCCCCAGCCCGGACGCCCAGCGCGAGGTGATCGAAGCCGCCCACCGCGCCGCGGGGGTCACGGGCGCGTCGGTCGGCTACGTCGAACTGCACGGCACGGGCACACCCGTGGGTGACCCGATCGAGGCCGAGGCCCTCGGCGAGGCCATCGGAAGGCGGCGCTCGCGGACCACGCCGTTGCTCGTGGGCTCGGTCAAGTCGAACATCGGGCACTTGGAGGCGGCGGCGGGCATCGCCGGGTTCATCAAGGCCTGCCTGGTACTGCATCACGGGCAGCTGCCGCCCACCCTGCACCATCACCGCAGCCCCGAGGAACTGCCGTTGGCGGACCTCAACCTTCGAGTCGTCGGCGCGGACCGGGAAGCGAGCCTGGGAACCGACGAAGTCGTCGGGGTCAGCTCGTTCGGCATGGGCGGCACCAACGTCCATGTGGTCCTCGCGAGTTCACCCGGCGCAACGGATTCGTCCGGTCGACTCGTGTCCCGGACTCCGTCCGAGCAGCCCGCTCCGGACACCGTGTGGTGTCTCTCCGGTCGCACCCGCGAAGCGGTCCGCTCGCTGGCCCGCGCCTTCCTCGAACACTCCTTCCCCATGGACTGCTACACCGTGAGCGATGTGGCGTGGTCCCTCGCCCAGCGCGACGAGGGCGAGCACCGGGTCGCAGTGGTCGGCGGTAGCTGGGACCAGATGCGCGACGGACTGCTCAAGATCGTGGCGGGCCACGACCTGGCCATACCGGCGAACTGGCTGCACGACGCAGGAGCTGAACGAGCCGCCTGGGTCGCCGTCGCCGGTACGTACGCCGCCCACGGAGACATTGCCGAGGTCGCGGATCGATTGGGAACAGGACGGCGCAAGGTGCCTGGCCTGCCCACGTACCCCTTCGAACGCGACACCTTTCACGGACCCACACCGCCCCGCTCCGTCGCCCCACCGCCCGAGCCGAGCCCTGCGGTACCGGAAGAGGCCCTCACGCGCCCCCTGCTCGACGGCTGGGAGCAGGCCCTCGATCCTTCGGAACGGCTCTGGTTCATCCGGTCGTTCCTGGAGCGCGAACTCCTCGACGTCCTGGGCGAAACAGGCGACGAGCGCCTGCGCGTGGATCCCGACAGCACCTTCAAGGACCTGGGCGTCGACTCCATGTCCCTGCTCGAGCTGCAGGACCGTCTCACGGCCGCCACCGCAGTGGAACTCCCGGAATCCGCGCTGTTCGACCACCCGACGATCAATGACCTGACGGCACACGTGAACACCGAACTGGAGGCACTCCGTGGCTGAGAACACGACGGAGCCCGAAGACATAGCCGTCGTAGGTATGGCCTGCCGCTACCCCGGCGGCATGGACACCCCGGAGCGCCTGTGGGCCCTGGTCGACGAGGGCCGGGACGCCATCACCGACTTTCCCGACAACCGCGAGTGGCACACCGAGGATCTCTACGACCCGGGCTTTGTGCGGCAGGGCGGGTTCCTCCACGACGCGGATCTCTTCGACGCCGACTTCTTCGGGATCAGGCCCGCCGAGGCGATCTCCATGGACCCGCAGCAGCGGGTGCTTCTGCAGGTCGCCTGGGAGGCGGTCGAGCGGGCGGGCATCGTCCCGTCGAGCCTGAAGGGTTCAGGGACCGGCGTGTTCGTCGGGCTGATGCCGAACGAGTACGGGATGCCGCTGTGGAAGTGGCAGGACGAGACGGCCGGTTTCATGGGCACCGGCACCTCACCGAGCGTGGCGTCCGGGCGGATCGCCTACCTCCTGGGCCTGGAAGGTCCTGCCCTGACCATCGACACCGCCTGTTCGTCGTCCGGCGTGGCGATTCACACCGCCGTCCGTTCCTTGCGCAGCGGCGAGACGGACCTGGCGCTCGCGGGCGGCTGCACCGTGCTCACGGGGCCCGGTATGTTCGTGGACTACGCGAAGAAGGGTGCCCTCTCGCCGGACGGACGCTGTCGTACCTTCTCCGACACCGCCAACGGAACCGTCTGGGCCGAAGGCGCGGGCGTCCTCGTCCTCGAACGCCTCTCGATGGCCCGGCGCAATCGGCGCCGCATCCTCGGTGTCATCAAGGGAACCGCCGTCAATCAGGACGGCGCGAGCAACGGTCTCACCGCACCGAGCGGCAAGGCTCAGGTCAAGGTGATCCAGCAGGCGCTCGCCGACGCCCGGCTCGCGCCCGGCAAGGTCCAGCTCGTGGAGGCGCACGGCACGGCCACCAAGCTCGGCGATCCCATCGAGGCCAACGCCATTCAGGCCACCTACGGGGCGGACCGCGGCGACGAACCCGTGTGGATCGGCTCCTTCAAGTCGAACATCGGCCACTCCATGGCCGCGGCAGGAGTCGGCGGTGTCATCAAGTGCCTGAGCGCGATGCGCGCCGGCATCATGCCCAAGACGCTGCACGTCGAGAACCTCAACTCGCACGTGGACTGGTCCTCGTCGGTGAACGTCCTGCGCGAGAGCAGGCCCTGGCCCGCGGCACAGGACGGCGTACGACGGTGCGCCGTCTCCTCGTTCGGTGTCAGCGGCACCAACTCCCACGTGATTCTGGAGAGTTGGGAGGAGGATTCCGCGGCCTCCGAGACCCCGGCGGACGCCTCCGACGACGCCACGCACGCCCTCACGCTCTCCGCCAAGACGCCGGCGGCTCTGCGTTCCCATGCCGCGAGGGTCGCCGAACACCTCACCTCCGGTACCGCATCCGTGGCGGCGACCGCTCAGGCGCTCGCGACACAGCGCGAGCACTACGCCCACCGCGCCGTCGCCATCGCAGGAGGACGAGAGCACCTGGCCGCCGCGCTCCAGGCGTTCGCCGGCGACACCGACTCCCCGGCAGTCGTGCACGACGAGGCGCGGCGCATTCGACGCCCGGTCTTCGTGTTCCCCGGGCAGGGGTCCCAGTGGGATGCCATGGCCGTGCGGCTCCTCAAGGAATCCGACGTCTTCCGGCTGAGGGTCGAGGAGGTCGCGGGAGCCTTCAAGCCCTACCTCGACTACGACTTGCTTGCGGTGCTGAGCGGCGAGGACCAGGAGACGGACCGAGAGCGCACGGACGTCGTCCAGCCACTCGTCTTCACCATGATGCTGGGCCTCGCGTCGATGTGGAGGCTCGCCGGTGTCCGGCCTGCCGCGGTGATCGGACATTCTCAGGGCGAGGTCGCCGCCGCGTGCCTCGCCGGTGCTCTCAGTCTCGATGAGGCCGCTCGTGTGGTCGCCTGCCGCAGCCGCGTTCTGGAGGACGAGGGGCGCGGCGGCATGGTGGCCGTGGCGCTCGGCGTCGAGGAGGCGGTGACCGCCACTCGCGAAGCGGACGCGGAGCTCACCGTCGCGGCGACCAACGGCCCCGCTTTCACCATCCTGTCCGGTGACGACGAACCCGGTATCCGGCGTCTGCTGGACCAGTGCGAGGACCAGGGCGTGTACGCCCGCCGGGTCCCGGCCAAGTGCGCCTCGCACTCCCCCGTCATGGCCGAGCTCGAAGGCCGGATCATGGCAGGACTCAACGGCCTCCAGGCTTCCGCGGAGGACGTGACCTTCTTCTCCACGGTCGAAGGCGGCCGCGTACGGGGGCAGGATCTGACCGCCGCGTACTGGTACCGGAACCTGCGCGAGCAGGTCCGGTTCGCCGAAACCGTCACGGCCATGGTGTCGCACGGCTACGACGCCTTCATCGAGATCAGCCCGCATCCGGTGCTCCTCACCTCGCTGCGTCAGATTCTTGAGCAGACCGACAGCGACGCCCCGGTGTGCGCGACCCTCCGTCGGGACCAGGGTTCGTACGAGCGGTTCCTGACAGCTGCCGCCGAGGCCTACGTACAGGGACACGACGTCGACTGGGCTGCCCTGCACACCGGTGCGTGGTCCGGGGGCCCGGCTCCGGACGGCCTGCCCACCTACCCGTTCGAAGGACGCAGGTTCTGGCTTCCGTCGCAGATGGAGACCCCGGCCGTCGCCGTGTCCGCCGCCGTTCGGCCGAGCGTGAGCAGGACGCGGATCGCGGCCGGCGGCCACCCGTTCCTGACCTCCGTGGTCGAGACGGTCGACGGCACCGTGGTGATGAGCGGGCGCCTGTCCATCCGAAGCCACCCCTGGCTGATGGATCACCGGGTCGAGGACACGCCTTTGCTGCCCGGCACCGCCTTCGCGGAGCTGATGCTGTCGGCGGGGCGCGAACTCGACTGCCCCGCCCTCGACGAGATGGTGCTCCGGGATCCGCTGCTCCTGCCGGTGGACGGGGCGCGGGTCGACGTACAGGTGACCGTGCGACGCGCCGACGCGCAGGGGAAGCGGGCCGTGGCGGTGTACTCGCGCTCGGCGGCCGACGCCGAGTGGCGGCATCACGCGGAGGGCTTGGTGTCCCCCGAGACCCCTCGACCGGCTCCCACCGGTCTCACGACCGAGCGTGGTGCCGGACGCCTGGATGCGGACGCGCTGTATTCGCGGCTGCGCGAGATGGGGTACGGCTATGGCGACGCGTTCCAAGGCGTACGCGGTGGAGAGCACGGCGACGGCTGGGCCCGCTCCCGGGTGGTCCTGCCGGACAGCGCTCGTATCAACCACAGCGGCTTCGCGTTGCACCCGGCGCTGTCCGACGCGGCACTGCACGCCGCCGTGGCCTGTGGCCTGATCGAAACGCCGGCGGCAGGGGACATCGCCGTCCCCTTCGTGTTCAACGGCGTACATGTCGGTGACGGCGATGATGCCGACCAGTGCTGGGCCGTTGCCCGCCGAGTGGCTCCCGACGCGATCGCCCTCACCCTGGCCGACGACGACGGACACGTGCTGCTGAGCATCGACCGCATGGTGGTCCGGGGCCTTGAGCGACCCGCTCGGCAGCCGGACCACGAGGAGGCCACGCTCTACACGACCGACTGGGCGCAGGCCGAGGGCGAACTCGGCGTGGCACGCCGCCTGTGCGTCGTGGGCGCCGACGGGCCGCTCGCCTCGTCCCTGCGGGACACCGCGCACGGCGGGATAACGGTGGCCACGCTCGACGAAGCCATCATGATCGTCAGGGCTCTGCCCGGAGACTGGCAGGTCGTCCTGTCCGCCCCGTCGACCGGCTCCGGGACCGTGACCGCGGCTCACGTCCATGACACGGCAGCGTGGGCGCTGGAGGCCGTCCAGCAGTGGATGCGCGCCGAGGACGTCTGCGAGCGAGCCCTGCTCACGTTCGTCACCCGGCACGCGGTGGCTGTCCCCGGCGATGACGCGCACGACCTGGCCTCGAGCACTCTTTGGGGGATGGTGCGCACCACGCAGACCGAGAACCCCGGTCATATCCGCATCATCGACGTGGACGACGCCGCGGTCGCCGAACCGGACCCGATCAAGGCGGCGTTGCGACGTTCTGAGGCCCAGCTGGCCGTGCGCGCAGGCCGTGTGCTGCGCCCGCATCTGTGGCCCCACGCCTCCGCCATCGCCCCGTTCCCGGACTGCGGCGACGACACCGTCGTCATCACCGGCGGCACCGGCACCATCGGCCGTGCCCTGGCCCGCCACCTCGTCACCCGGAAGTCCGTGCGGTCCGTGGCGCTGCTCAGCCGCAGTGGCCGGCAGGCGCCCGGTGTCACGGCCCTCACCGCCGACCTGGAGCGTCTGGGCGCCTCGGTTCGCGTGATCGAGGCCGACACCACCGACGCGGAGCGCCTGCGGGCGGCCCTGGCCCGACTGCGCTCGGAACGTCCCCTGGCAGGCGTTGTCCATGCCGCGGGCCTCCTCGACGACGCCATCGTGCCGAACATGACGCCCGGGCAACTGCACCGTGTCCTCGCGAGCAAGGTCGACTCGGCGCTCAACCTGGACGCCGCGACGCGTGAGGACGACCTTCGGTTCTTCACTGTCTTCTCCTCCCTGTACGGCGTGCTCGGCGGCCCCGGCCAGGCCAACTACGCCGCGGCGAACACCTTCTTGGACCACTTCGCACACTGGCGCCGGGCACAGGGGCGGCCGGCCAACTCCGTCGCCTGGGGTCTGTGGGACGAGGCCACGGGTATGACGGGGCACCTCGACGAGGCAGACCTGCTGCGACTGCGGCGCAACGGCGTGGCGCCGTTCACGGTGCCGGAGGGACTTGACCTGTTCGATGCCGCACTCGGCAGCGGCACCACCGCGGTGATCGCGGCACGTCTCGCGGTGTCCGACGCGACCGACGACGCGACGATGGACGGCCCGTTCCTGTTCTCCCGCCTCGCGGGGCGCGAAGTGACCCGGACCGAGAAGGTGCGCAAGCCTGCGCCGACTGTCGCCGCCGCCCCGCCCGCCCCGGCTCTCCGGCAGGAGACACAGGAGGCGGCGGCCGCTTCCGCTCAGCCACGCGCCGAGGCCGAGCGGCCCACCCGCCCGCAGGAGGCGGCCACCGTCCTCGACCTTCTGAACTCGACGGACGCATCCCACGACCAACGCGTCGCCGGCCTGCTCACGGTGGTCAAGGAGAGCGTCGCCGAACTGCTCGGCACGGAGCATCGGCGCGTGGACGCCCAGCAGTCCTTCTACGAGATGGGCTTCGACTCCCTCACCTCCATGGAGCTGCGCGTCCGCCTCGGCCGCAGACTCGACATCCGGCTGGGTGCCACCGTGGTCTTCGACCACCCGACTCCGGAGGCACTCGTCTCCCACATCGTGGATCTGTTCCGGCCCGATGAGGGGCGGGAGTCGGACGAGTCCGAGGAGCCCGGCCCAGGCCGGCCAACCGAGCCGGACTTCGCTCCAGCCCCGATTGCCGCGCCCGCGAGGCAGCAGGCGCGACAGAGCGCGGACGCCGACAGGACGCGGGAAGACCAGCCCTCCATTCCCGACTCCGCCCCGTTTCCCCTGACCAAACTGCAGGAGGCATATCTTGCGGGCCGCGCCGGCGACTTCGAACTGGGCAACGTCTCCACGTACTTGTACGTAGAGGTCGACCTGACCGACTTCGACGTGGCGACGGCCGAGCACGCGCTCGACCGGCTCGTACGGCGCCACCCGATGCTGCGGGCCGTCTTCGACCCGGAGACCGGGAGCCAGCGGGTGCTGGGCACGGTGCCTCGCGTATCGATCCCCGTCGAAAACCTGACCCGCCTCACGGAGGACGAGCGCGAGAAGAGGCTCGCCGCGATACACACGGAGCTGAAGGCCAAGGAGTTCGACGTCACGAGCTGGCCCCTGTTCCTGGTGCGCGCCACGTCCATCAGCTCGACTGTGACGCGACTGCACTTCGGCATCGACGTACTCGTCTCGGACGGCGGCAGCACCTCTGTCCTCTTCAAGGAGTGGGCGCAGCTCTACCGGGCTCCGGACATGGAACTCCCGGAACTCCGGTCCGGGTTCGATGAGTTCACGCTCAGGATCCGCGAGCAGGCCGCGGCGGCTGAGAGCGACCGGAGCAGGTCGTACTGGGGCGATCGGCTCCAGAGCCTGCCCCCCGCTCCGGAACTGCCGCTCGCGGTCCGCCTGGCCGATGTACGGCGCCCCGTGTTCACCAACCGCTTCATACGCGTCGACGCACCGGAGTGGGAACGGTTCAAGCGCAATGCCGCGGCAGCCGGGCTGACGGCGTCGGGCGCCGTGCTGGGGGCGTACTGTCACGTGCTTGCCGCGTGGTCCAAGACACCGGACTTCACGATCACCTGCCTCGTGTCGCAACGGGACGCGATAGCCGGTGTGGACACCACGCATGTCATAGGCAACTTCTCCTCCACGAGTCTGCTCGAAGTGCGGGTCGACCAGGCCGACCCGTTCCGGGAAACGGCCCGCCGGATCCAACGGCAGCTCATGCAGGACATGGAACACACCGTCCATTCCGGCCTCGACGTGCTCAGGGACCTCGGCCGCATGGACGCGAGCCCCGGGCGGGCGCGCATGCCGGTCGTCTTCAACAGCACTATCGGTGGGGCCGCCGCCGACGGACAGGAGGCCGGTCCCGTGGGCTGGCTGTGCCGCATGGGCGAGACCGGCACACCGGTGTGGAGCGGGGTCCGCACCCCGCAAGTCATCCTCGACCACACGGCGTTCGAGGAGAACGGCGGTCTGATCCTCAACTGGGATGTGGTGGAGGAAGTGTTCCCGGAGGGCGTAGTGGACTCCATGTTCACGGCATACGAAAGGCTGATTCGTGAACTCTGTCGCTGACTCCGCCTGGCTCGCGCCCGCCTGGGCGAACGACCCCGAGCTGGGCCCCCGCGCCGGCAGGCTCCAGCGCACTCCAAAGCCCGAGTTCCCCTCGGACCACACCCTCCATTCCCGTTTCGTCGAGCGAGCCGCGCGTACTCCCGATGCCGTCGCCGTGATCTCACGGGACCGGCGGCTCAGCTACGCCGACGTCGACGCGGAGTCGGCTCGTGTGGCCGCTCTCCTGGCGGAGCACGGCACCACCACCGGAACGCTGGTCGGCGTGGTGATGGACAAGGGCTGGGAGCAGGTGGTCGGCAGCATGGGCGTGTTGCGGTCGGGGGGCGCGTACGTCCCCATCGACCCGCACTGGCCGGCCCAGCGCCTCGCCGCGGTGATCGCCGCCGCCGGGCTGGACACGATCCTCACCCAGCCCGCGCTACACAACGTCGTCGACTGGCCAGATGGCCTCACAGTGCTGGACGTCGAGGCGCCCGGCCCGTTCGAGAACACCGCGGTCCACACGGCGCCGGACGTCCCGGTGACACCTCGCGACGTCGCATACGTGATCTACACCTCTGGCTCCACGGGCGTCCCCAAAGGGGTGGTGATCGAGCACGGACCAGCGGTCAACACGATCCTGGACGTCAACGACGAGCTGTCGCTCACCGCGGACGACCGTGTCCTTGGCCTCTCGGCTCTCAACTTCGACCTGTCGGTCTACGACATCTTCGGGCCCCTCTCCGTCGGTGGCGCAGTCGTGCTGCCCGGTCCGGACCATGCACGCGAACCCGCCGACTGGCTTTCCCTGATGGCCGAGGAGAGCGTCACGGTGTGGAACAGCGTTCCCGCCCTGATGGCCATGCTGTGCGAGCACCTGACCTCGTCGCAGGACACGGATCCCCGGTCCCCGGACGCTCCGTTCTCGCTGCGCGCCGTCCTCATGAGCGGGGACTGGATCCCCGCGGCCTTGCCCGTCGAGATCCGGCGGTTCTTCCCCCAGGCGGCGCAGTGGAGCCTCGGGGGCGCGACCGAGGCGTCGATCTGGTCGATCTGGCATCGGATCGTGCCCGAAGACACGACGTTGCCGTCCATCCCCTACGGAACGTCCATGCGGAACCAAAAGGTCTATGTGGCGGACACGCTGCTACGGCCCCGCCCCCCTTGGGTCGTGGGCGAAATCTGCATCACCGGCGCCGGTCTGGCCCGTGGATACCTCGGCGACCCGGAGAAGACCGCGAAGAGTTTCACCGTCTCGCCGTTCACCGGGGAACGCGTGTACCGGACCGGTGACTGGGGACGTCTCCTGCCCGACGGCGAGATCGAGTTCCTCGGCCGCGACGACATGCAGGTCAAGGTCGGCGGCTACCGGATCGAGCTGGGCGATGTCGAAGCCGCGCTGCTGCGATGTCCCGAGGTCGCGGGCGCTGTCGTCACGGCCCCGGGCGACCGGAGCCGTAGACGAATCGTGGCGCACGTCGTGCTGGAGGCGGGTGCCAGGGGAACGGGCGCGGACATCAAGAAGGCCGCGGCCGCATTCCTGCCGCCGTACATGCTTCCGGCCGTTGTGACCGTGTGGGACGCACTGCCCCTCACGGCGAACGGGAAGGTGGACCGCGCCTCACTGGCCCGGCACGAGGAGGAGCCGGATACGGAGGATGAGAACGCTCGCCCCGCCACCGAGGAGGAACAGGTCCTGCTCTCCCTGTGGAAGGGCTTCTTCGAAACGTCCTCGCTCTCCGTCCTGGACAACTTCTTCGAACTGGGCGGGGACTCGCTACGGGCTGTACGTCTGATGGCGGTGGTGAGGAAGCGACTGGACGTCTCCTTGCCCGTTTCCACGCTCTTCTCCGCACCGACGATCCGGTCACTGGCGGAGCGCGTACAGGAGTCGCGCGCGGCCGCGTAGTCACATGAGTGTCCGGCTGGTACCGATGGCACCAGCCGGACACGTTCGTCGGGCTGCGGACCGGCGCCCACCGCACTCGGCGCATTCCCCACGCCCATACACCCTGCCGACCAGCGTCACGGTGCCCTTGGCGCCCTCCTCCGCGACCCGACCGCCCCCGACGGAGGATCAGATTCCGGGGTGTGGACGGGGGTCACCCGGTTCTGGGTGGGCAGAACCTAACCAACCGCAACTCCTCGTTCCTCTCCCCCCACGGCACCTCAGGGAGGCCCCCATGCTGCGCGGCATCGACGTGAGCGCGTACCAATCCTCCTCGTACGACACCGACGGCCTCTCCTTCGTCTTCATCAAGGCGACGGAGGGCCGTTCGTACGTCAACCCGAAGCTCGCCTCTCAAGTGAAGACGGCCCGTGACGCCGACTGCGTGGTCGGCTTCTACCACTTCCTGTGGCCGGGCAACATCACGGCCCAGGCGGAGTACTTCCTCAGCAAGGCCCCGGAGAAGGCGGGCGACCTGCTCGCCGTCGACTGGGAGACGACCGGCGACGGCACCCACGCAAGCAACGCGGAGAAGGACCGCTTCATCCGCAAGGTGAAGGAACTCCGCCCTCATCACCGGGTCCTGCTCTACACCAACCGCAACTTCTGGCTGACCATCGACACCACCTCGTACGCGGGCGACGGCCTGTGGATCGCCGACTACGTGACCGCCGGGAAGCCCCGCATCCAGGCGAAGTGGCGCTTCCATCAGTATTCCGGCAGTCCGCTGGACAAGGACGTCGCCGACTTCACCAGCAAGACGGCGCTGCGCGGGTGGGCCCAGGACGCCTGACCGGTTCGCGTGAGCAGGTGGACGGTTCCGGCTGGTGCCGCCGCGGAACGCGGGCGCTACGCCCACCACCGGAACACGTCGACCACTGCCTCGGCACTGCGCGGCAGGGTGGCCTCCCCTCCTTCGGACAGCATCAAGGGGACCAGCAGCGGCAGGCACGACACGATCGTCGAGCGGCCCTTGTCGGTCGCCCTCCGCAGCGTGCTGTCCAGCAGCTCGCTTCTGTCCTCGACCGACAGGTCGGCCAACGTCCGACTGGCCCGCACGACGTTGTCGGCCCGATTGCGCGCGTGGTCGAGCGTCAGACACTCGACCAGCACCTCCGCCAGCAACTCGGCCCGGCCCTCGGGTCGGCAATGGGCGGCCAGCGCCGCCAAGGCCAGGGCACGCTCCCCGCGCTTCTTCGTCTTCCTGCAGGTGGAAAGGAAATCCGCCTGAAGCTCCAGCAGTTCGGCCTCGTCGTACAGAAACGGCGCCACCGCCATGACAGCGGACACTCGTGGCCCGAGCCGAACGATGCGCAGCGCCGCATCCATGATCCTGGCCTGCTCTTCTCGGGTACGCCCCGGCGCCAGAGCGGCCAACAACAGAGACTGCAGATGCGTCTGTTCGCCGAGCCCGTTGATGATTTCGAGGAGCTGATCAGTGTCCTCGGCGTGAGGAATCAAGCCTTTGACCGCGAACGCCCGTTCCCTCGGGCCGGCGATGTCACGGACGTGAGACAGGGCGAACGTCTTCTCCGCGGGGCTGCAACAGCCTTGGAGCCGTGCCAGGACAACGGCTCTGCCGGCATGGTCGAACTTTCTGGCCTCCTTGAGCAGGGATTCCGCCAGCGTCGGCGACTGCACTTCGGCCAGTTGCGCGCACGACATCACCTTGAGAGTGTCGCTGCCGAGTCCGAGGGCCCCGTCGAGAATCGTCCGGCCGATGCGGGTGCGTTCGGCCTCCTCCAGCATGGGGGACAACTTCGCCAGTGCCTGGGCCGCTGCCACGGGGTCTTCTCGCTCCGCGGCAGCTGTCACCGTCTCGATGGCGGCGCGACGCGCCACACGGGACGGCAGTCGGGGGCAGACCGCGACGACCGCTTGCACATGGATGGAGGTGACGGCGATCCGACGGGCCGTCTGCAGGACGAATCCGGTCAAGGGCGACGGAACCACCTTCGCGAGGGCGGTGACGGCCCGCCCCCTTCCCAGGGCGTCCTCGGTCGCCTCGGCCGCCCGCAGCAGGCAATAGCCGGTCGGCAGCAGCACATCGGAGGGCGCGAGCGGGAGGAACGTCGCCGCGACGCGGATGTACGCGCTGCGGTCTCGCTGCGACAGACGGTTCTCGTACGCCTCGGCCAGGAGCGCGTTTCTCTGCTGCCCCTTCACGGTGTTGGCTATCGCGTGCAGCGGCCGCGCCCGCAGCGTTCTGTCCTGCAGATGACGAGCTCCCGTCGCTGCTTCCGGAACAAGCGCCGGGGGCAGACAGGCCGCGACGACGGCCAACGCCCCGGCCCTGCGCTCCTCATCGATCGCCGCCATGGCGAACGCCAGTTTCCGCTTCGGCGTGCCGGTGATGTTGAGCAGCGCCGCAGAGGAGCGGTCCACGTCCGGGGGCACGGTTGCCTTCGCTGCCGCGTGTGCCTCGAGTGCGGCGATCGTCTCCGTCGGTTCCTGGCCCGGCGCGCTCCGGAGGAACGCGAGCAGTGCGGCCGCCACCTCGGCGCGCAGTTGCGGCTCCCCCACCGAGGCGAGCGCGCTCAGCGCGGCGGACAGCGCCACCGGCCTGAGAGTGGGTGAAGCCGCGCACACAATGGCGAAAACGAGCGCGAGACGCTCATCGGACGACCGGACCTGCTCGACAGAGGTCAAGGCGGCGGACAGCAGAGGGTCACGCCGGCTGGGGGGCAGCGTCACGGAGAGGTCCACCAGGCATCGGGCGCGCAGGGCGGGGTTCCCGATGCGGGGCACCAGCCTCATGGCCGATGCGAGAAGGGACGCCCGGCTGCCGGCGGTCCTGAACGGCATGAGCGTCGTGAGCGATGACAGGGCCAGGTGTACATCGGCGAGTGTTTCGCTCAGGGCGGTGACCGCCAGAAGCTGTTCCCTGTCCAAGTGTTCGCTGACGGCGTCGATCCACCCCTTCAGCTCCTTCTCCGTGCCGGCGGCCAGGATCTCGGCGACTGTCTCCTCCATCAGCCGGCGACGATCGGCGGGAGACATTCTGGCGGCCAGAGCGGCGACGAGGGCGTAGCGATGGGAGCGGTCCTCCACCGCGCGCGCCGGTGGCAGCAACCGCGGCGCCGTCACCTCGTCCAGGTGCGGGGCGATCTTCTGCAGCATCTTGCTCCAGCCCGCAGTCGACTCGCTGAGCTCGATGGCCGCCAACGCCTCGGGGATCAGGGCCGCGGGGAGGAACGGATAGACCAGAGGCAAGAGGTGAGGAATCGCCAGAGTGGCCGAGGGGCCTCTGCGGGCGTGGCCGAGGAACCGACGAAGCTGCTCCTCCCCGAGTCGGGGGACGAGGCTCCCGACAGCCATTCCCACCTTGTTCCGCACCAGCCACGCCGCCTCGACCGCTCGGTCGACCAGTTCGTCCGGGAGGTACGGGCACAGGAGGTGGAACGCGCGCGGCTGCATGTCCCCCGGCCGCCGCGCGGACGCGATCGATGCTTCCAGAGCCTCGCGGAAAGCCGCGGAGTCCCCGCCGGCGATCGCCGCGACGGCCAGTGCGTAGGCCTTGAACTCCGGCTTCGCCAGTCCAAGGGCGATCTGGCGGGCGCTCGCGACCAGATTGCCCCGCTCGACGCCCTCCGTCGCACCGGCGAGGGCCGACAGGCTCATGGAGCGGTCGAACTGCATGGGCAGGTCGGCGATCAGGGAGAGCATGTCGTCCCGTACGACCCGGTGCTTGGCCTCGTCGAGCAGGGGCAGCACGGCACACGCCATGGCGATCCGCAGGACAGGCCGCGCCTCGGGGGACCGACGGCGCAAGGCGTAGAGAATCTCCTCATCGTCCATGTTCTCCGGAAACGCTGCGACAATCCGTGCCCTGACCTCGCTTCGGAGCTGCGCTGCCTGAAGTCCCCCGTACGCGGTGTCGAGCAGGGCATCGAGCAGGACGGCTCCACGTTCGTGAGGCGGCAGGAGTTGCGCAAGGGTTGCCCGCCCGAGGGCTCTGTACGGTCCGAACGCGACGGAAGCGCCGGATTGGAGGGCCTGCCGCGCCAAAGGCTCGGTGAGTGCCGGCAGAAGTGACTGCATCACACCGGCGAAGATGTTGGGAGACGGCCTGGTCTTCTCCACCGCGTCCAGCACCGTCCGGACGTGTTCCGGAGTCAGCCGGTCGGCGAGCGTACCCAAAATCGTGGCCCAACGATCCTTGTTGATGTGTGGCAGCGCGGCGAGAACCTCTGTGATCACGCTGAGAACGTCCGGCTCGGCGAGATGAGGGAGAAGGAGGGTGAGAGCCTCCGCTCTGCTCGTCGACTCGGGGATTCTCAAGGCGTGGTGCATACACCGGTCGACGGGCCAGGCGCCGGTGCTCGCGAGCCGGCACAGCAGCCACGGCGAGTACTGGGCGGCGATGCTGCTCAGGGAAGCGGTGATGAGCGCGTACTGCAGACAGAGAGCCGCCGACTCGCCGTGTGACGCCTCCGGACGCGTCGCGCGAGACTCCGCCGCGGCATCCCAGGCGACCTGGATGTCCTTGAGGTAGCCCTTGTCCTGGTGCATCGTGCTGCGCACCGTGAACCAGACGTTGGCGCCGCCGTCGGCTGCCGCTCCTCGCGCGACACCCAGCGCGAGCAGACGGTGCAACTCGTCGGTGCGGCCTCCCTCCGCCAAGTGGAATACGAGGTGGGCGATGCCGTAGCGCTGCCCCTGGTCCAGAGCCGGTGAGGGCCGTAACGCCGCGAGGTTGCTGTCGAGCCCTCCCCAGAGGGCGAGGTAGCTGTCTGCCAGGGCGCGGTGCCTGTCGCGTAGGTCCGCCTGCTCGATACTCAAAGCGATGTAGTCGTGCAGCAGCGCGTGAACGGTCACCCGTTCGCCGTCCGCGTCCAGCGACAGCAGCGATCTACGGTCCAGGAGCACGAGCGTGTCCTGTATCTCGTACTGACTGAGGTTCCTCGTGCTCCAGAACTGTGCCAGCGCCGCGCAGGGCACGGTGCCGGCATGCTTGAACACCGCAAGGCTCAGATAGCAGTCGAGCTCGTCCGGGCTGAGTTCCTTGGTGCTGGCGTCCAGTGCTTTGAGCAGGCTCGGATACGGATAGTCACGCAACCGGATGCCGAATTCCAATTGGCCGCCGCGCAGCCGCTCCAGGAGGCTCTCGGCCCGCCACCGGTTGCGTCCCCCGACAAATCCGCCGGCCACGGCCAGGGCCAGCGGGAGCCCCGCGCACTCCCGCACGATACTGAGTTCGTCGGGCGTCAGCTCCTGCACCGTGACGCCCAGGTGCCGCGCGAACAGGTGCTGCGCGGACGGCTCGTCCAGGACGTCCAGGGTCTGCTCTTCGACATCTGTCTGCAGCAGTTCACGGTCGCGGGTGGTCACCAGGACGGTGACGGTGGAGTGGTGGATCTCGAACGCCCGGAGGTCCTCCGGTGCCCATACGTCGTCGAGCACGAGGAGCACGGATCTGCCGCGCAACAAGTAGTTGATCCGGGCGTTGGCCTGCTGCTGGTCCGCCGAGACGCCGACTGTGCCGCCGAGCGCCTCGATGAGCTCGTTCTGGCGGGTCTGGATGTCGGGCTTCTTCCCCAGATCGAGCCACACCACCCCGTCGATGAAGTGGTCCACCACGCGCGGTGTCCTGGCGACGGCACGCGCGGTCACCGACTTGCCCACCCCCGCCATGCCGGTGAGGGTGACGATATGCGCACCGGAGACCGGCGTGGAGGCGAGTAGCGATCCCTCCAGCGAGGCGATCACATCAGTGCGTTCGACGTAGTGAGAAGGCAGCCCGGGAACGTTCGCGTGCACGCTGTGCGGGGGAGCGTTCGTGGCCACGTGGGCCTTGCCGTTGAAGAGGTGGGCCAGGTCGTCCCGCCCGATCCGGGTCACTGCCTCCGGCAGCGTGTCGAGCCGGCCTCTGTCCTCCAGCCAGGCCCAGATCCCCCTCGCCTCCTCACCTCGGGGGAAGCCGTCCTGGGTGTACGAAGGGATTCCCACCATGTCGGCGAGGTCCCGCCAGTCGTCCCTCAACCGCCGGCGGAACTCCTGTTTGCCCCACCCGGGGTGGCCGACGTTCTCCGGCACCTGGCTCACCTGTCGAGGACGAGGACGGGAACGGGGACGGGGACGGGGACGGGGACGGGGCGTCGGGCCGTGCGGCTCACGTGTGATCTCCCGAACGCAGGAGGTCTGCGAGGTCGTCGCGGCCGATCTCCTGGAGGGCCTGCGGCAGGAGGTGCAGTTTGTGCCGTGTCTCCAGCCACTCCCAGACCTCGCGCGGCTCGTTTCCGGTGCGGAACCGGCGCTTCGCGTGGGGCGGTGTCTCGAAGTAGTCGGCGAGATCCTCCCAGTCGTCGGCGGCCCGACGGCAGAACTGCACCTTCACCGCACCGGGAAATGTGCTCGGCACGTCCACGGGAACGGCTTGTGGGCGTTCCGCACCCGCTGTCGCGACGTGACGCCCCGCGTAGCGGCGCAACACGGCGACCGAGAAGTGGGCGGCGGCAGCAGCGGCGTACTCGTGCCACTCGTCGTTCTTGTCGCTGTCGGCGAAGTCGCAGACCGCCTTCACCATCAGGAACCCCGGGCCCCCGCGGTAGGCGGCGAGGGCGATGCCGAGGCTCTCCATCTCGACCCCCAGGGCCTTGGGCCATGCCGTCCGCAGACCGTTGACAGCCCGGTCGTCCGCCAGGACCTTCTCGCCGCTGAAGACCGGACCGAAGTGTGCCTTCGGCCCCCTCGTCGGCAGCGGGCCGGCGGCCGCCGGGGCGGTCCCGGAAAGGAGCCATTCCTGCGTCTGTACCGATCCGGCCATCGACAGGAGCCCGTAGTCGGGGCGGTAGGTCTCGTACCTCGGTTTCGCACCGTCGGCGGTCAGCTTCGAGAGTTCGTACCCCACGACCTGATCCGGGACCAGCACGTCCCCCAGCCGCAGGTCGTCACCGGCGCCACGGACACCTCCGGCGATGCCCACCAGCAGGAGCTGAGCTGGGTTCCACACACCGATGACCCGCGCGGCGAGCGCGGCGACGCCGACGTTTCCCATACCTGACGGCGGAAGGACCAGGACGCGGGTGCCGTCGATGTCCGCGATGTGCAGGTCCTGTCCCTGCCAGCGGTACGGAACAGCAGCGCCGAGCGCGTCCAGCAGCGACTGTCGCTCGACGGGGAGGGCGGTGAAAACCGCGATGTCCGGCGCTGGATAGGTGGTGCCCAACTTTTGTCCCACACGGCAACTTTGGCATGCGCGGGCGTGTTCCGCCCCGGTTTCCGCCACGGAGATCGGGCCGCCTTGTCGACCGGGAGCGCGTAGATTCTTGGCATGAGTGGAACAGTCGTCGCGGTCAGCAGCAATGGCACGTACTCCTTCACCAAGCCGAACCGGGAGAGCGTCACGCTGCTCGCCGGGCTCGGGGTGGAGGGCGACGTGCATGCCGGGAAGACGGTCAAGCACCGGTTCCGGATGGAGAAGGATCCGACACAGGCGAATCTGCGCCAGGTGCACCTCATCCACGAGGAGCTGTTCGACGAGCTGCGCGCGGCCGGGTTCACCGTCGCTCCGGGGGAGCTCGGGGAGAACGTCACCACCCGGGGCCTCGATCTGCTGGGGCTGCCGGTCGGCGCGCTGTTGCACCTCGGGGCGGAGGCCGTCGTCGAGATCACCGGGCTGCGCAATCCGTGTGCGCAGATCGACGCCTTCCAGAAGGGGCTGCTCAAGCAGGTCGTCGGGCGGGACGGCGGCGAGGGCGGCGAGGGCCGCGTCGTCCACAAGTCCGGCGTCATGAGTGTCGTACGGGAAGGCGGTGTGGTGCGGCCCGGGGACCCGATCAAGGTCGAGTTGCCGGACGGGCCGCACCGGCCCTTGCGGATCGTGTGACGCCTCGGGCCGAACCGTCCGGCGCGGCCCGGGCGTCGGGCGTTACGCGCGGTGGTCCGCCGGGCGCTCCCGAGGCGCCTCCGCGAGGGCCTTCGTCACCGCGCCGAGGCCTTCCTGGAGGCCGTAGACCGGGGTGCCGGGCTGCTGGCGCCAGGAGTCGTCCAGGCCGCCGGCGTCGACGGTGTCGAAGCCGAGGTCGTCGATGAGGGCGCGGACGACGCGCTTGGCGGCCTCGTCGTCACCGGCGACGGGCAGGGCCATGCGGTCGGGAGCGCCGGCCGGGCGTGGGCGGTCGAGGATGTCCTGGGCGTACGTGCCGTTGAAGGCCTTGATGACGGTGTGGCCGATCTGCTGGGCCGTCCAGCGGCTCTCGGTGAGGCCTTCGTCCTCGATCGCGGCGATCTTGCCGTCGCGCTGCTGGGGGTAGTAGTTGCCGGTGTCGATGACGGCGACGCCGTCCGCCGCCTCGTCGAGCAGCCCCGGCGGCAGGTCCGGTACCGCCTTCATGGGGACCGTGACCACGACGACCTCCGCGCCGCGCGCCGCCTCCTCGACCTTGACGGGGGTCGCCCCGGTCTCCTCGGCGAGTGCGGTGAGCGTGTGGGGACCACGGGAGTTGGCGACGGAGACGTCGTGGCCGAGGGCGGTGAGCCGCCGGGTGAGGTTACCGCCGATGTTGCCCGCGCCGATGATGCCGATCTTCATGAGTGACAGGCCCTTCCAGGTCGATGATCCTGACGCGGATCCTCAACTCCGGGGACGGAAACGCTATTCCGGCGTGCGCGCCATCCGGGTGACCGCTGTCAGTGGCGCGGACCGGGTGAACCCGGCGAAGGGTTCGGCGAGTACGGGGTTGTCGTCGGCGGCCCACAGTCGCGTGCGCGGTGAACCGGAGGGCCCGATGACGAAGGGGCGCCCGCCGGATCACCGGCGGGCGCCCCCTGGCGTGGGTCACTTGTTCAGGTGGGTCCAGAACTCGTCGAACGAGAGGACCTTGTCGCCGTTGAGGTCGCGGCTGGCGATGACGGCCTCCGCGACCGACTCGGTGACGTTCCAGTCGCCGCCCTGGGCGAGGGCGGTCTTGAACTCGGCAGCGGTGATGAAACCGTCACCGTCCGTATCGATCCGCTCGAACTGCTTGCGTGCTTCCTCGATGTCCGCCACCGATCCGCCCCTTCGTAGTGCATTACTGCCATGTGTACGGAGGTCAGATTAACGGGCCGCCCGAGCGCGCAGTGCGGCGACCACCCAGGCGAACTCCTCGCGGTGCGCGGACACCGGCTCCATCCCGCGGACCAGCGCGTTCAGCTCGCGGAAGCGGGCCATTTCGACATGGGCCGCCGACTCCAGGCGTTCCAGTACGGCGGCCCGGTCGGCGTCGCCGAGCAGCGGGCGCGGCACCTCCTCGGCCGCCGGGGATTCCGCGGCGACGCCCCGCGCCGGCGCCTCGCCCTCATGTTTGGGAGTCTGGGCCCTCCAGTGGGTGGAGACTCAAGGGGCGGGAGCGCGTACGTGACAGCCACGGTCACTCTGCGGGACATTCTGGACGCGGCGGCGCGCGACGTCTTCCCGCCCGCGGACGGCGGGACGACCGTCGTGCGTCAGCATTCCCACCGGGACGCGGGGGTCATCGCCTTCACCGCGCACTCCGTCGTCTTCACCGACGAGGATCCCCGCTGGGTGCGCGAGGCGCTGGACGCCGTCGACTGCGACGCGCTCGCCGCGCCCATGAACGCGCGGTTCCTCACGGCGCTCATGGACCGCACCGGGCGCCCGGGCGACACGATCGACGTACTCACGGTCGGCTCCCCCCTGCCGGGCCGGCCGCCGCTGGAGCTGACGGAGATTCACGACCCCGACCATCCGCGGGTGGTCAGTTCCCGCAGGCGCCGCGACGACGTCCGGGTGTGGGCCACCGAGGACGGCGTACTCGTCCTGGGGCGCGGGGTCGCGGGGCGGCTCGAGGCCGCGGTCGAGGTGGCGGAGGACGTACGGCACCGGGGTCTTGGGCGTGCGCTCGCCGCGGCGGCGCGGCAGCTGAGCGGGGGCGAGCCGGTGTGGGCCCAGATCTCACCGGGGAACGCCCGCAGTCTGCGGGCGTTCCAGGCGGCCGGTTACCGTCCGGTGGGGTCGGAGGCGCTGCTCATCACCCACTAGCGGCTGAGTGCGCGCGGTGGTCAGTGCCAGGGCTCGTAGTACGGGTTGCTCTCGCAGTCGCTCATGATCTCGGTCTTGGTCCTCTTGTCGACCGGGCAGACGCCGATGATGTACTGGCGCGCGATGCCGCCGGGGAAGGCGACCTCGACCTGGTCGGCCCACCGGTGGGTGTCTCCGATGGTCTTGTTGACGTCTACGCCGCCGGGCGCGTCGATGTAGTAGTTGAAGCCGGACTTGTACCAGGTCTTGTACAGGTCGTGGTCGTACGTCGTCGACACGTACGGCGAGGGCTGGTTGACCAGGACGTACTCCTCCATGTCGTACTGCCCGTCGATGACGTCCTTCGGGTAGAAGCCCTGCTCGAAGACGCTCGCCGGGCCACGGCTGTCGCTGCGGTAAAGCGTGCCGCAGGTCTTGCGCCAGACCGGGGCGGGGGTGATGCGGTCGACGTCCACGCGACGGTCGGCGGCCGCCTTGACCGGGTCGGCGAACTGGGGACAGACGGGTGCGGCCGCCTTGGCGGCCGTCGTCGGGACCGGAGCGGCGGGGGTCGCGGCGGACGTCGCGAAGACGGCCGCGAGGGACAGGACGACGGCAGCGGCCCGCCGCCGCAGACGAGTTGTGATCATGAGGAGCACGATCTCGGTTCTGCGGCGACGGGCCGGGGATCATCACCCGTTCGGCGGCGTGTCATCCACTCATCCACCGGCGGTCAACTGCGGTCCTGTCAGGGGAGGATGCCTGTTCCGGTGTGGGGTCCGGTCAGCGGAAGATGCCGGTGTGGCCGAGCGAGTAGCGGCCCGGCTGCGGGTACACCGCGAGGCCGTGCGGGCCGCTGCCGACCGGGATGCGGGCGAGCTGGGTGCCGGTGCGGGTGTCGATGGCGTACACCTCGGAGTTGTAGCGGCCGGAGAGCCACAGGACCTTGCCGTCGGCCGAGACGCCGCCCATGTCGGGGCTGCCGCCGTTGGGCAGCCGCCACTTCTTGGTGAGCCTGTCCTGGGTGAAGTCGAAGATGGAGATGGTCCCTTCACCACGGTTGGAGATGTACATCTCGCGCGAGTCGCGGCTCACGTACAGGCCGTGCGTGCCCTTGCCGGTGGGCAGGAGCGTCGGCCTGGTGAACTTGTCGCCGTCCAGGATCCACATCCCGTTGGCCATCATGTCCGCGATGTAGAACTTCTTGCCGTCCGGCGAGATCTTCACGTCCTGCGGCATGGCGCCGTGGAACGGCAGCTTCTCCTGGGCGACCACCTTCATCTTCTCGGTGTCGACCTTCAGCACTTCGCCGCTGAACTCGCAGGACACGATGAAGTAGCGGCCGTCGAGGGAGAAGTCGGCGTGGTTGACGCCGTAGCAGCTGACCTTCTCGGTCTTGACGCGCTTCATGGTGTGCGCGTCGCGGAAGACCAGTTCGCGGTCGCGGGAGGCCATCACGACGGCGTACTTGCCGTTGGGCGTGAAGTAGAGGTTGTACGGGTCGTGCACCTCGACCGGCTTGCCCGCCTTGCCGGTCTTCGGATCGATGGGGGTGAGGGAGTTGCCCCGGTCGTTGTTGACCCACAGCGTCTTCATGTCCCAGGAGGGGACGACGTGCTGGGGCTGGGCGCCGACCGGGATCGTCTCGATGACGTCGTACGTCTTCGGGTCGATGACGGTGACGGTGTTGGAGTTGGTGTTGGGGACGTAGACGCGGGAGGGGAAGTCCTTGACGACCGGGGAGAGCTTGTTCGGGCGGTCGGCGGCGTAGACGTCCGCCGGGTCGAGCACGGGGGGCATGCCGGGCAGGCCGTGGCCGGTCTTCTTGTCCAGCGGGACGGGCTGGACGGGCGCCTGGCTGCCGAGGGCTTCGTTCTCGTGCCGGGGGGACTCGTCGGAGCAGCCCGCGAGCGCGGCGAGGGCGACGCCGGCGATCAGCACGCGCCTGAGGGGGGTGAGGGACATCTGCATCAGCTCAGCAGCTCCGTGGTGGTGACCGCGCGCAGGCCGCGGCGGTGGAGTTCTTCCAGGACGGCGGGGAGTGCGGCGACCGTGTCCGCGTAGCCGAAGTGCAGGCTCACGATCGATCCGGCGCGGATGCCGCCCATGACGTTGCGGGTGACGGCGGACGCTCCCGGCGAGGTGTAGTCGAGCGCGTCGACGTCGTAGGAGAGCGTGTGCGGGTAGCCCGCGTCGCGGGCGAGCCGCTCGACGAGGGGGGAGGCGCGGGGGGTGCGGGACGGTCGGAACCAGGTGCCGATCGAGCCGGTGAGCCGCTTGAGGCGCTCCGCGCAGCCCCGGATCTCCGCGTCCGCGTCCGCCTGCGACATCGCGTTGATGTCGAGGTGGCGCAGGGTGTGGTTGCCGAGGTCGTGGCCGCCGTCGAGGATCCTGCGGGCCAGGTCGGGGTGTTCGTCGAGCCAGTTGCCGACGGCGAGCACGGTGACGCGGGCGCCGCCCTTCTCCGCCTCGCCCAGCAGCGCCTTCGCGAGGGCGGGGTCGCCCTGGCCGTGGAAGGTGAGGGCCACTTGGGGGCGGGTGCGGGGACCGTGTGCGACTTCCGCCGGCTGGGCCGGGAAGCGGCGGGGGGCCGGAGCGGGGGCGGGGGAGACGGGGAGTGTGGCGGGTGGCGCGCTGTCGGTGCCGGTGCCGGTTGCGGGGGATGCGGTGTGTGCCGGGGAGTGCGGCGCGGCGGCGCCTGCGGTGGAGCAGCCGGCGGCGGTGAGCGCGCCGGCGGCGAGTGCGACGCCCGAGCGCAGCGCCGTGCGGCGGTCCGGCCCGGGAACGGGGGCCGGCGCGGTGCGCGCGGCGTCTTCTTCTTCGCCGGACGGGCGAGGGCGGTGTGCGGGCGTGGTCACTCGCACTATTTAAGGGTGAGTTTCCGCCAAAATAGGCCATTGATCCGTTTGGGGGGTGGTGCGGGTCGCGGTCCCCTCGCGCCGGCGGGTGGGTCGAGGCCGTGCCGGTGGGGCATCGTTCATCAGGGACGGAGGGGGCGGAGCGGGCGGACCGGCGGGAAGCTCAGCGGTCGGCGACGCGCATTTCGAACCAGGTGGTCTTGCCCCGGGGCAGCAGATCGACGCCCCAGCGGTCGGAGAGTTTGTCGACGAGGAAGAGTCCTCGTCCGCTCAGATCCATTTCCTGGACCGGCATCAGACAGGGAAGGCCACGGGAGGGGTCGCGGACCTCGATGCGGATCCAGCCCCGGCGGCGGCGCATCCGGAGCCCGAAGACACGGGCACCGGTGTGGCGTACGGCATTGCCGACGAGTTCCGAGACGAGTAAGACCGCGTCCTCCGTCATCTTCGGCGACAGGCCCCAGTGACGCAGGACCACCACCTGTGTGAGCCGCCGCGCGGTGGCCGCGGACTCCGGGCGGGACGGCAACGGCACCTCCGACTCGGTCGGATTGCCGAACAACTCCAGTGCCTTGATCGCCCGTTCGTCCTCGACCGCAGGCGTCCAGCGCGCCGCGGTCGCACTTCCGTGCCGCCGCGGCTGTTCGATACCCTCCAGCCCCGCCATGCCCCCATCATGGCGGCCCGGAACCGCCTTCGGGGCCGTTCCGAAGGAATACGCCCCCCGGAAGGCATCATTCCGCACCATCCGATCGGCATATGCCATCGGCAGTTCAGGGAGCTTGACAGCCTTTCTGACCTGCGGAGACCGGTCACCTGGGGGCAATCACCGACCTCCCCCGACAGGGCAGGCTTAAGGTTGCCTTAAGGCTCGCATAAACCGCCCCTTCGGGGGACACCGGGTAAGACATCGCGTCAACTGCAAGTGGATCAGCGGAATTTGAGGAGTGACTTTCGCTGCAGCGGAGGGGCTCCTGGACGGTGGCCGATCACGGACTCCCGGCCGGCGGACCGATCAAGGGACTCCTGGACCGTGACCGATCAGAGGAACTTCGCCTTGCCCGGGCCCTCCTCCACGAAGCTCCGCATGCCCCGCTCACGGTCCTCGGTCGCGAACAGGCCCGCGAACCAGTTCCGTTCAATGGCGAGGCCGGTCTCGATGTCCGTCTCCAGGCCCGCGTCGATCGACTCCTTCGCCGCGCGCAGCGCGATCGCCGGGCCCTGCGCGAGCTTGGCGGCCCAGGCGTGCGCGGCGGTGTACACCTCGTCGGCCGGGACGACCCGGTCCACCAGGCCGAGCGTCAGGGCCTCGTCGGCCTTGACCATGCGGCCGGTGAAGATGAGGTCCTTGGCTTTGGAGGGGCCGATCAGACGGGACAGGCGCTGGGTGCCGCCGGCGCCGGGGATCAGGCCGAGCAGGATCTCCGGCTGGCCCAGCTTGGCGTTGTCCGCGGCGATGCGGTAGTCGGCGCAGAGCGCCAACTCGCAGCCCCCGCCGAGCGCGTACCCCGTGACGGCGGCGACGACCGGCTTGGGGATGCGGGCGACGGCGGTGAAGGAGTCCTGCAGCGCCCGGGACCGCACCACCATCGCGGCGTGGTCCATGGCCTGCATCTCCTTGATGTCCGCGCCCGCCGCGAACACCTTCTCCCCGCCGTACAGCACGACCGCGCGGACGTCTGCCCGGCGGGTGGCCTCCTCGGCGAGTTCCTTGAGGCGGTCCTGGGTGGCGACGTCCAGCGCGTTCATGGGAGGGCGGTCCAGGCGGATGGTGCCCACGCCTTCGGCCACTTCGAGATGCACAGTCATGGGAGCAGGTTAGTGGGCGTTAACGACAACGGACCGGGTGTGCTGGGTCACAGCACACCCGGCCCGTACGTCGAGCGGCTACTTCGTCCAGTCGGACCAGGACATGTTCCAGCCGTTGAGGCCGTTGTCCGGGGCGACCGTCTTGTCGTCGGAGTTCTTCACGATCACCACGTCGCCGATGATCGAGTGGTCGTAGAACCAGGCCGCCGGCACACCGCTGTCGTAGCCGCCGCGGACATCGCGTACCCCGATGCAGCCGTGGCTGGCGTTGTAGTTGCCGAAGGCGCCGCCACCCCAGTAGTTGCCGTGGATGAAGGTGCCCGAGTTGGTCAGGCGCTGGGCGTGCGGCACGTCCTTGATGTCGTACTCGCCGCCGTAGCCGACCGTCTCGCCGTTCATGCGGGTCACCTTGAGGCGCTCGCTGATGACCATCTGGCCGTTCCAGGTGTCGTAGCCCGGCTTGCCGGTGGTGATCGGGATGGTCTTGATGGTCTTGCCGTCGCGCTTGACGACCATCTTGTGGGTCTTGGCGTCGACCGTGGAGACCTGGCTGCGGCCGATCGTGAAGTTCACGGTCTTGGCCTGCTTGCCGTAGACGCCCGGGCGGCCCTCCACGCCGTCGAGGTTCAGCGTGACGCTGACCTTCGTACCGGCCTTCCAGTACTGCTCGGGACGGAAGTCGAGCCGGTCGTTGCCGAACCAGTGGCCCTCGACGTCGACGGCCGGCTCGGTCTTGATCTTGATGGCCTTCTCCACGTCGTCGGGGTGCGTGATGCCCCGCGTGAAGTGGATCGAGAAGGGCATGCCGACGCCGACCTTGGAACCGTCGTCGGGCGTGTAGATGCCGACGAAGGTGTTCTTCGGGGTGAGCGTGGTGAACGCGGAGTCCTCGGCGGCCTCACGGCCGTCGGCGTCCTTGGCCACCGCGTGCACCTTGTACTTGGTGGCCGAGGCGAGGTGGGTCGAGGGCGTCCAGCCGGCGCCGTCGGCACTGATCTCGCCGTCGACCGCGTTGCCCTTGCCGTCCTCGACCTGAACCTCGGTCAGCTTGCCCTTGGCGGCGGTCACCTTGAGGGCGCCGCTGGTCTTCACGTCGTCGGCGCCGTCCTTGGGGGCGATCGTCACGACGGCCTGCGAGGCCTTGGTGTCCGCCGTACTCGACCCCTTGCCCTTGCCGTCGCCGCCCGAGCCGGATCCGCTGTCCGAGCTCCCTCCCCCGCCGCAGGCGGTCACGGCGAGCAGCAGGACACCCAGCAGCAGCGCCAGGATCCCCTTGCCCGTGTGTGTCCGCGCGCCAACCGACGCCCCCGATATCGGTCGCCCGTTCAAAGTCGTTCTCCCCTCGCACGGCCTGATCAGGCCCGCACTCCAGCGCGTCCCACGCGCGTATCGCGCTAATTAATCACACGACCTGGAGGGATGGCTCCCCGGGAATGTCACCGTTCAGTCCCAACTTCGGCCGTGCGGGGCGCTGCTGGAGTCCGCCGTGCGCGTACCCCCAAAACGGGCTACTTCACCGCGCCCCCCGCTTTCCACTCCTTCCATCCCATGTTCCACCCTCCGAGCCCGTTGTCGGGAGCGACGACTTTGTCCTGACTGTTGACCACCTCGATGACGTCCCCGATGAGACTGCGGTCGAAGAACCAGCCCGCCGGGGTGTCGGAACTGCCGCCCTTCACGTCCCTGAGACCCACACAGCCGTGGCTGACGTTGCTGTTGCCGAAGACGCCCCGCGCCCAGTAGTTGCCGTGCAGGAAGGTGCCGGTGTCGGTGAGCCGCATCGCGTGGGGGACGTCCGGGATGTTGTACTCGCCGCCGAAGCCGACCGTGCGGCTGTTCATCCGCGTCACTTCGAGCATCTCCATGACGACCATCTTCCCGTTGTACGTCGTCCGGTCGGGGGCGCCCGCCGTGATCGGCACGGTGGCGACGAGCTCGCCGTCGCGGCGTACCTCCATGGTGTGTTCGGCGGCGTCGACGAGGGAGACCTGGCTGCGGCCGACGGTGAACGAGAAGGTCTTGTCCTGAAGCCCGTACACCCCGGGTGCCGCTTCGACGTCCCTCAGGTGCAGTCCGACCGTGACCTTGGTCCCCGGCTTCCAGTAGGTCTCCGGGCGGAAGTCGACGCGGCCCTTGCCGAACCAGTGCGGGCGGATCTCCACGGCGGGCTCGGCGCTCACCCGGATGGCGCGCTCGACGGCGGCCCGGTTCCGGATCTCCCGGTTGAAGGAGAGGGAGACGATCATTCCGGTGCCGACGGTGGAGCGGTTCTCCGGGGTGACGTATCCGATGAACCTCTCGTCGGGCACGGCCGTCGTGAACGTCGTGTGCCGCGCCGAGCGCCGCCCGTGCCCGTCGAGGGCCACCACGTCGACGGTGTATTGGGCGGCCAGCGCGAGCCGCGGGTCGTCGGGCTTCCAGGTCAGGCCGTCCTCGGCGATGTGCCCGCGCACCGGGGACTCCTGAGCGTCCTGGAGTTTGACGACCTTCACGGACTCCAGGCGCCCGCTGGGCACCCGTACGGCGATCGCCCTGTCCGGGGGCACGCCTTTGCTGTCATCGTCCGGCGAGACGCGGATGACGTCCTCGGACGACCGCGGTTTGCCGAGCACCTCGTCGATCCGGTCCGAGGTACAGCCGGAGGCTCCGGCCAGCAGGCCGGCCCAGGTCAGTGCGGCGGCCAACGCGGCCCCTGCGCGCCACGCGCGCGTGTGTACGTGCTTCACAGTGGGCCCAACGACTGTGCCCCCCTGGGGAAACGTGAGTGCGAGCCACGCTCTGGGCAGAACAGTGGGGAGGACGACGCGAGGGGAGCCGCGGCCGGGACGCCGCACGCTCCTTTTCGCGTCGTTCCATCGAGCCGCGGGAGGCTGACCGGTGTCGAGCGCACCTGAGCAGGAGGCAGTCCAGGAGGGACGCGCCGCGGGCGACCAGCTGCCCGCGCAGTCGGCCCCCGCGCTGAACGGCGCCCAGCGGACGGCGGCACCCGCCGTGTCCGTCTGGCCGGGCGCCTCGACCCCGCTCGGGGCCCGCTTCCGGGAGGGCCCCGACGGCGTGCCGGGCACCAACTTCGCCCTCTGGGCGGGCGGCGCGGAGGCCGTGGACCTGTGCCTCTTCGACGAGCGGGACGGTGCCGTGCACGAGACGCGGGTCCCGCTCACCGAACTCACCCACGAGATCTGGCACGGCTTCGTCCCCGGCGTACTGCCCGGCCGCCGCTACGGCTTCCGGGTGCACGGCCGCTGGGACCCGTGGACCGGCGCCCGCTGGAACCCGGCGAAGCTGCTCCTCGACCCGTACGCCCGCGCCGTCGACGGCGACTTCAGCCTGCCGCCCGAGGTGTACGGGCATGTCCGGGACTGGCCGCAGCAACAGGTCGCCGACACCGTGCGCGACGACCGCGACTCGGCGCCGTTCGTCCCCAAGGGTGTCGTGGTCCATGACGACGACGACTGGTCGGACGATCACCGCCCCAAGACCCCGTGGGCGGACTCGGTGATCTACGAACTGCATGTGCGGGGGTTCACCCGACTGCACCCCGGGATTCCGGAGGAGCTGCGGGGCACGTACGCGGGTCTCGCCCACCCGGCCGCGATCGAGCACCTGGTGCGGCTCGGCGTGACGGCCGTGGAGCTGCTTCCGGTGCACCAGTTCGCGCACGAGGACCATCTGCTGCGCAAGGGCCTGAAGAACTACTGGGGCTACAACTCGATCGGCTATTTCGCGCCGCACGCCGGGTACGCCGCCTCCGGGAAGACCGGGCAGCAGGTCGGCGAGTTCAAACGGATGGTGCGCGCGCTGCACGCGGCCGGTATCGAGGTCATCCTCGACGTGGTCTACAACCACACCGCGGAAGCGGGCGAACTGGGCCCGATGCTGTCGCTGCGCGGTATCGACAACCGGGGCTACTACCGGCTCCAGTCGGACGCCCGCCGGTACGCGGACTACACGGGGTGCGGCAACACGCTGCACGTGGTGCAGCCGCACGTCCTGCGGCTGATCACCGATTCGCTCCGGTACTGGGTGACGGAGATGGGAGTGGACGGCTTCCGGTTCGACCTGGCCGCCGCCCTGGCCCGGTCCATGCACGACGTCGACATGCTGTCGCCGTTCCTCGCCGTCATCGCCCAGGACCCGGTGCTGCGCCGGGTGAAGCTGATCGCGGAGCCCTGGGACGTGGGGTCGGGCGGCTATCAGGTGGGGTCCTTCCCGCCTCTGTGGACGGAGTGGAACGACCGGTACCGCAACGCGGTGCGGGACTTCTGGCGCGGCGCGCTGCCGGACGTACGGGATCTGGGGTACCGGCTGTCCGGGTCGAGCGACCTGTACGCGTGGGGCGGCCGGCGGCCGTACGCGTCGGTGAACTTCGTGACGGCCCATGACGGCTTCACCCTCCGGGACCTCGTCTCGTACGAGCGCAAGCACAACGAGGCGAACGGGGAAGGCAACCGGGACGGTTCCGACGACAACCGGTCGTGGAACTGCGGGGCGGAGGGGGAGACGGGCGACGAGCGCGTACGGGGCCTGCGGCGGCGTCAGCTGCGGAATCTCATGACGACGCTGCTGCTGTCCACCGGGGTGCCGATGCTGGTCGCCGGGGACGAGTTCGGGCGGACGCAGCGGGGCAACAACAACGCGTACTGCCAGGACAACGAGATCAGTTGGGTCGACTGGTCCCATCTCGACGACCCCGGCTGGCGGGAGCTGTTCGCGCTGACGTCGCGGCTGATCGCCCTGCGGCACGAGCACCCCGTGCTGCGGCGGCGGGCGTTCTTCTCCGGGCGGGCCCATTCGGTGGACGGGTTGCGGGACCTGGCGTGGTTCACCGCGCGCGGGACGGAGATGACCGAGCGGGACTGGTACGCGCCCGCGGCGACGCTGGGGATGTATCTGTCCGGGCGGGACATTCCCGGGCGGGACGCGCGGGGGGTGCCGGTGGTGGACGACAGCTTCCTCGCCGTGCTGCACGCCGGGGACCGGCCGGTGGGTTTCGTGCTGCCGGGCATGCCGTGGGCCGCGCGCTACGAGGTGGTGGTCGACACCTCGGCCGAGGAGCAGGGCGAGGCGCCCGCGGTCGTGCACCGGGCGGGGGCGTCTATCACGGTGCCGGCTCGGGCGGTGCTGTTGCTGCGGGTGGTGGGGTGAAGGGGGCCGGCGGGAAACCCGGCGTCCACACCATGGACTTACCTTGACGCCCCGCCCTCCCCGCTGGCACCGTCCGTGACCATGAGGCCCTCCGCTGATCACCCGCGCGCGCTCGTCGCGCTCGTGGAGCGGCGCCACGTCGACCTGTGCCGGCAGTCCAGCGCCATCTGTCGCTGAGCCCGCAGTCTCCTCGCCCTCCTCTTTCCCTCTTCGTGTCCCGCCCTCTTTCCCTCTTCGTGTCCCGTCAGGGGACCCGTCTGCCCTGAGGAACCCGCATGCCCGAAATATCCCGTCGTGTCTTCGGCGGTCTCGTCGGCGGTGGCGCCGTGACGGCCGTCGCCGGTACGGCCGCCGCCGCGGAGGCGGCCCCCGCCGAGCGCCCCTTCCAGGCCCGTACGACCGCCGCCGGCACGGCTCGCCGCCCCAACCTCCTGGTCATCCTGGGCGACGACCTCGGCTGGGCCGACCTCTCCTCGTACGGCGCCCCGCACATCAAGACCCCGAACCTGGACCGGCTGGCCCGCCAGGGAGTGCGGTTCACCGACGCGTACTCCGGCTCCGCGACCTGCTCGCCGACGCGGTTCAGCCTGTACACCGGGCGCTACCCGGGCCGTACGAAGGGCGGACTCGCCGAGCCGATCGCCAACCGGACGCAGGGCCTCGACCCGAACCACCCCACCCTCGCCTCGCTGCTGAAGAAGGCCGGCTACTCCACCGCCCTGATCGGCAAGTGGCACTGCGGCTGGCTTCCCGACTACAGCCCCACCAAGTCCGGTTGGGACGAGTTCTTCGGCAACCACGGCGGCGTACTGGAGTACTTCTCCAAGCTCGGCCAGCTCGGCGACCACGACCTGTACGAGGGGGACGCGGAGTACAAGGACCTGCGGTACTACACGACCGTGCTCACCGAGCGGGCCGTGGAGTACGTGAGCCGTGACCACGACGCGCCCTGGCTGCTCAACCTCAACTTCACCACCCCGCACTGGCCCTGGCTGGCCGAGGGCGACGCGGAGACCGGCGCCGAGATCGCGGCGAAGATCCGGGCCGCCAAGAGCCAGGCGGACGTCACCGCCGCGCTCAACCACTACGACGGCGGCTCGGTCGCGAAGTACACGGAGATGGTCGAGAGCCTCGACGCGGCCGTCGGCGAGGTGCTGCGGGCGCTGCGCCGCTCCGGGCAGGAGGAGAACACGCTGGTGCTGTTCGCCAGCGACAACGGCGGCGAGCGGTGGTCGTACCTGTGGCCCCTCAGCGGCGAGAAGTTCGTGCTTCAGGAGGGCGGTATCCGGGTGCCGACGATCGTGCGCTGGCCGCACCGGATCGACCCGGGGCAGGTCAGCCACGAGCCCAACTTCTCCCCCGACTGGACCGCGACCCTGCTGGAGCTGGCCGGCGCCCGCCCCGACCCGGCGTATCCGCTGGACGGCACCAGCCTCGCCGGCTATCTGCTGCGCGGCGAGAAGCCCCGGGAGCGGGACCTGTTCTGGCGGGTGCGGGCCAACCGGGCGCTGAGGCGCGGCGACTGGAAGTACTACCAGGACGCATCCGGCAAGGACCACCTCTTCAACCTGGCGGCCGACGCCCGCGAGCAGGCCGATCTCGCCCTGGACGAGCCCGAGTTGCTCGCCCAGCTGAAGGGGTCGTGGGAGAAGATCGCGGGCGGACTGCTGCCGTACCCGGCAGCCTGATCAGCCCAGGATCCCCCGGTCGTACGCGACCGCCACCGCCGCCGCCCGGTCCTTGACGCCCAACTTGCCGTACAGATGGGTGAGATGGGTCTTCACGGTCGCCTCGCTGATGAACAGCACCCGGGCGATCTCGCGGTTGGACGTGCCCTTGGCGACCAGGGCCAGCACTTCGCGCTCGCGCGCGGAGAGCGGCTCGTTGCCGGGGGCGCGGACCGTGGAGACCAGACGGGAGGCCACCGCGGGCGACAGGACCGTACGGCCTTCCGCCGCCGCGCGGACCGCCGTGAACAGCTCGTCGCGCGGGGCGTCCTTCAGCAGGTAGCCGGTCGCGCCCGCCTCGATCGCGGGCAGGGTGTCGGAGTCCGTGTCGTACGTCGTGAGGACGAGGATCCGGGCACGGGCGCTGGCGCGCGTGAGCCGTGCGATGGCCTCCACGCCGTTGCCGCCCGGCATGCGCAGGTCCATCAGGATCACGTCCGGGTCCAGGGCCGCGGCCTGCTCCACCGCCTCGACGCCGTCGGACGCCTCGCCGAGGACCCGGAATCCGGGCGCGGACTCGAACATGCCGCGCAGCCCGTCGCGTACGACGGGATGGTCGTCGACGATCAGCAGGGAGATGGCGGTCGCGTCATCGGTCATGGCGGACCAACGGTACGCGAGCCGAGACCGCCGTGCCGTGACCCGGTTCCGTCTCGACGGTGAGGGAGCCCGCGATGCGTTCGGCGCGGGCGCGCATGCCGTCGAGGCCGAAGCCGCCCCTGTCGGTACGGGCGGGGAGGGCCAGGGAGTCGAAGCCGCGGCCGTCGTCGCGTACGTCGAGGGTGACCTCGTCGCCCATGAAGGAGAGGGTGACGCCCACGCGGGAGGCCCGCGCGTGCCGGGAGGCGTTGGAGAGTGCCTCCTGGGCGATCCGCAGGAGCGTGGCGGAGACCTCTTCGTGGAGCTGCTCGGTCACCCCCGTCACGGTGAACTCGGCTCGCACGCCCGTCCGTTCGGCCCAGTCGGCGACCGTCTTCTTCAGCGCCTCCGACAGTCCGTCGCTCGCCAGCGCCACGGGGGCGAGGTTGTGCACGGAGCGCCGGGCCTCACCGAGGCTGTCGCGGGCCAGGTCGGAGGCGCGTTCCAGGTGGGTACGGGCCACGGTCAGGTCGGGGGCGTTCGCCACGACCTGGAGCTGGGCGATGATGCCGGTCAGGCCCTGGGCGATGGTGTCGTGGATCTCGGCCGCCAAACGCCTCCGCTCGTCGGCGACTCCGGCTTCCCTCGCCTGGACGAGGAGCTGGGTGTGCAGGGCGGCGTTCTCGTCGAGGGCCTGTTGGAGAGCGGTGTTGGCGCGCTCCAGTTCGGCGATGCTGTCGGCCTGGGCACGGACGCGCTCCTCCTCCCTCGCCGCCAGGTTGCTGAACACCGTGAACAGCGCGCTGTTGACCCCGAGCAGCGCGCCGAACAGCAGCCAGCCCCGCCAGCCGTGCGGCGGCAGCCCGCCGGACTGGGACCCCGCCATCGTGACGGCGGTGGCGAACAGCCCCGGCTTCACCAGGCGGCGGGGCAGCAGCCGCTCGGCGCCGAAGTAGCCGACGACCGCGTAGAAGGCGAAGAACGGGTTGAGCCAGGTGAGGGCGAACCCGGTCGCCCAGCGGGTGACGTAGTAGAAGGTCGCGCCCGCGGACGGTTCCGGGGTACGGCCGCGCATCAGGCGGCCCCACCAGACCTGGAGGACGAGCCCGGCGACCGTCAGGGCGCCCGATGCGTACCGCTCGGCCCGGGTCATGCCCACCACGTCCGCGGTGGCCACGGCGAGCAGCGCGCCGACCGCGAGCAGGGCGTACGGGCCCTGGCGGTGGAAGGCGGTCCATCGGTGATCGACCCCTGCGGCATCCATGGGACCAGTCTCGGGCACGGCCGCACTCACTCCCAGCGGAACCAGCGTGCGGCGGCGGCCGTGAGCAGCACCGTCCAGGCGGCGAGGACACCCAGGTGGGACCAGCCCGGCCAGTCGCCGGCCGCCGCCTGGTTCAGGGCCTGCGCGGCGGCGCCGAACGGGGTGTACCCGACGATCCGGGCGAGCGCGTCCGGCATGGCCTGCACCGGCAGCCACACGCCCGCGCAGAACATCGTCGGGAAGAACACGGCGGACCCGATGGCGCCCGCGATCTTCGTGGTGCGGGAGAGCGCCGAGACCACCGCGCCGAGCGCGAGGGCGACCAGTACGGCGAGGAGCAGCGCGAGGGCGTATCCGAAGGGCTGCTTCGGCAGTCGTACGTCGAAGGCGAGCCGTCCGACGGCGAGCGCGAGCAGCGCCGACACCAGGGCCGCCCCTCCGTAGACCGCCATCTGCGCGGACAGCAGGGCCGCGGGCCGTACCGGAGTGGTGGACATCCGGCGCAGGATGCCGCGCTCGCGGTAGCCGGTCAGGGTCTGCGGCATCGACTGCAGGCCGCCGACGATCAGGCCGAGCAGGACGGCCACCGGGACGTAGGCGTCGACGGGCCGCAGGCCGCCGAGGGAGTGGTCGGGCTGCCGGAAGGACGGGATGGAGCCGAGGATCACCAGCAGGAGGGTGGGGAACAGCAGGATCCAGAAGATGGCACCGGGTTCGCGGCGGAAGAGCCGGATCTCGGTCTTCAGTACGGCCGGGTCGATGACGGCGGTGCTCATACCGCTGCCTCCGTGAGGTCGAGGAACGCGTCGTCCAGCGTGGCGTCGGACACGCGGAGTTGGTGGGCGGTGATGCGGTGGCGGGCGAGCAGGGTGATGACGGCGTTGACCGTCTCGTCCGTGCCGGCCAGCGTCACCCGGCCGTCCTTGTGCTCGGCGGAGGCGAGCGCGGGCAGCGCGTTCAGCTCACGCTCGTCCAGCGGCGCGGACGGGGTGAAGCTGATCACGGTCGAACCGGCCGAGCGGCGGATCAGCCCGGCCGGGGTGTCCAGTGCGGCGACCCGGCCCCGGTCGATGACCGCGATCCGGTCGCACAGCCGCTGGGCCTCCTCCATGAAGTGCGTGACCAGCAGGACGGTGACGCCGCCCGCGCGGATGTCCTCGATGAGTGCCCAGGTGTCGCGGCGGGCGCGCGGGTCGAGTCCGGTGGTCAGCTCGTCGAGCACGACGACGCGGGGGTTGCCGATGAGCGCGAGCGCGATGAACAGGCGCTGCTTCTGGCCGCCACTGAGCTTGCCGAAGCGGGTGGTCAACTGGGCGGTGAGGCCGAGTCGCTCGGCGAGCGGACGCCAGTCGGCGGGGTCCGGATAGAAGGCGGCGTACAGTTCCAGCGCCTCGCGGACGGTGAGTCTGGCCTGGAGTTCGCTCTCCTGGAGCTGGGCGCCGAGGACGCGGCTGACCGCCTCCCGGTCGGCGACGGGGTCGAGCCCGGCGACCCGGACGCGTCCCGCGTCGGGGACGCGCAGTCCCTCCACGCACTCGACGGTGGTGGTCTTGCCGGCACCGTTGGGACCGAGGATCCCGAAGATCTCGCCCTCCTCGACGGCGAAGGAGACACCGTCGACGACGGGCCGGCCGCCGTAGGACTTGCGCAGTCCGGCGACTTCGATGACTGATGTGTCGTGAGGCATACCCCGAGGATCCGCGCCGGACGGGTCCCGGCACATCGCCCATCGCGCTCGAAGCGGCATCAGCCGATCGGTTGATGCGGAGGTACGACCCCTCGAACACCGAGGTCCCAGGCCCGTCCCAGGGCCGGGGAACGACGCGGGTACGGCCAAAACTCGGTGGGCGCTGTCAGTGCCGAACCGTAGGCTCGCCGGTGATGTCCACACCAGATGCAGTGACCAAGGACCGAGCCGGAGCCGAGTACCGGGCCGAGGGCGCCCATGGTGCCGACCGTTCGACCGTACGCAGCCTGCTGCGCCTGTGGCCGTACGTCCGGCCGGTGCGGGTGCGCCTGTTCACCGCGGCCTTCGTCGCGGTGGTCGCCTCCTGTACGGGGCTGGTGTTCCCGCTGGTCCTGAAGTGGATGGTGGACGGTCCGGTGGCCGACCGCGATCCTGCCGGCGTCTGGCTCGGGGCGTTGTATCTGCTGCTGCTCGGGCTGGCCGAGGCCGGGCTGTTCGGGCTGCGGCGGTGGCTGGTGGCGCGGCCGCTCGCGGGGGTGGAGGCGGCGATGCGGGCGGAGCTGTACCGGCATCTCCAGCGCCTCCCGGTCGCCTTCCACGACCGCTGGGCCTCCGGTCAGTTGCTGTCCCGGGGCACCACGGACCTCATGCTGCTGCGCATGTTCCTGGCGTTCCCGCTGACGTTCCTGCTGGTCAATGGGGTCACGATCCTCGTGGGTGTGGCCATCATGCTGGCCCAGGAATGGACGCTGGGGCTGGTGCTGCTCGCTCCCGCCGTGCCCGTCATGATCGTCTGCTGGCTCTTCGAGCGGCGCTACTCGGAGGTGGCCAGGCGTTCGCAGGACCAGGTCGGCGATCTGACGACGGTCGTCGAGGAGAGCGTGCTCGGCATCCGCATCATCAAGGGCTTCGGCCGCCATCGCAGCCAGGCCCGCGCGTTTCGCGAGCTGTCCCGGACGCTGCGCGGCACGGAGCTCGCCAAGGCCCGGCTCCTCGCCTCCATCTGGGCCGTCATCGTCACCCTGCCCGAACTCGCCATCGGCGCCGCCCTCGTGCTCGGCACGGTGCAGGTCGCCGACGGTCACCTCTCCGCCGGCACGCTGGTGGCCTTCCTGTCGACGGCCCTCGCCCTGCGCTGGCCCGTCGATTCCATCGGTTTCCTCCTCGCCATGAGCCAGGAGGCGGCGACGGCCACGGAGCGGTATTTCGAGGTGATGGACGCGGCGCCGGAGCACTCCAGCGGCCCGGAGCCGGCGCCGCCCGCGGACCGGGAGCGCGACTCGGCGCTGCGAGGTGCCGCTCTCCCGGGGACGGGTGCCACTCTCCCGGGGACGGGCGCTCTCCCGGCGACGGGTGCCACTCTCCTGCGGACGGGCGCTCTCCTGGGGACGGGTGCCGCCCCAGCGGCTGGATCGTCCGCGGCTGGGACGGCCGACGGACTCCGGTTCGACGATGTGCGGTTCCGCTACCCGGATGCCCCCGCGGACACGGACCCCGTACTCGACCGCGTCGACCTCCACATCCGCTCCGGCGAAAGCATGGCCCTGGTCGGCGCGACCGGCACGGGAAAGACCACGCTCACCGCCCTCGTCCCCCGCCTCCACGAGGTGACGTCCGGCCGCATCACCCTGGACGGCAGGGACATCACGGCCATGCCCCGCGAAGAACTCCGCGAACTCGTCGCCGTCGCCTTCGAGGAACCCACCCTCTTCTCGGCCACCGTCGGCGAGAACGTCCTCATGGGAGGGCAGGACACCGCGGGCGAGGCGGAACTGGACCGCGCCCTGGCCGTAGCCCAGGCCGACTTCGCCCACGCCCTCCCCCAGGGCACCGCCACACAGGTCGGCGAACAGGGCCTGAGCCTCTCCGGCGGCCAGCGTCAACGCCTCGCCCTGGCCCGGGCGGTGGTCGGCCGCCCCCGCTTCCTCGTGCTCGACGACCCCCTGTCGGCCCTGGACGTCCACACGGAGGCCGCCGTCGAGGCCGCCCTGCGCCGCGTTCTCGCGGAGACGACCGCCCTGATCGTGGCGCACCGCCCGTCCACGGTCCTGCTCGCCGACCGGGTGGCCCTGCTCTCCGGCGGCCGGATCGCCGCGGTCGGCACCCACCACGAACTGCTGCGTACGAACGCCGAATACGCCCATCTGATGTCAGGCGACGAGGAGGCCCAGCGATGACGGCGCCCACCACATCCGCGCCGAACAAGGACAAGGACAAGGACGACGGCAAGGGGAACACCCGCAACGGCACCAGCGCCAACACCGGTAGCGGCCCCGGCGCCAACACCGGCACCGGCACCGGCACCGGCACCGGCGAGGACAGCCACGCGCGGGGTCCCGCGGATTACAAGGACCCCTTCGACCGGGACACGCTCCCCACTCCCCCGGGCGCCACCGCCGCGCTCCTGCGCTCGCTGCTCGCCCCGCTGAAGGCCCGCGTGGTCGTGACCTCCGTCCTGCTGCTGCTCCAGCAGGCGGCGGTCCAGGCGGGCCCGCTGATCGTCGCGTACGCCCTCGACCGCGCCGTACCGGCGTTCCGGCTGGGCGACCACGGCCCGCTGGTCGCCGTCGCCGTCGCGTACCTGCTGTGTTCGCTGGTCTCCGGAGGACTCCAGTACGCCTTCATCATCGCCTCGGCCCGCGTCAACCAGGACGTGCTGCTGGACCTGCGCGGCCGGATCTTCCGGCACGCGCAGGCGCTGAGCGTCGACTTCCACGAGCGCTACACCTCGGGCCGGCTGATCTCCCGCTCCACGACGGACGTCGAGTCGCTGCGCGAACTGCTCAGCGAGGGCCTCCAGGAGCTCGTCACGGTCATCCTGTCCTTCGTCTACATCTCGGCGATGCTGCTGTGGCTGGATCTCGGCCTCGGCGCGGTGGCGGTGGCGTCCTTCCTGCCGCTGTATCTGCTCATCCGGCTCTACCAGCGCCGCGCGGGCCGTATCTTCGCCCTCCGCTCGACCGCGATCGCCGCCGTGATCGTGAAGTTCGCGGAGACGATGAACGGCATCCGCCCGGTGCGCGCCTTCCGCCGCGAGGCCGCCAACGACGCGGACTTCCGGGTGCTCAACGAGCGGCACGAGCGGACCAACGGCGACGCCCTGCTGGAGATGGCCCGCTATGTCGTCGGCTCCCGCCTGGTCGCCAACACGGCGGTCGCGGGCATCGTCCTGTGGGGCGCCTACCGGGTGGCCTCGGATTCGCTGGCGCTGGGTGTGCTGGCCGCCGCGGTCCTGTATCTGCGCCGCCTGTACGACCCGATCGACCGCCTCGGCATGTTCCTCAACTCGTACCAGTCCGCGGCGGCTTCGCTGGAGAAGATCGCGGGTCTGCTGGCCCAGACCCCGTCCGTGCCGGAGCCGGCCGCGCCGAAGCAGCTGCCCGCGCTCGCCTCCGAGCACCCCGGCCGCGAGGTCGTCTTCGACGACGTCCGCTTCGCGTACCGCACCGGCGGCGAGGTCCTCCCCGCGTTCTCGCTCACGCTCCCCGCCGGGCAGACGGTGGCCGTCGTCGGCTCGACCGGCGCGGGCAAGTCGACCCTGGCCAAGCTCCTGGCCCGTTTCTACGACCCCTCGGACGGCCGGGTCCTGCTCGACGGCGTCGATCTGCGCGACCTCTCCGTGCCCGAACTGCGGCGCGGGGTGGTGATGGTGACCCAGGAGGCGTTCCTGTTCTCCGGCACGGTCGCGGAGAACATCGCGATCGGCCGCCCCGACGCCTCCCGCGAGGAGATCGAGCGGGCGGCGAAGGCGATCGGCGCCCACGACTTCATCACCGCCCTGCCCGACGGCTACGACACGGACGTACGCAAACGGGGTGGCCGTATCTCGGCCGGCCAACGCCAACTGGTCGCGTTCGCACGGGCGTTGCTCGCCGACCCGGCCGTCCTCATCCTCGACGAGGCGACCAGCTCCCTGGACATCCCCGGCGAACGGGCCGTCCAGCGGGCCATGTCGACGGTGCTGCGCGGCCGTACGGCGGTGGTGATCGCGCACCGCCTGTCGACGGTGGAGATCGCCGACCGGGTGCTGGTGATGGAGCACGGCCGGATCGTCGAGGACGGAGGCCCGGCCGAACTGATCGCGGGGACGGGACGGTTCGCGGATCTGCACAGGGCCTGGCGGGACAGCCTGGCCTGAGGAAGGTTCGTTCGCCCCCTCCGCCCCAGACTCCGCTCCTCAAACGCCGGAGGGGCTGGGTGTCAGCCCGTCCGGCGTTTGAGGACGAGGCCGTCCAGGCCGAAGCGGGGGGTCTGGGGGCGGCAGCCCCCAGATACGGGACGGGAAGGGGCGGAGGGGGCGAAAAAGGAAGAGGGAGCCCATGATCGACGCGTACGAGGATCCGGGAACGCCGGACTGTCGTGGCGGCTGGTGGTACCTGTGGTGGCTGGTCACCCGGCAGGCCGGCCGGTCCGTCACCGGCGCGGTGATCGCGAGTGTCTGGATGGCGCTGCTGGCGCTGACGCCGTATCTGCTGGCCCGCGCGATCGACGACGGTCTGGAGCCGGGCGATACCTCCGCGCTGGTCGCCTGGACGGCCGCCGTGCTGGGCGTCGGGGTGTTCAACGCCTGGCTGGGCACACTGCGGCACCGCACCATGACCAAGGTCCGGATGGACGCCAACTTCCGTACGGTCAAGGTCGTGGTCCAGCAGTCGGCCCGGCTGGGGTCCGCGCTGGCGCGCCAGGTGGGGGCCGGGGAGGTCGTCACGATCGGCGTCGGGGACGTACAGACGATCAGTACGTCGCTGACCGTCGTCGGACCCGGTCTCGCCGCGGTCTTCACCTACGCCGTCGTGGCCGCGCTGCTGCTGTCGGTCTCGCTCCAGCTCTCCGTGGTGATCCTGCTGGGCGTGCCGCTGATCGCCCTGCTGGTCGGACCGCTGATGAGACGGTTGCAGGGGACGGAGACGGAGTACCGCGAGCGGCAGGGTGTGCTGACCGCCCGGATCGGCGACCTCGCGGGCGGTCTGCGCGTCCTCAACGGGCTGGGCGGCAAGGGGCTGTTCGCCGAGGCCTTCCGCCGGGACTCGCAGGAGCTGCGCGCCCAGGGGTACCGGGTCGGGGCGGTGACCAGCTGGATCCAGGCCCTTGGCATGGGGCTGCCGTCCCTGTTCCTCGCCGTCGTGACCTGGCTGGCGGCCCGGCAGGCCGCCCAAGGGGACATCACCATCGGCGAGCTGGTCTCCGTGTACGGCTATGTCGCGGTCCTCGTGATGCCGGTGTCCTTCTTCATCGAAGGCGGCTACCAGCTCAGCCGGGGCGTGGTCGCCGCCCGGCGCGTCGCGCGCTTCCTGGCCCTGGAGCCGCCGGCCAGTCGCGCCGACGCGCTGGACGCGCCGTCTTCCCCGGCGCCTCTGCACGACCCGGAGTCCGGCGTCCGGGTGCTCCCGGGGCGGCTGACCGCACTGGTCGGCGCCCGTCCCGCGGAGTCCGCCGCGGTGGTCGACCGCCTCGGCCGGTACACGGAGTCGGCGGTGACCTGGGGCGGCGTACGGCTCGACGCGATCGCCCTGCCGCAGGTGCGGGAGCGGATCCTGGTCGCGGACAACGAGGCCGACCTGTTCGCGGGCACCCTGCGCGAGCTGGTGTGCGGCCGCCGGGACCACGACGACGAGGCCATCGCGCGGGCCGTGCACGCGGCCGTGGCGGACGACATCGTCCTCGGCCTGCCGGACGGTCTCGACTCGCCGGTCGACGCGCAGGGCCGCAGTCTCTCCGGCGGCCAGCGGCAGCGCGTACGGCTGGTGCGGGCGCTCCTCGCCGACCCCGAGGTGCTGCTCGCGGTCGAACCCACCTCGGCCCTCGACGCGCACACCGAGGCGGCCGTGGCGGTCCGGCTGCGCACCGCGCGGGCCGGCCGTACGACGGTGGTGACCAGCACCTCGCCGCTCCTGCTCGACCAGGTGGACACGGTGCACTTCCTGGTGGACGGCAAGGTCGCCGCGCGCGGCAGCCACCGTGAACTCCTGGACGGGGAGCCGGGATACCGGGCGCTGGTTGCCCGCGACGCGGACGCGGACTCGCCCTCAAAGACGGCCGTCGACGCCGAGGAGGCCGCGCGATGAGCGCGCAGCTGCCGATCGCCGAGGCCGCCGAGGTGCGCCGGGCGTCGGTGCGGCTGATCCGGGCGGACCGGCGGGCCTTCGCCGCCGTGCTCGGCCTCAACGCGCTGGCCGCCGGGGCCGGTCTGGTCGGTCCCTGGCTGCTCGGGCGGATCATCGACGACGTACGGGCCGGGGCCGGTGTGGACGTGGTGGACCGGCTGGCGTTCGGCATCCTGGTGTGCTCGCTGGCGCAGTTGCTGCTGGCGCGGTGGGCCCGGTACGTGGGACACCGCTTCGGGGAGCGCACGCTGGCGCGGGTGCGGGAGGAGTTCGTGGAGCGGACACTGGCGCTGCCGGCCTCGGTGGTGGAGCGGGCGGGGACGGGCGATCTGACGGCGCGCGGCACCGCCGACGTCACCGTGGTGGGCGACACGCTGCGCGACGCGGGGCCCGAGCTGCTGATCGCCTCGGCGCAGGCGCTGTTCATCCTCGGCGCGGTCTTCGCCATCGACCCGCTGCTCGGCTGCTGCGGAGTGCTCGGCCTGATCGGCATCCGGTTCGCGCTGCGCTGGTATCTGCGCCGGGCGCGCACCGGCTATCTCGCCGAGGGTGCCGCCACGTCGGAGGTCGCCGAGATCCTCGCGGCCACCGCGTCCGGCGCCCGCACCGTGGAGGCGTTCGGGCTCCAGCGGCGCCGGATCGAGGCGAGCCGGGACGCCCTGGAGATTTCGCGCCAGAAGCGGATGTGGACGCTGTACCTGCGCAGCGTGTTATTCCCGGCCGTGGAGATCGCGTACGTCCTTCCCGTCGTCGGCGTGCTCCTGGTGGGCGGCGTGCTGCACGCACGGGGTGCGATGAGCCTGGGGGCGGTGGTCGCCGCGACGCTGTATCTGCGCCAGCTCGTCGACCCGCTCGACCAGATCCTGATGCGGGTCGAGCAACTCCAGAGCAGCAGCGCCTCCTTCGCCCGCGTGGAGGGTCTCGCCGGGGCCCCGAAGGCCGCGCCGTCCAGCTCCCCCACCCCGGTGGACGACCGGATCGACGTGACCGGCGTGCGCTACTCGTACGACCGCGGGGGCGAGGTGCTGCGCGGCGTCGACCTGACGGTGCGGCCCGGGGAGCGGCTGGCCGTCGTCGGGCCTTCGGGCGCCGGGAAGACGACCCTGAGCAGGCTGCTGGCGGGTGTCGACGCGCCGGGGGCCGGCACGGTGACGGTCGGCGGGGTGCCGATCGTCGCGCTCGACCCCGAACAGCTGCGCCGGCAGGTGGTCCTGGTCACCCAGGAACACCACGTGTTCCTCGGCACGCTCCGCGACAACCTGCTGATCGCCGAACCGTCGGCCGGGGACGCCGAGTTGTGGGCGGCGCTGGCGGTGGTCGGTGCCGACGACTGGGTGGCGGAACTGCCGGACGGCCTGGACACCGAGCTGGGCCCTGCGGCCCTCCCCCGCACGTCCGGCGGCGCCGGGTCGGCGGGAACTCCCGTCGTGGACGGCTCCCGGGCCCAGCAACTGGCTCTCGCCCGAGTCGTGTTGGCCGACCCGCACACCCTGATCCTCGACGAGGCCACCGCCCTCCTCGACCCCACGACCGCCCGCCACACGGAGCGCGCCCTGGCCGCCGTACTGAAGGGCCGCACGGTCATCGCCATCGCCCACCGCCTCCACACCGCCCACGACGCCGACCGCGTCGCCGTGATGGAGAACGGCCGACTGACCGAACTGGGCACACACGAGGACCTGGTGACGGCGGACGGCGCCTACGCGGCCCTCTGGCACTCATGGCACGGGGACCCCCGCCCTTCGGGCAAGTGACCCGCGCCCTGCCGGCGGCCCACCGCGAACAGCCCGCCCCTGCGCGCCTTCCCTGGTTGAATGATCAGCCCATCGACGAGGGGGAGACATGGGGCCGGAGATGACCGTCGCCGTGGTGGGACTGCTGGTGGGGATCGTGGCGGCGGCGCTCGCCTGGGCGCCTCAGCGGCTGGCGAGCCGGGACCGCGGCGTCGACCTTTTCGTGCGGACCCGGAGCCATCTCAAGTCCCATCGCGCCGAGTTGAGCACCGTGTGCGCCGAAGCGCAGTCGGAACACCGCTCCGACGCGGAACTGGCGCTGCTGACCCGGCCGGGCTGGATCCCGCCCCGCCCGCTCCCCTTGGACGCCCTGCGCATGACGCTGCGCGAACCCCGGTCGGACGAGCGGCTGGACCGCAGCCGCGCGGAGGTGAGCCGGTACTGGCCGCACGGCCAGGGGGCCCGGGGTGCGGAGAGCTACTCGGCCGCGATCGAGGCCTTCGACCGGCCGGCGGTCTGGTTCAACGGCCCTTCCTACCGGCTGCTCGAGGTCGCCGCCCCGCCGACGGAACAGCCCGAGGACGGGCTCGGCCTCACCTTCGCGCTCGGCCGCTACTTCGACGGCCTCGACACCACCGAGCCGCTCGCCTACGAAGAGGCGCTGCGGCAGCTGAAGGGCGAGATCAGGCCGCTGCGGGGCCCGTTCCGGCGGAGCCTTGGAAGTCCCTTCGCGCTGGACAGGAGAGCCGCGCTCCCGGGGGTGAGCGCCCTGACGGTCCGGGTCGAGGACGGCGAGGCGTACTTCTTCATGCACCGGCGCGAGGCCGCCAAGGTCGCCGTGGCCATGAACACCACGCATGTCGCCCCCGCCGGGGAATTCCAGCCGCACGCCGATGTCCTGCCCGTGTGGCGGTCCGACCTCGATGTGTGGCGCAACACGATGCGCGAGTACGCCGAGGAGTTCCTGGGCGCCTCCGATGCCACCGGGAGCGGCGGGGTGACCATCGACTACGCGCGCGACGCGCCCTACGCCGAGTTCGGACGAGCGGTGCGCGAGGGCCACGCCCGTGTGCGGTTCCTCGGGCTCGGGCTCGATCCGCTGACCTGGAAGCCGGAGATCTGCCTGGTCTGCGTGTGGGACGCCGCGGTCTTCGACGAGCTCTTCAGCACGATGGGGGATCGCAACGAGGAAGGCGTCCTCGTCGTCGGCACCCGCGCGGCGGAGGGCTACCGGGGCATTCCCTTCACCGCGGACAACGTGCTGGGCTACGCCGGGGACGCCGGAACCCTGCCGGCGGGCCAGGCATGCCTGACCCTGGCGTGGCGTTGGCGCCGGGAACTGGGCCTGGCCTGAGACCGATAGGGGTCGAAGTTTGACGGTTCGTTTACCGAACATGACCATCCGGACAACGAACTGTTTCCGGCCAAGTTCTTGATGCGCTCCTGACAGACAGCGCAATCTGCTGCCACTCTTCCCTCGGCTGCCGCACAGCAACCTCACAGTGCTACCGCTGTGTCGCGCCGTACGACCCCCATGCACCTGGTTCCGCGTACCGCCTGTTCTGCCCGGACGGGTCACCCATCGTCCGGTCTCCCCTGGCCGCGCGACCCGCGGCCACGCAGAAGGAGTCAGTGTTGAGTAGCAGTTCCTCCCACAGACGCGCCTCCCACATCACCAAGCGCCGTATCGCCGGTGTCGCCCTCGTCGGCGTCTCCGCCCTGTTGGCCGCGGCCGTCCAGTCGGGCGCCGCGAGCGCCGCCCCGCAGAAGGCACCTCGGGCGGGCAAGGTCAACCCGGGCGCCGTCGCCCTGAAGCTCACCGCCTCGCAGCGCGCCGAGCTGATACGCGACGCCAACGCCGCCAAGGCGACCACCGCCAAGGACCTGGGCCTCGGCGCCAAGGAGAGCCTGGCCGCCCGGGACGTCATCAAGGACCACGACGGCACGGTCCACACCCGCTACGAGCGGACGTACGCCGGACTCCCGGTCCTCGGCGGCGACCTGGTGGTCGACACCGCCAAGTCGGGTAAGACCGAGCACGTCTACAAGGCGACGAAGGCCACCATCAAGGTCGCCACGCTCAAGCCCGCGGTCGCCGCCACCAAGGCGGAGAAGCAGGCCCTGTCCGCCGCCAAGGCCGCCGGGTCGAAGCAGACCGACGCGGACCGCGCGCCCCGCAAGGTGATCTGGGCGGCGAGCGGCAAGCCGGTCCTCGCCTACGAGACGGTCGTCGGCGGCCTCCAGGACGACGGCACCCCGAACGAGCTGCACGTCATCACCGACGCCGCCACCGGCAAGAAGCTCTTCCAGTGGCAGGGCATCAAGAACGGCATCGGCAACACCCAGTACAGCGGCCAGGTGACCCTGACGACCACGCAGTCGGGCTCCAACTTCACGCTGAACGACAGCGCGCGCGGCGCCCACAAGACGTACAACCTGAACCACGGGACGTCGGGCACCGGCACGCTGTTCTCGCAGACGAACGACACCTGGGGCAACGGCACCACGTCGAACGCCGCGACCGCCGGCGCCGACGCGCACTACGGCGCCGCCGAGACCTGGGACTTCTACAAGAACACCTTCGGCCGCAGCGGCATCAAGAACAACGGCGTGGGAGCGTACTCGCGCGTCCACTACGGCAACGCGTACGTCAACGCGTTCTGGGACGACACCTGCTTCTGCATGACGTACGGCGACGGGTCGGGCAACGCCGATCCGCTGACCTCGCTGGACGTCGCGGGCCACGAGATGAGCCACGGTGTCACGTCGAACACCGCGGGCCTCAACTACTCGGGCGAGTCCGGCGGTCTGAACGAGGCGACCTCCGACATCTTCGGCACCGGCGTCGAGTTCTACGCCAACAACTCGTCCGACGTGGGTGACTACCTCATCGGCGAGAAGATCGACATCAACGGCGACGGCACCCCGCTGCGCTACATGGACAAGCCCAGCAAGGACGGCGGCTCCGCCGACTCCTGGTACTCGGGCGTGGGCAACCTGGACGTGCACTACTCGTCCGGTGTCGCCAACCACTTCTTCTACCTCCTGTCGGAGGGCAGCGGCGCCAAGGTCATCAACGGCGTCAGCTACAACTCGCCGACCTCGGACGGCCTTCCGGTCACCGGCATCGGCCGCGACAAGGCCCTGCAGATCTGGTACCGGGCGCTCACCACGAAGTTCACCTCGACCACCAACTACGCGGCGGCCCGCACCGGCACGCTCGCGGCGGCGGGTGAGCTGTACGGCACCACGGGCGCCGAGTACAAGGCGGTCCAGGACGCCTGGGCGGCCGTCGCGGTCGGCGCGCGGTCCGGCGGCGGTACCGGCGGCGGCACGTCGTACGAGTCGACGACCAAGGTATCGATTCCGGACAACGGAGCGGCGGTGACGTCGTCGATCACGGTCAGCGGCCGCACCGGGAACGCGCCGAGCAACCTTCAGGTCACGCCGAACATCACGCACACCTGGCGCGGTGACCTGGTCATCGATCTGGTGGCTCCGGACGGCTCGACGTACCGCCTGAAGAACTTCAGCTCCTCCGACTCGGCGGACAACGTCACCGACACCTACACGGTCAACGCGTCCTCCGAAGCCGCCAACGGGACCTGGAAGTTGAAGGTCCAGGACCAGGCGGCGCAGGACGTCGGCACCATCAACAGCTGGAAGCTGACGTTCCCGTAGACCGTCTGACGGACACGGCACAAGGACAGGGCGCCGTCCCGGAGGTTCAACTCCCCGGGGCGGCGCCCTCTTTGCCTGGTCAGGTGTTTGGGTTGGCCTTTTTTTGACCTCCCCTTGAGGGGGGTCGAGTCCGTCCGCGCGCCTCCCACTGTTCACCCAATGGTCGATTTTCGGCCAAGGTCCTTATGACCTCCTGACATGTACGCGCCCCAGATGGCACTCTTCCACCGCACGGCTCACCCGCACCGCAACTTCACATCGTCCGAACGGCCACCCCACGCCGTCCGGACGCCCCCACATAAGGAGCTTGCGTGACTCCCCTCTACGCGCGTCACAAGCGCACCACTCTGGCCATCGCCACCGCAGTCGCGGCCGGAGCCCTGCTCGCCACCGGTATGACCACCGGTGCTTCCGCCCAGACCGAAGCCACTCCCGCCGGCGGGACGACCCTTGCCGGCGCCCCGGTTCAGCTGTCCGCGGCGGCCCGCACGTCCCTGATCCAGCAGGCCCAGGCCTCCAGTGCCGCGACGGCCCAGGAGATAGGCCTCGGCGCCAAGGAGAAGCTGGTCGTCCGTGACGTCGTCAAGGACGCCGACGGCACGGTCCACACCCGCTACGAGCGCACGTACAACGGACTTCCGGTCCTCGGCGGCGACCTCGTCGTCCACGAGAAGGCCGGCAAGCGCGAGGGCGTGACGAAGGCGACCAAGGCGACCATCAAGGTGGCCTCGCTCAAGCCGCAGATCGCCGCCGCCAAGGCGGAGAAGCAGGCGCTGACCGCCGCGAAGACCGCGGGCTCGGACAAGACCACCGCCGACAAGGCGCCCCGCAAGGTGATCTGGGCGGGCAGCGGCACGCCGGTCCTCGCCTACGAGACCGTCGTCGGCGGCCTCCAGGACGACGGCACCCCGAACGAGCTGCACGTCATCACCGACGCCGCCACCGGCAAGAAGCTCTACGAGTACCAGGGCATCGAGACCGGTACCGGCAAGAGCCTCTACTCGGGCACGGTCAGCCTCAACACCACCCTGTCGGGCTCGACGTACCAGCTGACCGACGGCACCCGCGGCGGCCACAAGACGTACAACAAGTCGCACACCACGTCGTCCTCGGCGGGCACCCTCTTCACCGACGCCGACGACACCTGGGGCACCGGCGCGGCGTCCAGCTCCACCACGGACCAGACCGCGGCCGTCGACGCCGCCTACGGCGCGCAGGAGACCTGGGACTTCTACAAGAACACCTTCGGCCGCAGCGGCATCAAGAACAACGGCGTCGCGGCCTACTCCCGCGTCCACTACGGCAACGCGTACGTCAACGCGTTCTGGGACGACAGCTGCTTCTGCATGACGTACGGCGACGGCTCGGGCAACACCCATCCGCTGACCTCGCTCGACGTGGCAGGCCACGAGATGAGCCACGGCGTCACCGCCAACACCGCGGGCCTCAACTACTCGGGCGAGTCCGGCGGTCTGAACGAGGCGACCTCCGACATCTTCGGCACCGGCGTCGAGTTCTACGCCAACAACTCGTCCGACGTGGGTGACTACCTCATCGGCGAGAAGATCAACATCAACGGCGACGGCACCCCGCTGCGCTACATGGACAAGCCCAGCAAGGACGGCGGCTCCGCCGACGCCTGGTCCTCCAGCGTCGGCAACCTCGACGTGCACTACTCGTCGGGCGTGGCGAACCACTTCTTCTACCTCCTCTCGGAGGGCAGCGGCGCCAAGACGATCAACGGGGTCAGCTACAACTCCCCGACGTCCAACGGCTCCACGGTCACCGGCATCGGCCGCGCCAAGGCGCTGCAGATCTGGTACAAGGCGCTGACGACGTACTTCACGTCGACGACCAACTACAAGGCCGCCCGTACCGGCACGCTCTCGGCGGCGTCCGCGCTCTACGGCTCCGGCAGCACCGAGTACAACGCGGTCGCGGCGGCGTGGTCCGCGGTCAACGTGAGCTAGTGCGCGCGTAGGTGAACGACGGGCGGTACCCGGAGAGAAGGCGACTTCGGGTACCGCCCTACTCTTTCCCCATGCCCTTCACGTACGAGGACGTGGGCGCGACCCGCGAGGACCGCTGCCCGCCGGGTTTCCACCGACTGCACGTCCGCTCCCGGATCGGCGAGGGCGATGCCGTCTTCCGCCGCGCCTCCGACGCCCTGATGACCTGGGAGATGCACCGGGCGATCGGGGTCGGGATCACCTCCGAGGCGAAGAAGGCGGCCCCCGGCGTCGACGTCACGGTGGGCCTCGGCCCGATCAAGGCCCCCTGCCGGGTGGTCTGGACGGCCGAGGAGCCCCGCCGCACCGCCTGGGCGTACGGCACCCTTTCCGGCCACCCGGAATCGGGCGAGGAGGCCTTCATGGTCACCCGCACCGGCGACGGCACGGTCTGGCTGACCATCACCGCCTTCAGCCGCCCGGCCAAGTGGTACGCCCGCGCGGGCGGCCCCGCCACCCGAGGCCTCCAGCACGCCTACGCCCAGAGGTGCGGCAAGGCCCTCCGCCGCCTGTGTGCCCCCTTCGGTGAATAGAGGGGGTCACCCCTCACCTCATCAAGACCCCGGCGCCCTCTCCCGCCTCCTCCGACGGGGCCGTCACCAGGCCCAGCTCCACGCTCGATGCCAGGAGGCGGTGCGTGGGGAGGATGCGGACCGTGTAGCCGAAGGGGCCCGTACGGTCCAGGGAGAGCGGACCCTCGTACACCCAGCGCCCCTCCAGGTCAGGGCCGCCCGCCGGCTTGAGGGGGACGAGAACGGCGTCCGCGATCCGGTCGTCCGAGTCCACCCGCCCGGCGACCGCCTGGACCTCCACGTCGTCGGGGACGAGCTCCTCACCCAGGCCGACCCGGACACGGAGGGAGAGCGTGCTCCCGAGTTCGGCGGTCGTGGTGGCGGAGGAGGCCTCGACGTGGTCGACGGTGACCCGGGGCCAGGCGGCACGCACCCGGGATTTCCAGGAGGCCAGTTCGCGGGCCGTCTCGGGCGCGAGGGAGCGGTGGGCGTGCGCCGCCGGGGCGTACAGGCGCTCCACGTACTCGCGGACCATCCGGCCCGCCAGGACCTTCGGGCCGAGGTGGGTGAGCGTCTGGCGGACCATCTCGATCCAGCGGTCGGGCAGTCCGCCCTGGCCGCGCTCGTAGAAGCGGGGGGTCACCCGCTGTTCGAGCAGGTCGTAGAGGGCCGCCGCCTCCAGGTCGTCACGGCGGTCGTCGTCGGTCGCCGTGCCGTCAGCCGTCGGGATCGCCCAGCCGAAGTCGGGCTGGAACCACTCGTCCCACCAGCCGTCCAGGACGGAGAGATTCAGACAGCCGTTGAGCGCCGCCTTCATCCCGCTCGTCCCGCAGGCCTCCAGCGGTCGCAGCGGATTGTTCAGCCAGATGTCGCAGCCGGGATACAGCTTCTGTGCCATCGCCATCCCGTAGTCCGGGAGGAAGACGATCCGGTGGCGTACCCGCGGGTCGTCCGCGAACCGGACCAGCTCCTGGACCAGCCGTTTGCCGCCGTCGTCCGCCGGGTGCGCCTTGCCCGCGACCACGATCTGGACCGGGCGCTCGGCGTGCAGGAGGAGGTCCATCAGACGGTCACGGTCGCGCAGCATCAGGGTCAGGCGCTTGTACGAGGGGACGCGGCGCGCGAAACCGATGGTCAGGACGTCGGGGTCCAACACCCCGTCGATCCAGCCGAGTTCGGCCGTACCGGCGCCGCGCTGGCGCCAGGAGGCGTGCAGCCGCTCCCGTACCTCCAGGACCAGCCGCTCGCGCAGCACCCGGCGCAGGTCCCAGATCTCCTGGTCGGCGATGTCGGCCACCGCGTCCCAGCGGTCCGAGCCGCCGACCGTCAGCGCGTCCTCGGTGCGCTGGGCGCCGATCTGGCGGGCGCCGAGCCGGAAGACCTCCGGCGCCACCCAGGTCGGGGCGTGCACGCCGTTCGTGACGGAGGTGATCGGCACCTCCTCGGGGTCGAAGCCCGGCCACAGGCCCGAGAACATCTCCCGGCTCACCTGGCCGTGCAGCAGCGAGACCCCGTTCGCCCGCTGACCCAGCCTGAGGCCCATCACCGCCATGTTGAAGAGGTTTGGCTCGCCGCCCGGGTAGGTCTCCATGCCCAGGCCCAGGATGCGTTCCACGTCGATGCGCGGGAGTTCGGCGTCCGGACCGAAGTGGTGGGCGACCAGCTCCCGGTCGAAGCGGTCGATCCCGGCCGGGACGGGCGTGTGCGTGGTGAAGACCGTGCCGGCCCGCACCGCCTCCAGGGCGGCCTCGAAGTCCAGCCCGTCGTCGGCGAGTTCGGCGATGCGCTCCAGGCCGAGGAAGCCCGCGTGGCCCTCGTTCGTGTGGAACACCTCGGGTCCCGGGTGGCCGGTGAGCCGGCAGTACGTCCGCACCGCGCGCACCCCTCCGATGCCCAGCAGCATCTCCTGCAACAGGCGGTGTTCGCTGCCGCCGCCGTAGAGCCGGTCGGTCACGCCGCGTTCGCCGAGGTCGTTCTCCTCGACGTCGGAGTCGAGCATGAGCAGCGGGACGCGGCCGACCTGGGCCAGCCAGATCCGGGCCCGCAGCGCCCGGCCGCCGGGGAGGGCGAGGGAGACCTGGGCGACGCTGCCGTCGGACTCGCGCAGCGGGACCAGGGGCAGCTCGTTCGGGTCCAGGACCGGATAGTGCTCCTGCTGCCAGCCGTCGCGGGACAAGGTCTGACGGAAATAGCCGTGCCGGTAGAGCAGACCGACGCCGATCAGCGGGACGCCCAGGTCGCTGGCGGCCTTCAGATGGTCGCCGGCGAGGATGCCGAGGCCGCCGGAGTACTGCGGCAGCGCGGCCGTGATGCCGAACTCGGGCGAGAAGTAGGCGATCGCGGCGGGCAGTTCGGAGGACTGGGACTGCGACTGGTACCAGCGGTCGCCGGTGACGTAGTCGCGCAGATCGTCGGCGACCGCGGCGAGCCGACGCAGGAAGCGGCGGTCCTCGGTGAGCTCGGCGAGCCGGCCGGGCGACACGCTGCCGAGCAGGCGTACGGGGTCGCCGTCCGACGCGGCCCAGCGCTCCGGGTCGACGGACTGGAAGAGGTCACGGGTCTCGGCGTGCCAGGACCAGCGGAGGTTGCGCGCCAGGTCGCTGAGCGGGTGAAGGGCCTCGGGGAGTACGGGTCGTACGGTGAGTCTGCGGATCGCCTTCACGAGCTTCCACCTTCACGGAGGACGTACGCGGCAGTCGGGGCCAGTTCGACAACAGGCCCGAAGAGACACACGCCCTTGTGCGCCCTTCGACACCCACGACGGTAGCGGCGAGGGTGCCTTCGCAACACGGCGCATCGAGGGGCGGGCGGGGTTGATCGGGCCGGCTGCGAGACGTCGGCGGAGAACCTGCGGCGGGGAATGGGACTGCGGCGGGGAACCGGCGAGGCGCGGTGGGACTTCGGGGGGACCGGCGAAACACCCCGCGACTTCGGCGGGAACCAGCGAGGCGCGGTGGGACTGCGGCGGGACCGGCGAAACGCCACACGACCGCGGCGGCAACCGGCGAAGCGCCACACGACCGCAGCGGAGAACCCGTGAGAGATCGGGTGAATTCGGCGGGAATTCGCCGCAACCTTCACGTATACACCACGGACGATATGGCCGATTCCGCCCTCCTGGGCGGCCTTGTGGGGCTTCGCACCGCACGAGAGGCTCGCCGGGTGGCGTACGGCCGGATCCGGCGCACACCGGTCGAACCGGCGCATCCCGGCCGGCTCCGGCCTTGGTACGTCCAGTTGAGGAGGGGAACCCAAGTCATGGCACAGACGAGAGAGAGGCGTCTGCGCTGGGCGGGGGGCCTCACCGCGGTCACGACGGCCGCGGTGCTTTCGGCCATCACCCTGCCCGCGCACGCCGCCCCCGAGGGGCGGATACTCGGCGCCGGCGATCCCGGTTCCGTCAACGGGAGTTACATCGTGACGCTCAAGGGGGGAACCAGGGCTCCGTCATCGGCGGGAAAGAGCATCGCCGAGAAGTACGGGGCGAGAATCAGCCACACCTACGGCACGGCTCTCAACGGCTTCGCCGTGCAGGTCAACGAGAAACAGGCCCGGCGGCTCGCGGCGGACTCCCGCGTGGCCTCGGTCGTCCAGGACACCCGGGTGGCGCTCGACCACTACGAGAAGAACCCGCCCTCCTGGGGTCTGGACCGCATCGACCAGCCGAATCTGCCGCTCGACAAGGGCTACACCTGGCCCGAGTCGGCGGGTGCCGGCGTGACCGCGTACGTCATCGACACCGGTATCCGCATCACGCACAAGGACTTCGGCGGCCGGGCGAGCTACGGCTGGGACTTCGTCGACAACGACAGGACGGCGAAGGACGGCAACGGGCACGGCACGCACGTCGCCGGAACCGTCGTGGGCACCCGGTACGGCGTCGCCAAGAAGGCCGAGGTGGTCGCCGTCCGTGTCCTCGACGACGCCGGCGCCGGCACCACCGCGCAGGTCATCGCGGGCATCGACTGGGTGACGAAGCACGCGAAGAAGCCGGCCGTGGCGAACCTGAGCCTGGGCGGGTACGCGAACGCCCAACTGGACACCGCCGTCCGCAACTCCATCGCCTCCGGCGTCACCTACGCGGTGGCGGCGGGCAACGACGGACTGCCGGCCGGTCTGTACTCCCCGGCCCGGGTCACCCAGGCCCTCACGGTCGGCGCGAGCGACAGGACGGACGCGCGGGCGAGCTTCTCCAACACCGGTTCCGCGCTCGACCTGTTCGCGCCGGGCGTCGCGATCACGTCAGCTTCGTACGCGAGCGACACAGGGAAAGCGACCTATTCCGGTACGTCGATGGCGAGCCCGCATGTCGCGGGCGCGGCCGCGCTCTATCTGGCCGACCACACCAGGGCGACCCCGGCCCAGGTGGCGAAAGCACTGGTGAAACAGGCCGTGTCGGGGAGGATTTCGGGCGCGGGGCTCGGTTCGCCGAACAAACTCCTGCACGTCGACTGACCCGCGTACGACCCTGGTGATCCGGCCATACGAGACCGGCCTCGCCCTCATCGGACGAGGCCGGTCTTGTGCGTAGACATACGCGTGAGTAGTTAACAAAGTGCCGGAATGCCCACCCGCATAGGGTGGGAAGGCTCCTCCGGTACACCCCGCAGGCCCCACCTCCCCACACCCTCATCCGCCCACCCACGTTGACGCGGACAGGAGCGGTCATGCCCGCAACGCACCACACGTCGCCACCCCCGACGACCACCTCCGACGCACCACCACCCCCACGCGGGGCCGAAGCCGGTTCGCCCACCCCGGAGAAACCCTCCGCCGCCACCGGCAGCAGCAGCCGTACCCGCGCGGCCACGGGTACGGACACCGGCACCGTCGCCGCCACCACGGCGACCACGAACCCCACGGACACCACGAGCACCCCGGACACTGCGAACACCCGGGACACCACTAACACCACGGATGCCACGGATGCCACGGACGCCACGGACGCCACGGACGCCATGACCATCGGTCGCATCCCCGTCCTTGACGTCCGCCCGATCGTCGCGCACGGGCGGCGGCCCGCGAAGGCGGTGGTCGGCGAGGCCTTCGAGGTGTCGGCCACCGTCTTCCGCGAGGGCCATGACGCGGTCGCGGCGAACGTCGTCCTGCACGACCCCGACGGCCGCGCCGGCCCCTGGACCCCGATGCGCGAACTGGCCCCCGGCAGCGACCGCTGGGGCGCCACCGTGTCCGCCGGGAAGGAGGGCCGCTGGACCTACACGGTGGAGGCGTGGAGCGATCCGATCTCCACCTGGCGGCATCACGCGGGCATCAAGATCCCGGCGGGCATCGACACCGAGCTGGTCCTGGAGGAGGGCGCGCGGCTGCACGAGCGGGCCGCCGCCGGAGTGCCGAAGGGCAAGGGCCGCCGGAAGACGGTCCTGACGGCCGCCGAGGCGCTGCGCGACCCCGACCGCCCCGACGCGGCCCGCCTCGCCGCCGCGCTCACCCCCGAGGTCGGGGCGATCCTCGCCCGCCATCCGTTGCGCGAACTCGTGTCGTCCTCTGGGCCGTTGCCACTCCTTGTGGAGCGCGAGCGGGCGCTGTACGGCTCCTGGTACGAGTTCTTCCCGCGCTCGGAGGGCACCCCTGAGCGGCCGCACGGCACGTTCCGTACGGCCGCCGAACGCCTGCCCGCGATCGCGGAGATGGGCTTCGACGTCGTCTACCTCCCGCCGATCCACCCCATCGGCACCACCTTCCGCAAGGGCCCCAACAACAGCCTGTCGGCGAGCCGTTGGGATGTGGGGGTGCCCTGGGCGATCGGCTCCCCGGAGGGCGGTCACGATGCGGTCCACCCGGATCTGGGGACGATCGACGACTTCGATTCGTTCGTACGCCGGGCCGCGGACCTGCGCCTCGAAGTCGCCCTGGACTTCGCGCTCCAGTGCTCCCCCGACCACCCGTGGGTGGAGAAGCACCCCGAGTGGTTCCACCACCGGCCGGACGGCACGATCGCGTACGCCGAGAACCCGCCGAAGAAGTACCAGGACATCTACCCGATCGCCTTCGACAAGGACATGCCGGGCCTGATCCAGGAGACGCTGCGCGTGCTGCGGTACTGGATGAGCCATGGCGTCCGGATCTTCCGCGTCGACAATCCGCACACCAAGCCGGTGGTGTTCTGGGAGCGGGTGATCGCGGACATCAACCGCACCGACCCCGACGTGATCTTCCTGGCCGAGGCCTTCACCCGCCCGGCGATGATGCACACGCTCGCGGCGGTCGGCTTCCAGCAGTCGTACACCTACTTCACCTGGCGCAACACCAAGGACGAGCTGACCGAGTACCTCACCGAACTGTCGGGCGACGCGGCCGCGTACATGCGGCCGAACTTCTTCGTCAACACCCCTGACATCCTCCATGAGTTCCTGCAACAGGGCGGCCGCCCGGCCTTCGAGCTGCGGGCGGTGCTCGCCGCGACCCTCGCGCCGACCTGGGGGGTGTACAGCGGGTATGAACTCTGCGAGAACGCCCCGCTGCGGGTCGGGAGCGAGGAGTATCTGAACTCCGAGAAGTACCAACTGCGGCCGCGCGACTGGGCGTCCGCGGAGCGTGACGGCCGGAGCATCGCGCCGCTGCTGGGCACGCTCAACGCGATCAGGCGGCGCAGCCCCGCGTTGCGCCAGTTGCGCGACCTCCATTTCCATCACACGGACAAGGAGGCGGTGATCGCCTACTCGAAGTCCGCCACGGACGCACGCGGTTCGAACACGGTTGTGGTGGTGGCGAACCTCGACCCTCACCACACCCAGGAGGCCACGGTCTCGTTGGACATGCCGCAACTCGGCCTGGACTGGCACGAGTCCGTGCCGGTGCGCGACGAGCTCACCGGCGAGACCTACTACTGGGGCAGGGCCAACTATGTGCGTCTCGAGCCAGGGCATAGGCCCGCGCACATTCTCACCGTCCTGCGACCGTCCTCACCGCAGATCGGAGGGTCACCCACCACATGATCGTCAACGAGCCCGTACCGGACACGTTCGAGGACACACCCGCCAAGGACCGCGACCCCGAGTGGTTCAAACGCGCCGTCTTCTACGAGGTCCTGGTCCGCTCCTTCCAGGACAGCAACGGCGACGGTGTCGGCGACCTCAAGGGCCTGACCGCGAAGCTGGACTACCTCCAGTGGCTTGGCATCGACTGCCTGTGGCTGCCCCCGTTCTTCAAGTCCCCGCTCCGGGACGGCGGGTACGACGTCTCCGACTACACCGCCGTCCTGCCCGAATTCGGTGACCTCGCCGACTTCGTCGAGTTCGTCGACGCCGCCCACCAGCGCGGCATGCGCGTGATCATCGACTTCGTCATGAACCACACCAGCGACCAGCACCCGTGGTTCCAGGAGTCCCGCGCCAACCCCGACGGCCCCTACGGCGACTACTACGTCTGGGCCGACGACGACAAGCAGTACCAGGACGCCCGGATCATCTTCGTCGACACCGAAGCCTCCAACTGGACCTTCGACCCCGTCCGCAAGCAGTACTACTGGCACCGCTTCTTCTCCCACCAGCCGGACCTCAACTACGAGAACCCGGCCGTGCAGGAGGAGATCGTCTCCGCGCTGCGGTTCTGGCTGGACCTGGGCATCGACGGCTTCCGCCTCGACGCGGTGCCGTACCTCTACCAGGTCGAGGGAACCAACTGCGAGAACCTTCCGGCGACCCACGAGTTCCTCAAACGTGTGCGCAAGGAGATCGACACGCACTATCCGGACACGGTGTTGCTGGCGGAGGCGAACCAGTGGCCCGAGGACGTCGTCGACTACTTCGGCGACTTCCCCTCCGGCGGCGACGAGTGCCACATGGCCTTCCACTTCCCGGTCATGCCCCGCATCTTCATGGCCGTGCGCCGCGAGTCCCGCTACCCCGTGTCCGAGATTCTGGCGAAGACCCCCGCCATCCCCTCCGGCTGCCAATGGGGCATCTTCCTGCGCAACCACGACGAGCTGACCCTGGAAATGGTCACCGACGAGGAACGCGACTACATGTACGCGGAATACGCCAAGGACCCGCGTATGCGCGCCAACATCGGCATCCGCCGCCGGCTCGCCCCCCTGCTGGACAACGACCGCAACCAGATCGAACTGTTCACCGCCCTGCTGCTCTCCCTGCCCGGCTCGCCGATCCTCTACTACGGCGACGAGATCGGCATGGGCGACAACATCTGGCTCGGCGACCGCGACGCCGTCCGCACCCCCATGCAATGGACCCCCGACCGCAACGCGGGCTTCTCCTCCAGCGACCCCGGCCGCCTGTTCCTGCCCACGATCATGGACCCCGTCTACGGCTACCAGGTCACCAACGTCGAGGCATCGATGTCCTCCCCGTCATCGCTGCTGCACTGGACCCGCCGCATGATCGAGATCCGCAAGCAGAACAAGGCGTTCGGACTCGGCTCCTACACGGAACTCCAGTCCTCCAACCCGGCCGTGATCGCGTTCCTGCGCGAATACAAGGACGACCTCGTCCTGTGCGTGCACAACTTCTCCCGCTTCGCACAGCCCACCGAGCTGGACCTGCGCACCTTCAACGGATGCCACCCAGTGGAACTCATCGGCGGAGTGCGCTTTCCGGCCATCGGCGACCTGCCGTACTTGCTGACCCTCGCCGGTCACGGCTTCTACTGGTTCCGGCTCCGCAAGGACGCCGTGTAGAACCCGGGCGGGGCGGTTTCCTCCGTCCCGCCCTGGGCACGCATCAGTAACACCCCGACTCGCCCGGTCTCCCGGGTCCCTGGGGAAAGGACGCGACGCCATGTCGGAAGCCGCAACCCACTCTGTCACGGCCCCGATCGCACGCCCCGAGTTGCTCGCGTCCCTCGATCCACTGCTGCGGGAATGGCTGCCCCGGCAGCGCTGGTTCGCGGGCAAAGGGCGTCCGGTCACCGGTTTCTCCCTGGTGGCGGCGGTTGAACTACTGCCGGCCACCGCACCGTTGGGCCTGCTCCACCTGCTCGTACGGGCCCACCAGCCGCTCACTCCCGCCCAGGGTGCCGTCACGCACCCGGGTGACTGCTACCAACTGCTGATCGGCGTCCGCGAGGCGCTGCCACCACGGCTCGCGCCCGCGCTGATCGGGCATCTGGAGGAGGGGCCGCTGGCCGGCCGCACGGTCTACGAGGCGCTGTACGACCCGCGCCCCGCCGACGTCCTCCTGGAAGCCCTGCGCACCCGGGCCCGCGTCGGCGAGCTGCGCTTCGAGCGCGACCGGCACCAGGAGATCCGTGACGATCTGGTGCCACGCCTGGTCACCTCGGAGCAGTCCAACTCGTCGATCGTCTACGGAGATACGTTCATTCTGAAGCTCCTGCGCCGGATCGTGCCCGGGATCAACCCCGACCTGGAGCTGCCGCTGACGCTGGCCCGGGAGGGCTGCGCACGGGTGCCGGCGCCGACGGGGTGGATGGTCACGGACCTGGGCGAGGAGACGTACGTCCTGGGCGTGCTGCAACCCTTCGTGCGGGGTGCGGCGGACGGCTGGGAGCTGGCGCTGCGGGAGCTGGCCAAGCGGGACGGCCTGGGCGGCCCCGAGGACTGCGGCGGCTTCGACCGCTTCGACGGGGCCGGTGGCTTCGACGGGGCCGGCGGCTCCGACCGGTTCGACGGCGCCGGTGGCCTGGACCGGTTCGACGGCGCCGGTGGCTTCGACGGCCTCGGCGGCTTCGGTGGCGAGGTGCGCGCGCTGGGCCGTGCCACCGCCGAGGTGCACACGGCGCTCGCCCACGCGCTGCCCACGGTCACCCTGGGCCACACGCAGATGGGGACGCTCGTCGACGGCATGACCGAGCGCCTGGAGGTGGCGGCGCAGGCCGTGCCCGCGCTGCGCCCGTACGCTCCCGGCCTGCGCACGGCCTTCGCGGCGCTGGCGGATCTGGCCACCGAGGGCCACACCTGGACCGCGCAGCGCATACACGGCGACCTGCACCTCGGCCAGTGCCTGCGCTCCCCCTCCGGGGAGTGGTCCCTCATCGACTTCGAGGGCGAACCCTCGAAACCGCTCGCCGAACGCCGCATGCCCCAGCCCCCGGCGCGGGACATCGCGGGCATGCTCCGCTCCTTCGACTACGCGGCGCGCTCGCAGCGTCCCCCGGCGCCCGGCTGGGCCGATGCCTGCCGGGCCGCGTACTGCACCGGATACGCCGAGGTCACCGGCGTCGACCCACGCACCGATCCGGTTCTGCTGCGCGCCTACGAGACGGACAAGGCGGTCTACGAAGTCCTGTACGAGGCCCGGCACCGGCCCGACTGGCTGCCGGTGCCGATGGCGGCGGTCCGGCGACTCGCCGCTTCGCCCTGATGTCCCCGTGATGTCCCCCCGACGCCCCCCTCTTCCCCACCTCACCCTGCCGAGGAGGCCCTGCCCGTGACGCCCCGCCCTCCGTCCGAGGACAGTCCGAAGAAGAACGGTGCGACCGGCGCGAAGAACGCGACCGGCGCGACCGGCGCGAAGAAGTCGGCTGCCGTGAAGAAGACGGCGGTGAAGAAGGCTGCCGAGGGGAAGACAACGGCCAAGAAGGCCGCCGCCGGCAAGAAGGCGGCCGGGAGCAAGGTGGCCAAGGCCGCCAAGCCCACGAAGACGGCGAAGGTGCCGAAGAAGGCGTCGGAGCCGGTCACCGGCAGTGCTCCCGTCTTCGCCGGCGTCGACCCCGCCGACCGGGAGCGGCTGCTCAACGGCACGCATCACGATCCGCACGGAGTGCTGGGGGCTCATCCGGTGCCGGGCGGTGTGGCCTTCCGCGCCTTCCGCCCGTACGCGCTGGCGGTGACCGTCGTGACCGACGACCTGCGCGCCGAACTGCACGACGACGGGGCAGGCTTCTTCTCGGGTCTGCTGCCGCTGCGCGCGGTCCCGGACTCGTACCGGCTGTCCGTGGCGTACGAGGGGTCGGAGCAGGAGACCGAGGACGCGTACCGCTTCCTGCCCGCCCTGGGCGAGTTCGATCTGCATCTGCTGGGCGAGGGGCGGCACGAGGAGCTGTGGAAGGCACTCGGCGCCGAACCGATGGTGCACCAGGGTGTGACCGGAACCCGCTTCACGGTGTGGGCCCCGAACGCACGCGGCGTGCGTCTCGCCGGCACTTTCAACTTCTGGGACGGCACCGGCTTTCCCATGCGGTCGCTGGGCTCCTCCGGCGTCTGGGAGCTGTTCGTGCCCGCGATCGGTGAGGGTGAGCTCTACAAGTTCGACATCACCCGTCCCGACGGCACGCACACACTGCGCGCCGACCCGATGGCCCGGCGCACCGAGACCCCGCCCAACACCTCGTCCATCGTGCACGCGTCCCATCACGAGTGGCGGGACGAGACGTGGATGTCCGGGCGAGGGGCGCGAGCCGCGCACGAGGCTCCGTTCTCGGTCTACGAGGTTCATCTGCCGTCCTGGCGACCAGGACTGACGTATCGTCAGCTCGCCGATCAGCTCCCCGCGTACGTCTCGGACCTGGGCTTCACGCATGTGGAGCTGATGCCGGTGGCCGAGCATCCCTTCGGCGGGTCGTGGGGCTATCAGGTCACCGGGTTCTACGCGCCGACAGCACGGCTGGGCACCCCCGACGACTTCAAGTACCTGGTCGACGCGCTGCACCGGGCCGGGATCGGCGTGCTGATGGACTGGGTGCCGGCGCACTTCCCCCGCGACGACTGGGCGCTGGCCGAGTTCGACGGACGCCCCCTCTACGAACACGAGGACCCACAGCGCGCCGCCCACCCCGACTGGGGCACCCTGGAATTCGACTACGGACGCCGTGAGGTACGCAACTTCCTGGTCGCCAACGCCGTGTACTGGTGCGAGGAGTTCCACATCGACGGACTGCGCGTCGACGCGGTCGCCTCGATGCTGTACCTCGACTACTCCCGCGAACCGGGCCAGTGGAGCCCGAACGAACACGGCGGCCGGGAGAACCTCGACGCGGTCGCCTTCCTCCAGGAGATGAACGCCACCGTCTACCGACGCAATCCGGGAGTCGTGACGATCGCCGAGGAGTCCACCGCCTGGGACGGCGTCACCCGGGCCACCCACCACACCGGCCCCGGCGGCTTCGGCGGTCTCGGCTTCGGGCTGAAGTGGAACATGGGCTGGATGCACGACTCGCTGGACTATGTGGCCCACGACCCCATCCACCGCAAGTACCACCATCACGAGATGACGTTCTCGATGGTGTACGCCTACAGCGAGAACTACGTCCTGCCCATCTCCCACGACGAGGTCGTGCACGGCAAACGCTCACTCGTGTCGAAAATGCCCGGCGACTGGTGGCAACAACGCGCCACCACCCGCGCCTACCTCGGCTTCATGTGGGCCCACCCCGGCAAACAACTCCTCTTCATGGGCCAGGAATTCGCCCAGGGCGCCGAATGGTCCGAAGCCCACGGACCCGACTGGTGGCTCCTCGACCCCGCCTACCCGGCCGAACCCGACCACCGCGGCATCCGCGACCTCGTCCGCGACCTCAACACCGCCTACCGCCACACCCCCGCCCTCTGGCAACGCGACACCGACCCCGCCGGATTCACCTGGATCGCCGGCGACGCCGCCGAGGACAACGTCTTCGCCTTCCTGCGCCACGACGCCGACGGAACCCCCCTCCTCGCCGTCAGCCACTTCTCACCCGTCGTCCGCCACGCCTACCGACTCGGCGTCCCCGAAGACATCCCCGCCTGGCACGAAAGCCTCAACACCGACACCGCCCGCTACGGCGGCAGCGACACCCTCAACCCCCACCCCGTCAAACCCGAACCCCACCCCTCCCACGGCCGCCCCACCAGCATCCAACTCACCCTCCCACCCCTCGCCACCATCTGGCTCCGCCCCGCCTGAAACCCCGGCCCCCGCCCCCAGACCCCCGGCGCAACGGGGTCTGGGGCGGAAGCCCCAGGTACGGGACGGGTAGGGGCGGAGGGGGCGAGGAAACCCCTATGCCGACCCCGCCCCCCGCAACGACTCGGGCAGATCCTCCGTATACAGCACCCCGAGCGCCTGCGTGGCTCGGGTCAGCGCGACGTACAGGTCGCTGGTCCCGTACGACGCCGGCTCGACCACCAGCACGGAGTCGAACTCCAGCCCCTTGGCCTGACGCGGAGAGAGCAGGACGACCGTACGGGTCAGGTCGGGCTCCTCCCCCGCCGTCACGTCGTCGAGGCGAGCCGCCAGCGAGGCATGCAGCTCAACCGGAGCGATCACCGCGAGCCGCCCCTCGGCGGGAGTCAGCTCGGCGACGGCCTTGGCGACGGCGCCGGGCAAGTCGTCCCCGGCGGCCCGCACCCACGGCCGTACGCCCGTCGACCGCACGGACCGAGGCGGCTCGAACCCGGGATGCTCCGCCCGCAGCACCCCCGCCGCCATTTCCATGATCTCCGACGGCGTCCGATAGTTGACGGCGAGCCGCGTGTGGTCCCAGCGGTCCTCGACGTACGGGGCGAGGATCTCGGACCAGGAGCCGACCCCCGCCGCCTCCGCCGTCTGCGCGGGGTCGCCGACGAGCGTCATGGACCGCGTCGGACTGCGCCGCATCAGCAGCCGCCAGGCCATCGGGGACAGTTCCTGCGCCTCGTCGACGATGATGTGGCCGAAGGCCCAGGTGCGGTCGGCCGCCGCGCGCTCGGCGGCGCTGCGGTGGTCCGCCTCCTCGTGGCGCTCGGCCATGCGCTCGGCGTCGATGATGTTGTGCGCGGAGAGGACCTCGGAGTCCTCCTCGTCCTTGTCCTCGAACTCGTAGGTGCGGGAGGCGTAGGAGACGTCCAGGACACCCTGCGCGTAGGCGACTTGGGTACGGCGATCCTGATCCGCCAGCGCCCGGGCCACCCGGTCGTCCTCGCCGAGCAGTTCGGCGGCCTCGTCGAGGAGGGGCACGTCCGCCGTGGTCCACTCCCCGGTGACCGGGCGGCGGATCGCCTCCGCGTCCTCGTCCGTCACATATCCCTCGGGGTCGGCCAGGAACTCGGCGACCAGGCGCTGCGGGGTCAGCCTCGGCCACAGCTGGTCGATCGCGCTCCACACCTCGGGGTTCTCGGCCAGCTCGTCGCGGATCTGCGTGATGTCGCTCGGGTCGAGGAGGTTGGAGCCGTCGAACGGGTCCGTGCCGATGCGCTCGGCCAGCATGTCGGTGAGCGTGTTGAGGATGTGGCCCTCGAAGTGCTCGCGGGCCACGTTGTGGGGCAGTTCGGCGCCGCGGGTGCGTTCGCGGGCGACCTGGACGAGCCCGGCGTCGAGCATCAGGATGTCCCGGTCGTGCTCGATCGCGATCACCGGGTCGGGGAGCGCCTGGCGGTCGCGGACCACCTCGGCCAGTACGTCGGCCATCTCGGCGCGGCCCTTCACGGCGGCCGCCTCGGGCGGGTCCGTGGCGGTGGCCTTCACTCCGGGGAACAGTTCGCCGACCGTCGCGAGCAGGACGCCCGTCTCGCCGAGGGAGGGCAGCACCTCGCCGATGTAGCCGAGGAAGGCCGGGTTGGGGCCGACGATGAGGACGGCGCGCTTGGCCAGCAGTTCCCGGTACTCGTACAGCAGGTAGGCGGCCCGGTGCAGCGCGACCGCCGTCTTGCCGGTGCCGGGGCCGCCCTCCACGACCAGCACACCGCGGTGCGGAGCGCGGATGATGCGGTCCTGCTCGGCCTGGATGGTCTGCACGATGTCGCTCATGCGGCCGGTGCGCGCGGAGTTCAGCGCGGCGAGCAGCACGGCGTCGCCGGTCGGGTCCTCGTGACCGGTGCGTTCGTGATCGCCCAGGTCGAGGATCTCGTCGTGCAGGCCGGTGACGCGCCGGCCGTCGGTGGTGATGTGCCGGCGGCGGCGCAGCCCCATGGGGGTGTAGCCGGTGGCCAGATAGAAGGGGCGGGCGACCGGGGCGCGCCAGTCGATGAGGATGGGCGTGTGTTCGGCGTCGTCGGCTCGGATGCCGATGCGGCCGATGTGGTGGCTGATGCCGGACGGGGGTTCCCCCTGCTCGACCGAAGCGGAGAGCTCGGGGGAAAGGTCGATGCGCCCGAAGCAGAGCGAACCGTCGACGGCGTTCAGAGCGGCGAGCAGGCCCGAGCGCTCGGCGACCAGGACGTCCCGTTCGAGCCTGGCCTGCATGGGCGTGTTGCCCTGCGCGAGCGCGTCCCCGACGGATGCCTCCGTGACTCCGCGCAGGGCGTCCACGCGCGCGTACAACCCGTCGATGAATTCCTGCTCATGCCGCAATTCATCGTCGGGCAATTCTGTGTGTGAGCCCTTGTTTGACAATGCCACTCCCGCCCGGATATACTGTGCCCAGTGAACTTCTCCGCGACCGCATTACCGTGAAGTCGCGAATCATTGAATATACGCAAAGAAATCCCCCGAGCGCAATCGTCGCTCGGGGGATTTCTTGTATCTCGATGAGATCGATGAGGAGGCGCGAGGTCAGAGCACGTCGGACAGCTCCTCGAGGAGCCGACGCTTGGGCCGGGCGCCCACCATCGACTTCACCGGCTCGCCGCCCCGGAACACCATGAAGGTGGGCATCGCCAGCACGCCGTACGCGAGTGTCGTCCGCGGATTGGTGTCCACGTCCAGCTGGACGACCTTGAGCCGGTCGCCCTCCTCGGAGGCGAGGTCGCTCAGCACCGGCCCCATCTGCCGGCACGGCGGGCACCAGTCGGCGGTGAACTCCACCAGCACCGGCAGCTCCGCCCCGATCACCTCCGCCTCGAAGTCCGCGTCCGTCACTTCCGCCACGCCCGCTGCCTTGATCACCGCGTCCGCCCTCCCAGTTCGCATACGGGTTCCGGGCCGCCCGGAACCTCCGCGTCGGCCGCCAGCTCGTCACGCGCCCGCTCCGCCCGCGCCAGCTGCTCACCGACCTTCGCGCGCACCGACACCAACTCGTCGATCAGCGCGTCGAGTTCACCGAGCTTGCGGCGGTAGACCGCGAGCGAGGCGGGGCACGAGTCGCCCTCCGGGTGCCCGGCCCGCAGACACTCCACGAAGGGCCGCGTCTCCTCCAGGTCGAACCCGAAGTCCTGCAACGTCCTGATCTGCCGCAGCAGCCGCAGGTCGTGCTCGTCGTACGTCCGGTACCCGTTCTCACCCCGCCGCGCGGGAAGCAGCCCCCGCGACTCGTAGTAGCGCAGAGTCCGCGTGGTCGTCCCGGCCCGCGCCGCCAGCTCGCCGATTCGCATACGTCGACGGTATTCCTTGACGCCGACGTCAACGCAAACAAGTAGCTCAGGCCGGCGGCAGCAGCGGCTTCCGCTCCACCGGCGACGACAGGACGATCGAGGTCGTCGTACGCCCCAGTGCGGAGGTCTGTTCCAGGACGTCCTCCAGGTGGATCGTGTCCTCGACGGCGACCTTGAGGATCCAGCAGTCCTCGCCGACGACGTGGTGGACCTCGACAACCTCGGGGCGGGCCAGCAGCTCCACCGTCCTGGGGTGCTTCAGGGTGTAGCCGCCATGCGGGTTGACGCGGATGAAGGCCTGGATGCCGTAGCCCAGGCGGGCCGGTGAGACATGGGCACCGTAGCCGGTGACGGCGCCCGCGGACTCCAGGCGCCGGACGCGTTCGGCGACGGCCGCCGGGCTCAGCCGGACGCGGCGGCCGAGTTCGCTCAGCTTGATCCGGCCGTCGCTCTGGAGCAGCTCCAGGATCTGTCGGTCCAGCGCGTCGAAGGCCACCGACGTTTCGCCGGCGGCGGCGCGCAGATGCCGTGGTTCCTTCGGTGCCGCGGCCCAATCTCCCATGACTCCCCCTTCAGACCTGACTCGTACGCCGGAAGAATTATGACCACAGGGCAGGATCACGGGAAATGAGAAGCGTGGAGGGGTGCCGTGCGCGAGGTATGTGTCATCGGCGGAAACCGGTATTTCGGAAAGCGTCTGATCGCGCGGCTGATGGCCGCCGGTGACCGGGTCACCGTCATCAATCGCGGCTCGTCGGCACCGCCCGCCGGGACGATCCATCTGGTCGCCGACCGCAATGACGGACATTCTCTGGAAAAGGCGCTCGGTTCACGGACTTTCGATGCCGTCGTCGACCAGGTCTGCTACACGCCGAGGCAGGCGCAGATCGCGCGCCGGGTGTTCGCGGGACGCACGCGGCGGTACGTCATGACGTCCACCGTCGAGGTGTACGAGTACGAGGACTCGGCGGCCCTCGTGCGCGAGGACGCCGTGGACCCCCGTACGGTCGCCATCGACCTCGCACTCCCCTGGGACGAGGAGAAGTTCCTGGACGCGCACTACGGCGAGGGCAAGCGGCAGGCCGAGGCGGTGTTCGCGGTCGACCCGACGTTTCCCTACGTGGCCGTCCGGGTCGCCCATGTCCTGGGCGGGGACGACGACTTCACCGGACGGCTGGATCACTATGCCGAGCGCGTCCGCTCCGGCGAGCCCATCGCCGTCCCCGCCGTCAACCACCCCGCGACGTACGTGCACGTCGAGGAGATCGCGGACTTCCTCGCCTGGGTGGCGGGCGCGGAATTCACCGGGCCCGTGAACGCCGCCTCCCACGGGGTGCTCACCACCGAGGAGTTGTGCGCGGCGGTGGCCGTTCACATCCCGAACGGCCACACGGTCCTCCAGCACGTCGAGGTCGGGGAGGTCTCGCCCTTCTCGTTCGCCCGCTCGTACGGAATGGACAACTCCCGGGCCACGGAGCTCGGTTTCACGTTCGGCACAGCGAAGGAATGGCTGCCGATCGCGGTCGCCGAGACCCTTGGAAAGGACAGCTGAGGTGCGAGACAGGCAACTTGGAGGCCTTCGTGTCGGCGCGATCGGCCTCGGTGCGATGCCGTTGTCCATCGAGGGCCGCCCCGGCGAGGCGCGGGCCCTGGCCACGGTGCACGCCGCCCTCGACGCGGGCGTGACCCTCCTGGACACGGCGGACTCGTACCACCTGCCCGGCGCCGAGCCCGGTCACAACGAGCGGCTCGTGGCCCGCGCCCTGGCGACCTACGGCGGCGACACGAGCGACGTGCTGGTCACCACGAAGGGCGGCCGCGGCAGACCCGCCGACGGCAGCTGGACGGTGACGGGATCCCCACGTCACCTGAAGTCGGCCGCGGAGGCCTCCCTGAAGCGGCTCGGGGTCGAGGCGATCGGCCTTTACCAGCTGCACAAGCCCGACCCCGCCGTCCCCTTCGAGGACTCGGTCGGCGCCCTGCGCGACCTCCTCGACGAGGGCACGATTCGCCTCGCCGGCCTCTCCAACACCAGCACCGGCCAGATCCGGCGGGCCCACGCGATCCTCGGCGACCGTCTGGTCTCGGTCCAGAACCAGTACTCACCCGCGGTACGCGACAGCGAGCCCGAGCTGCGGCTCTGCGCCGAACTGGGCATCGCCTTCCTCCCCTGGAGCCCGCTCGGCGGCATCTCGCGCAGCTCCCTGGACGGGCCGTCGACGGTGGCGGCCGACGACCGCGACTTCCACGCCTTCGACGTCTTTCACACGGTGGCCGACGAGCACGGGGTGAGTTCCCAACAGGTAGTTCTGGCATGGCTGTTGGCGATATCACCGGCCATGATCCCGATCCCGGGCGCCAGCCGCCCGGAAACCATCCGGGACTCGGCGGAGGCGGCGGATCTGGTACTGGAGCCGGGAGAGGTGGAGCGACTGAGTGCGGCGGTGGCCGGGCGGGGTGAGCGACCCGGCGCCACCGAAAGGTAAGTGGCAGTCCGCTCACCGAAAGGTGGGTGGCCGTCCACGCACCGAAACGTGGGTGGCCGTCGGTATCCGTCGCCCGGGCACGCCGAAGCGGCGACCGGGGAGCCGGCTCCCCCCGGTTCGCGTGGTCTCAGGCGTGGGCCACGACTCCCGCCGACTCCTCCACCTCCAGCAGTGACGCGCTGTGCCGCTCCTCCTCGAACGCCTTGCGCCCGCCGCGCAGCCCGAACAGCCGCTTGGCGAGGGCGATGTAGAGCACGGCGAGGATGTTGAGGACGAGGGTGGCGATCTTCAGGTAGCTGATGTGCTCGGTGAGTTCGTAGACCTCCAGAGGGAGGAACGCGGCGGTGGCGACGACCGTCAGGTACTCCGCCCAGCGCTTGGCGTACCAGAGGCCGCCCGCCTCGACGAGCTCGATCAGCGCGTACGCGAGGAGCAGCGCGGCCACCAGCACCAGGGTGGAGTGCTTGTAGCCGAAGGTCTTCTGGATGGTGCCGACCACGGGTGAGTGGTCGAGGTCGTAGTGGAAGTGCTTGAAGACCGGGCGCAGGACGTCGAGGTACTCGTCGAAGAGCCGGCGCACCGCGTCCTGGCTGTTGCTGAACTTCCACACGGCGGCCGCGACCAGCACGATGAACACACCGCGCACGGCCCGCTCGATGGCCAGGAAGCGCAGGATGAACAGATCGCGCAGCACCTTTCCGCGCGGGACGAGCGGGGCCTCGTCCGCGGGCCCCGAGCCGTGCGGGTCGCCGAGCGCGAAGTCGCCGCAGCGCAGACAGCGCCAGGCCTCGCCGAGACCCGTCTCGGCGCGCAGTCGGCCACGCAACTGCGGCTCGTCCGGCGCGTACGTCACATGGCCGCGCCGCGCACACGTACGCCGGTCCCAGTCGATCTTCATACTCCCGTTTCCTCCGCAGAACGTGCCGTGCCGTGCCGGTCAGTCCGGCACGGCACGGTAGTGCATGTTCTACGAGACGGCGGCCCGCGGGTCACGGTTCCGGGCGGTCGGGCTCCGGGGCGTCGGACTCCGGGACGGGCGAGCTCCGCGACGGGCGGGCTCCGGCACGGGCGGCCTCCGGGACGGGCGGATCGTGCGCCGTCCACATGAATGCACAGGGGTGGGCAAATCGAGGAAATGGAGGTGGTGGAGCCCTTGTGCGGGAGCGTCCGCTCACCTCACGGGGCATGCAGAATGGCAGCCATGACCACGGGTAGCCCCAGCCGCGCGGACGTGAACCGCCGCCGCATCCTCGATGTCGCGCTCGCCGAGCTGCTGCGCGACCCCGACGCGTCCATGGACCAGATCGCGCGGGCCGCGGGCGTCGTACGGCGCACGGTCTACGGGCACTTCCCGAGCCGTGAGGCGCTGATCGGGACGCTTTTCGAGGAGGCCATGGAGGCGGTGGAGGCAGCGCACGCCCGGGGCCGCGAGGGTGTCGAGGACCCCGCCGAGTCGCTGATCCGCTCGGCCCTCGCCATCTGGGAGGTCGCCGACCGCTACCGGCTGCTGGTCGGGCTCGCCCAGCGCAGCGTCACCGTCCAGGGCATCCGCGAACGGCTCACGCCCGTGCGCGACGCGTGCGCGGAGGTGCTCCAACGCGGCCTGGACCAGGGCGTGTTCGAGTCGCCGCTGACGGCGCCGGTACTCGCCTCGGTACACGAGCAGACGCTCTTCACCCTCATGGAGGCGGTGAACGACGGCCTCCTGGCAGCCGAAGAGGCGGGCCGCTCCGCCGTGATCACCGTACTGACCACGGCGGGCGTACCCGCCTCCCGCGCCACCGAACTGGTGACGAAGCTGAGCGTCTGAAGCAGCCGAAACAACTGAAGCAACTGAAGCCGCTCAAGCCGCCGAAAGAGAGGGGCCGAGCGGCCAGGTCTCGGGGGATGACCTGACCACTCGGCGCCTCGGGGGGCGCGCCCCGTTCAGGGAGGCGCGCCCGGTTCAGGAGGGGCGCCCGATTCGGCGGGCGCCCCGGAAGGTGCCCCTTCAGGGGCGCGGGGAACTGCGCGACCAGCCACGAACCACCAGCAGCCTCCGAATGACCCGCAGTTCCCGCCCCTCAGGAGGCCCCTCTCTCGGAGGCTCCTCTCAGGAGGCTCCTCTCGGGAGGTGCCTTCTCGGGAAAGCCGCCCCTCGAAAGGGCCCGCGCATCCAGCGGAGCGCCTACGCCTTGGCCAGTTCCTTCTCGCCGCCCTGCTCGGGCACCTCCACCGGGACGTCGTCCTCGTTGTCGTCCAGCAGGGTCTTCTCGTCGAACGGCAGCTCACCGGCAAGGACGCGGTTCACCCGCTCCTTGTCGACCTCACCCGTCCACGTACCGATCAGCAGCGTCGCCACCGCGTTCCCCGCGAAGTTGGTGACGGCGCGGGCCTCGCTCATGAACCGGTCGATACCGATGATCAGGCCGACCCCGTCGACCAGCGCGGGCTTGTGCGACTGCAGGCCGCTGGCCAGTACGGCGATACCGGACCCGGAGACACCGGCGGCACCCTTGGACGCGACCATCATGAAAAGCAGCAGCCCGATCTGCTGACCGACGCTCATCGGCTGGTCCATCGCGTCGGCGATGAACAGCGAGGCCATGGTCAGGTAGATCATCGTGCCGTCGAGGTTGAAGGAGTAGCCGGTCGGCACGGTGATGCCGACGACCGGGCGGCTGACCCCCAGGTGCTCCATCTTCGCGATGAGCCGCGGCAGCGCGGACTCGGACGACGAGGTGGAGACGATCAGCAGGAACTCCCGGCCGAGGTACTTCAGCAGCTGGAAGAGGTTGATCTTGGCCACCAGCTTCGTCAGCGTGCCGAGCACGATGACGATGAAGAGGGCGCAGGTGATGTAGAAGCCCAGCATGATCGTGCCCAGCGCCTTCAGCGCGTCCATGCCGGTCTCGCCGATGACGGCCGCCATGGCTCCGAAGGCACCGATGGGCGCGGCCCACATGATCATGCCGAGGATGCGAAAGACCAGCTTCTGGATGTGCTCGACCCCGCGCAGGATCGGCTGACCGCTGCGGCCCATGGCCTGCAGCGCGAAGCCCACGAGCAGGGCCACCAGCAGCGTCTGCAGGACCTGGCCCTCGGTGAAGGCCGACACGAAGGTGGTCGGGATGATCCCGAGGAGGAAGTCGACGGGCCCTTCGGCGGCGGCCTGGGCCTGGGTGTGGCCGACGCCCTTCACGGCCTCGGTCAGGTGCATCCCGCTGCCCGGGTGGATGATGTTGCCGACCACCAGGCCGATGGCCAGCGCCACGAAGGACATCACGATGAAGTAGCCGAGCGCGAGCCCGCCCACCTTGCCGACCTTGGCGGCCTTCCGTACCGAGCCGACGCCGAGCACGATCGTGCAGAAGATGATCGGCGAGATCATCATCTTGATCAGGTTCACAAAGCCCGTACCGATCGGCTTGAGCTCCACGGCGAAGTCCGGCGCGGCGAACCCGACGGCGATGCCGAGAGCCACCGCGACGATCACGGCGATGTACAGGTAATGGGTGCGGTCGCGCTTGACCGCGGGTGCGGCAGGTGCCATCTGCGGTGTGCTGGCCACGGCTGCCCTCCTTGACGACGTCGTCGGCATCATCCGGCGTGCGGCTCACGACCGGCGGGACCCGGCGTGCGGCTCACGTCCGGGGGATCCGGGAGGCGTGGACTCCCGGGGGATGCGGTGACTATCTCCCGCCTTGTGAGGGCGGTCACCCTTCCGTTCATTTAGTTCACACTTATAAGGACACCGATCGCCGGGCCCGCTCGTCGGAGCCTCCTCGAAGGAGCCTGATCAGGAGAGGCAGACTGAACGACATGCGCCTACCCCGTCTCCCGAGACCCCGCAGCCTGGCCGGCCAGCTCTTCGCCATGCAGGCCGTGCTGATCGCGGTCCTCGTCGCCGGGTACGCGCTGTTCAGCTATGTCAGCGACCGCAGCCAGGCCGAGGAGGCGGCGGGCCGCCAGGCCACGGCCGTCGCGCGGTCCGTCGCCGACGCCCCGTCCGTCCGCGCGGCCATCCACACCAGCGACCCCACGAAGGATCTTCAGCCGTACGCCCTCCAGGTGCAGCGGGACACCGGCGTGGACTTCGTGACGATCATGAACCCGCAAGGCATCCGCTGGACCCACCCCGACGAGACGCTGATCGGCAAGCACTTCCTCGGCCACATCGGCCCCGCCCTGCACGGCACATCCTTCACGGAGACCTACACCGGCAGCCTCGGCCCTTCCGTACGCGCCGTCACCCCGATCTCCGACAACGGCCACATCGTCGGTCTGGTCAGCGCCGGCATCAAGGTCGAGGCGATCACCCAGCGCGTCCAGGACCAGGTCACCGCGCTCATCGGCGTCGCGGCGGGCGCCCTGACGCTGGGCGGCATCGGCACGTACGTCATCAACGCCCGGCTGCGCCGCTCCACCCACGGCATGAACGCGGCCGAGCTCAGCCGGATGCACGACTACCACCAGGCCGCGCTGCACGCCGTACGCGAGGGGCTGCTGATGCTGGACGGGCAGTTCCGGGTGGCGCTGATGAACGACGGCGGGCGGGAGCTGCTCGGTGTGACGGACGAGGTCGTCGGCCACTCGGTGGCCGAGCTCGGGCTGCCCGCACCGCTGACGGGCGCGCTGCTGTCGGCGGAGCCACGGGTGGACGAGGTCCATCTGACCGCGTCGCGCGTGCTGGTCGTGAACACCTCCCCCGTCTCGGGAGGTGAACGCCGGGGCACCGTGGTGACCCTGCGTGACGTGACCGAACTCCAGGCGCTGATGGGCGAGTTGGACTCGGAGCGCGGCTTCACGCAGGCGCTGCGCTCGCAGGCCCACGAGGCCGCGAACCGCCTGCACACGGTGGTCTCGCTCATCGAACTGGGCCGCGCCGAGGAGGCCGTCGACTTCGCCACGGCCGAACTCGAACTGGCGCAGACGCTCACCGACCGAGTCGTCGCGGCGGTCAGCGAACCGGTCCTCGCCGCGCTGCTCCTCGGCAAGGCGGCACAGGCGAACGAGCGGGGCGTGGAGCTGGTGGTGTCCGACGACAGCGCCATCGACGACGGCCTGCTGCCCGCGTCCCTGTCCGCCCGCGACCTGGTCACCGTCCTCGGCAACCTGATCGACAACGCGGTGGACGCGGCGCAGGGCACGGTGGGCGCGCGGGTCACGGTGACGGCGTTCACGGACAAGTCCGTCCTGGTGCTGCGGGTCGCCGACACCGGGGCGGGGGTGCACCCGGCCCACGCCGAACAGGTCTTCCAGCGCGGCTGGTCCACGAAGCCGGCGGGACCCGCCGGACGCGGCCTCGGCCTCGCCCTCGTTCGCCAGGCCGTGGCCCGCCACGAGGGCACCCTGACGGTACGGGAGGCCGCCGGGGGCGGGGCGGAGTTCGAGGTGCGGTTGCCGTTGCGTACGGTGCGCTCGGCACAGGACGCCCCGGAGGAGACCGGTGGCCGGCCCGAGCCCGGGCCCGAAGCCGCCCCGTCCCAGCCCGTCCAGCCCGCCTTGCCTGGAGGCGACGTATGACCGACCCCGGTCCCATCCGCGTACTCGTCGTCGAGGACGACCCGGTCGCCGCCGACGCGCACGTCATGTACGTCGGCCGGGTGCCCGGCTTCACGGCGGTCGGCAAGGCGCACACGGGCGCGGAGGCGCGGCGCGCGCTGGACCGTACGCCGGTGGACCTGCTGCTGCTCGACCTGCACCTGCCGGACGTGCACGGACTGCAGCTCGCCCGTTCCCTCCGCGCCGCCGGCTATCACGCCGACGTGATCGCGGTGACGTCTGCGCGAGATCTGGCGGTCGTACGGGAAGGGGTCTCGCTCGGGGTCGTCCAGTACGTCCTGAAGCCCTTCACCTTCGCCACCCTGCGCGACCGCCTCGTCCGGTACGCGGAGTTCCACGCGGCGGCGGGCGAGGCGAGCGGTCAGGACGAGGTGGACCGCGCCCTGGCGACCCTGCGCGCCCCGGGCCCGGCCGCGCTCCCCAAGGGGCTCAGCGCCCCGACCCTGGAACGCGTCACCGTCGCCCTCCGCGACCGCGCCGACGGCCTGACGGCGGCCGGAGTCGCCGAGGTGGTCGGCATCTCCCGGATCACGGCCCGGCGGTATCTGGAGCACCTGGTGGAGGCGGGCCGGGCGGCACGCGCCCCGCAGTACGGGCAGGTGGGCCGACCCGAGTTGCAGTACCGCTGGGTGAAGGGCTGACCGAGGTGAGCCCTTCACCCAGGAGGGATGACGGCGCGCCCGTCCACCTTCCCGGTGTGCACGCACTCGTACGCGTGCGGTGCCTCGGCGAGCTGAGCCACCGCCCGGAGAGACACGTGCCCACCCGGATCTCTTCAGGAGGGGACCGAGCGGACCGCCCGCCGACGGTCCGGCAGGCGGGTGATCACCACGAACACCGCGAAGGCGACCAGCGCCCCGACCACGAGGCCGGGATAGTGAGCCCAGTCGGGATCGCGGGGAGCGGATGTCACGGCCCGCACAAGCCGGTCGGCGGCCCACCCGGCCGGCAGAGCGACCACGAAGGCAGGCCAGCGATGCCGCACCCCCTCGATCACGTCGTCGAGCAGGGCGAACACCGTGCTGATCACGATCACATACAGCCAGTCGCCCCACCCGAGGGCGGCGAAACCCGCCCCCACGGCGACGACGCCGAAGATCCACACCCGCGTCAGCGGCAGGATCGGCGCAGGCCCTCGCGGAACCTCCCGCGGAAGCCAGAAGAACCGGCGCACACTCTCGATGAAGGTAAAGCGGCGATCCCTGTCGTCCGACACCACGTCTCCCCCAGACATACGAGACGGACTTGTTCGCGTAGCTGATGTCAACTCGCGTCAGGGGGACCCACGGCCGCCCCGAAAGGTTGCGCGTACGACACGATCAGCACCCCCAGCCCCACCGCCGCCAGCGCCTCGACCACCGACAACACCAGTAGTCCTGGGACGACTTGACCACTTCCCCAATACACGACGAGCCCCCCGAGCGGCACGACACAGAACGCGAGCAGATCGACCCCGCACTGGATGACCTTGCGCGAGGCCCGCCGCGCGTCCCCGCGATGAGCGTTCTCCCACCCCAAGGTGGCCTCGATCCCGGCGATTTCAGCCATCCGAGGCCCCAACTTGCCTCGTACATAGGCCCCGATCGCGGAGATCTTCTCGTCGTTGACGAGATACGTCCACCCGAGAACGACGCACACCGGCGGAAGGGCGAGCAACATGGATGTCTGCTTGGCCTGCGCCGCCGCGGCGACGACGGCGGCCACGACGGCGAGGGTCACGTACAGCAGGTTGTCCCGAAACCCGATCCGCGCCTTCTGCTCATCCTTGACACTCTGATACTCGACGAGCAGCAACTGCCCCTCGGTGACAGGCTGTTCCGGCACGAAGTCCTCCGTCTCCCGCGCTCAACATCTGCTCTGCACAAGCGACTTGGCAGTACCGTATGAGTGTGCCGGAGACAAAACCCACCGTCGTGGTCCTTACCGCACTTCCTTGCGAGTACGCGGCCGTGCGAAAGCACCTGACGGAGGCCGAGGAACTGGAACACCCCGAGGGGACACGGGTGGAGCGGGGCCGGCTCCCCGGCACCCCCTGGTACGTGGCCGTGGCCGAGCTGGGCGAAGGTGCCCTGAACGCCGCCGTGCTCACCGAGCGCGTCGTGGCCTGGCTGCGCCCGGAGGCCTTGCTGTTCGTCGGAGTGGCGGGCGCTCTCAAGGACGACATCAAGATCGGGGATGTCGTGGTCGGCACGAGGGTGTACGGAATCCACGGCGGCAAGCAGACCCCCGAGGGCTTCCTCGTGCGCCCCGAGGCCTGGCGCTCCTCGCACCGCCTGGAACAGGCCGCCCGCTTCGCCCTGCGGGGCAAGGTGCACCTGAAGCCGATCGCGGTGGGCGATGTCGTACTGGCCGACTCCAAGTCGGCGATCGCCGCGCACATCCGGCATCACTTCAACGACGCCGCCGCCATCGAGATGGAGGGGTCCGGGGTCGCCCACGCGGCTCATCTCAGCAGTCGGTTGGACACCCTGGTGATCCGGGGAATCAGCGACTGCGCCGACGTCGGCAAGGCAGGGTCCGACGCGTCGGGATCCCAGCCACGCGCCGCCGACGCGGCAGCCTCAGCGGCGGTCGCCATCCTCGGCAAACACCGCCCGGCCACAGGACGGACGGCCGGCTCCGGCATCTCCGGCGACCCCCAGGAGGGCTCCTTTCGCCGCTCCCCACGCCACAGTGACCACCTCGACCTCCGGGACAGCGCGCTGGAGGGGTCCCGTGCCGGTGAGCCGGTGGGCGGCCAAGCCCCGACGCAGGTCTCCATGTCCCACAGGCCAGGAGAGCCGGAGCGCGACTCCCACAGGCCGGCAGAGCCGGAGCGCGACGTGGGGCACGCTCATGGCCCGGTGCCGGTCGCGACGGCCGATCTTCCCGCCGCGCCCGCCGGATTCACCGGCCGGGAGGACGACCTGGCGCGGCTCCTCCCCGTCCTGGACCCCTCGGCCGACACCGAGTCACCTGTAGTGATCTGCGCGGTCTCAGGCCTTGGCGGCATCGGTAAGACCGCTCTGGCGTTGCACGCCTCCCACAAGGCGGTCGCCCACGGCTGGTTCCCCGGCGGCACTCTCTTCGTCGATCTGCGCGGCTATGACGACGACCCCGTCACAGCCGACCAGGCTCTACTCGCTCTTCTCGACGCGTTTGGCGTGCGCGGCAACAGCCTGCCGCAGACCACAGCGGCCCAGTACGCGCTCTACCGCACACTGCTCACCCAGCAGCCCCGTCCGATGTTGCTGCTCCTCGACAACGCCTCGGACCCGGCCCAGCTGACACCGCTCCTGCCCGGCACCGATCGTCACCGGGTTCTGATCACCTCACGTCACCGGCTGACCGATCTGCCCGCGCGCCTGATCGACCTCGACACTCTGACTCCGTCCGCCGCCGCCGGCCTCATCACCAAATCGCTGCGGCTGAGCGACGACCGCGACGACCGGCCCGCCCAAGAGCCCGCCGCCCTCGCGGAACTGGCCGTGGTGTGCGGAAACCATCCACTGGCCCTCCAGATCGCCGCGGCCATGTTGCGCAGACGCCGATACCGCACCATCGGCTCATTGGTCACCGACATCCGCGCGACCACCGACCCCACGGCCACGCTGGCCCTTCGCCCGATATTCGACCTGGCCTACACCCGGCTGCCGGAAGCGCAGGCCAGGTTGCTGCGCCTCCTGGCGCTGGCCCCGACCGCCGAGGTCGACAGCGGTGCGGCCGGGGCATCATGCGGCGCCACGCCCGAGCAGACCCTCCCCCTTCTGGAGGAGCTGGCGGCCAGCCGCCTCGTGACCCCCGTCCCGTCGTCCGGGCTGGTGCGGTGGCGGTTGCACGACTTGGTGCGGGCGTATGCGGCAGCTGTCGTGGCAAGCGACCCCTCGTTGACGGAGGAGGGCGAAACCGCCAGAGGAAACATGCTGAGCTTCTACCTGAGCCGGACGGAGGCCGCCGACAATCACATGCGGTGGCTGCCGGGGAACCCGGTGCCGAATCTGTTCGACGACCGCCCCGCGGCGCTCGCCTGGCTGGACGCGGAGCGCGCGAACCTCGTCGCGGCAACGCAGTGGGCAGCGGACGACCGTCACGCGCTCGCCGCCACCGACATCGCCCTGACGCTGGGTGCCTACCTGGACTGGCGCCGGTACTTCGACGACTACGTGACAGTCAGTCAAGCCGCGCAGCAGGCCGCCCGGCGCCGGGACGACCGTGACCGCGAAGGCGTGGCCTGGAACCAGCTCGGCTACGCCCTTCGAGGGTCAGGCCAGGTCATGGAGGCCATCGAGGCGCACACGCGCGCCCGCGACCTGCACCGAGCCGCCGGCGACCGCAATCGCGAAGCGGGAGCCTGGAACAGCCTGGGCCTCGCTCTGCGCACGGCGGGCCGGAGTGCGGAAGCCATCGAAGCGCACACACGCGCCCGCGACCTGCACCACGCGACAGGAGACCTCAATCGCGAGGGCATGGCGTGGAACCATCTCGGCCTCGCCCTGCGGAAGGCGGGGCGGACCGAGGAGGCGCTGCATGCCCACATGTGCGCCCGCGACCTGCACCGGGCCACAGGGGACCGGCACCGCGAAGGTATGGCCTGGTACCACGTGGGCCTGGCTCTGCAGGAGACGGGCCGGACCGAGGAAGCCATCGAGGCCTACAGAAAGGACCTCGAGATCTGCAGGGAGTTCTCCGACTGGTACGGCGCGGGACAGACGCTGACCGCTCTCGGCAGAATCCACGATTCCGCGGGCCGCCCCACCGAGGCCCGCGTCGCCTGGCTCGAGGCGGTCGAGGCGTTCAACCGGGCGGGGGCTTCGTCGCAGGCTGCCCAGGTCCAAGTCACTGCAGAGTCATTGACCTGACATCCGCACACCTCTTAGGTTCACCGAGCAGACAACTCGGCTCGGCCGACAACGATGTCGGTCAGTAGGAGGTCGTGCCCGTGCGCCCCACCGCCGCCCCACTTTTTCTCGCGACTCTGCTCACCGCCACCGCGCTCACCGCCTGCGGTTCGGGATCCGGGAGCGATCCGGACACCGTGAAGATCTCCTTCAAACAGTCCACGGACAACTCGATCAGGGTGATGGACACCTACCTGGGCCAGATGAAGAAGGAGTTCGAGAAGGCGAACCCGGGGAAGAAGGTCGAACTCGTCCCGATCAAGGCTCCGGACTCCGAGTACTACACGAAGCTCCAGCAGATGCTGAGGTCGCCCAAGACGGCGCCCGATCTGGTCTACGAGGACACGTTCCTGATCAACTCGGACATCACCAGCGGGTATTTGAAGCCGCTCGACTCCTACCTCGACAAGTGGCCGGACTGGGGTCAGTTCATCGACACGGCGAAGTCCGCGGCCAAGGCGCAGGACGGGAAGACGTACGGAGTTCCGGACGGGACGGACACGCGGGGGCTCTGGTTCGACAAGGCGATCTTCAAGAAGGCGGGCCTGCCGAGCGACTGGCAGCCGAAGACATGGGACGACGTGCTGAGCGCCGCGCGCGCCATCAAGGCGAAGGTCCCCGGTGTCACGCCCCTGAACGTCTACACCGGCAAGCCCGCCGGCGAGGCCGCCACCATGCAGGGCTTCGAGATGCTGCTGTACGGGACGGGCGACGGGACGACGGACCCCCTGTACGACACGGCATCGAAGAAGTGGATCGCCGGGAGCCAGGGCTTCAAGGACGCCCTCACCTTCGTGGAGACGGTCTACAAGGAGAAGCTCGGCCTCGATGTCGCCGACGCCCTGGACCCCAACATCCAGACGCGCATCCGCGGTGAGCTGCTGCCCCAGGGCAAGCTCGGCATCAACCTCGACGGCAGCTGGCTCCCGCAGGACTGGCTGAAGGGCTCCGGCCACGAATGGCCCGAGTGGTCGCAAAAGCTCGGCCTCGCCTCCATGCCCACCCAGCACGGCCAGGCCCGCGGCAAGGTGAGCATGTCCGGCGGCTGGACCTGGTCGATCCCCGCCAAAGCGGCCAACCCCGACCTGGCCTTCAAGTTCATCGAGACGATGCAGACCAAGGCGAACGCCCAGAAGTGGTACATCGCCAACTCCGGTATCGCGGTGCGCAAGGACGTGGCCGCCGATCCCGCGTACGTGCAGGCGCAGCCCGGCATCAAGTTCTTCACGGACCTGGTCGCGAGCACGCACTACCGGCCCGCGTACCCGGCGTACCCGAAGGTCTCGACCGCCATCCAGGAGGCGATGGAGGGCGTGACGACGGGCGACAGCTCGGTCGACAAGGCGGCGAGCGGCTACGACGAGGAACTGAAGACGGCCACCGACAACCAAGTGATCAAGAAGTGAGCGTGGGTACGCGGGCGGCTTCTCCGGTCCGCCCGGTGGGTACGAAGGTCGCTCCGCCGCGCCGGGGAGGCCACCTGCGCTCCCTGACCCGCGCGCTCCCGCTCGCCCCGGCCGTGGTTCTCCTGCTCCTCTTCCTCGCGGGCCCGATCGCCTACTGCGCGTACATCGCCTTCACGGACCTGCAGTTGACGGGCCAGGCCCACTCGTCCTTCGTCGGCTTCGACAACTTCCGGGCCGCGTTCAAGGACGACGCGTTCCTCAACGCCGTCTGGCTGACCCTGGTGTTCACGGTGCTGTCGTCACTGGTCGGCCAGAACACCCTGGGGCTGGCACTGGCCGCGCTGATGCAGCGCGCGTCGAAGCCGGTCCGCACGCTGGTCGGCGGAATCGTGATCACGGCGTGGGTCCTGCCGGAGGTGGTCGCGGGCTTCCTGCTGTACGCCTTCTTCCGCCGCGAAGGCACTTTGAACGCCATCCTCGACTGGCTCCATCTCCCCTCCCAGAACTGGATGTTCACGCTGCCGATCCTGGCGGTGTCGTTCGCGAACGTGTGGCGGGGGACGGCCTTCTCGATGCTGGTCTATTCGGCGGCGCTGAACGAGATCCCGAAGGAGATCACGGAGGCGGCGGAGGTGGACGGGGCAGGCGGCTGGCGACGGATGTGGCACATCACCCTGCCGATGATTCGCCGCTCCATCGGCACGAACCTGATGCTGAACACCCTGCAGACCCTGTCCGTCTTCGGCCTGATCTGGGTGATGACGCGCGGCGGGCCGGGAAATCGCAGCCAGACCCTCCCTCTCTTCATGTACGAGCAGGCCTTTCAGAAGAGCATGATCGGGTACGGGACTGCGGTGGCGCTCCTGCTGCTGGTCGTCGGCTCGCTGTTCTCGGCGGTGTACATGCGGCTGCTGCGGACGGAGGTCTGACATGTCGGGACGTACGACTCCGAGGTCCCGCCGCACCCAGCGCCGGCTCGCCGCCGACGCCGGGCTCCTCGTGGTGGCGGCCGCGTTCGCACTGCCGCTCGCCTGGGTGGTCCTGTCGTCGCTGGACGCGCACGCCGACCTGAAGGTGAAGGTGCCGGACGGTGTCACCCTGGCCAACTTCGACGCCGTACTGAAGCCGGACATCACGTTCACCCCGCTCCTCAACAGCCTGATCCTGTGCGGGGGCGGAACGCTGCTCACGGTGGTGTGCGCGGCGCTGGCGGCGTATCCGCTGTCCCGCTTCCGCTCGCGTCTCAACCGCCCTTTCCTGCTGACGATCCTCTTCGCGACGAGTCTGCCGATCACCGCGATCATGGTCCCGGTGTACGCGCTGTTCGTACAGGTCAATCTGATCGACACCATGCAGGGCACGATCTTCTTCTTCGCGGCTTCTCAGCTTCCCTTCGCCATCTGGCTGATGAAGAACTTCATGGACGGCGTCCCGAAGGAGCTGGAGGAGGCGGCCTGGACGGACGGAGCGTCGTCGTTCCAGTCGCTGATGCGGATCGTGCTGCCGCTGATGGGGCCGGGCGTGGCCGTGGTGACGGTCTTCTCGTTCGTGATGATGTGGGGGAACTTCTTCGTCCCGTTCATGCTGCTGCTCACTCCGGACCAGATGCCGGCGTCCGTGAGCATCAATGAGTTCTTCGGAAATCGGGGGATGGTGGTGTACGGGCAGCTGGCGGCGTTCTCGGTGATCTATTCGACGCCGGTGCTGGTTCTGTATGTGCTGGTGGCGAGGCGGTTGGGTGGGGGGTTCGCCCTGGGTGGGGCCGTCAAGGGATGAGAAGCCCGGGGGCTGTGGGGCCCGGGTCACGTGTCGCTCCGTACGCTCCCGCCACCGGGGCCCGTGGCTGAAACCGTATGTTCCTACAATCTGTGATTGTGGCTGAGCAGACCGTAGTCAGCGCTGTCTCGGACCCATACTTTGTGCGCGTGCACCGACCGCAGGCCCAACAGCCCACCCCGCCCTTCAACGCCCCGGCCGCCCGCAGACTGCGGGCGGCGCTCGGAATGGGGCCCGAGCATGTCGCGTACGGGATGAGAGCCTCGTACGGGCTGCCGTACGTCACTCCCGACCTCGTCGCCGCCTGGGAGCGCGGGATCACCTCGCCGAGCGCGCCCGAGCTCACCGCCCTCGCCGGCGTGCTGTGGTGCTCGCCCGGCGAGCTCATCGGCGCGCCCCGCACGCTGCGCGAACACCGCATCTCCCGCGGCCTCGCCCAGGAGGACGTCGCCCGCGCCGTCGGCCTGGAGCTCCTCGCGTACCAGCGGATGGAGGAGACGGACCAGTGGCGCGGCAACGAGCGGCAGTCGGCCGCGCTCGCCGACATCCTCGAACTCTCGCTGCCCGACTTCATCACCGTGACGGGACGCGACGACAAGCTCGCGGAGCTGCTGCGCAGCGCGATGACGACGCGCTGGCAGGCGTATGTGCGGCCGGTCGGGAGGATGGTTCCCCTGGACCGCCACCTCCTGGAGGACGTCCTCCAGGAGATGCACACGGACTATCAGGGGCAGATGGTCGCCAGTCTGAGCTGGGGCGGCGGCTCGGCCGCCACCGACTCCAGCGACTCCGGCCGGGAGTTCCTCGACCGGATCGTCGATCACTTCTGGTCGATGGTCCAGAAGAGTACGAACTGAGGATTCGTAGGAAAGTGAAGTACGTACTGAAGGATTCAAAGGATTCGGAGGAGTGACCCACAGCCGGCCGGGGTCAGAACACCGACTCCGCCTCGTCCATCCGGTCCTTCGGCACCGTCTTCAGCTCGGTGACGGCCTCGTGGAGCGGCACCATCTTGATGTCCGTGCCGCGCAGCGCCGTCATCTTGCCGAATTCGGCCCGGTGGGCCGCCTCCACCGCGTGCCATCCGAACCGCGTCGCCAGCACCCGGTCGTACGCCGTCGGCGTGCCGCCGCGCTGGATGTGGCCGAGGATGACCGGCTTGGCCTCCTTGCCGAGGCGGCGCTCCAGCTCGTACGCGAGGGCCGCGCCGATGCCCTGGAAGCGCTCGTGGCCGAACTGGTCGATCGCGCCGTGGCCGTAGTCCATGGTGCCCTCGATGGGGTGGGCGCCCTCGGCGACGCAGATGACCGCGAACTTCTTGCCGCGGGCGAAGCGCTCCTCGACCATCGCCACCAGGTCGGACGGGTCGAAGGGGCGCTCGGGCAGGCAGATGCCGTGGGCGCCGGCGGACATCCCGGACTCCAGGGCGATCCAGCCGGCGTGCCGGCCCATGACCTCGACGACCATCACGCGCTGGTGGGATTCGGCCGTCGTCTTCAGACGGTCCATGGCCTCCGTGGCCACGCCCACCGCCGTGTCGAAGCCGAAGGTGCGGTCCGTGGACGAGATGTCGTTGTCGATCGTCTTGGGGACACCGACGACCGGGAGACCCGCGTCGGACAGCATGCGTGCCGCCGTCAGCGTGCCCTCGCCGCCGATCGGGATGAGCACGTCGATGCCGAATTCGCGGGCCATGTCCTGGGCGTTCTCGCAGGCCTCGCGAAGCCGGTCGCGCTGCAGACGGGAGGAGCCGAGGATGGTGCCGCCGCGGGCGAGGATGCCGCTGACCGCGTCGAGGTCGAGGGTACGGAAGCGGCCTTCGAGCAGTCCGGCGTAGCCGTCCTCGAAGCCGATGACCTCGTCCCCGAAGTTGGTGACCGCTCGGTGCACGACCGATCGGATCACTGCGTTCAGGCCCGGGCAGTCGCCGCCTGCGGTGAGAACTCCGATGCGCATCGTGCTGTGTCTCCTGCTCGCTGTTGGGACCGGTGAGCCGATCCGATTGTTTCACGGCCCGCGGGGCGCCGCTGTTTCCCTGTCCGCGGGGCACCGCCGCCTCCCTCCGCCCCACCAGGGCGTTTGTCCTGGCGGGCGCCCTAGCTACCCGCAGAGGTATTGTCAAGAGGGTTCTGCTCACCCCGGCGGGCTATTTTTTCGCGCCACAAAGAGCCCACGAAGACCCCACGAAGAGCCCAGAACAACGCCCCACAAGAACGCCCACAAGAACGTCCGCAGGAACGCCTTCGAAGAACCCGGCCGCCACGAGCACACCGGCACGGCGGCACAGCCGCCAGGAACACCCAGGCAACCCCAGCGACGAAACGGATGGAGAGCACGCGTGACGCGCAGCGTGTACGTGACCGGGATCGACCGCGGCGACGGCCGCCAGGTCGTCGAGCTGGGGGTCATGGAGCTCCTGACCCGCCAGGTCGACCGGGTGGGGGTGTTCCGTCCGCTCGTGCACGACGGCCCCGACCGGCTCTTCGAGCTGCTCCGCGCCCGCTACCGGCTGGCGCAGGACCCGGCGACGGTGGACGGCATGGACTACCACGAGGCGTCCGCGCTCCAGGCCGAGCAGGGGGCGGACGAGCTGGTCTCCTCCCTGGTGAACCGCTTCCACGCGGTCGCCCGGGACTACGACGTCGTCCTCGTGCTCGGCACCGACTACGCCGACACCCAGTTCCCCGACGAGCTGGCGCTCAACGCCCGGCTGGCGAACGAGTTCGGCGCGTCGGTCATCCCGGTGGTCGGCGGCCGGGGCCAGACCGCCGAGTCCGTCCGCGCCGAGACCCGCAACGCCTACCGTGCGTACGACGGTCTGGGCTGCGACGTGCTCGCCATGATCGTGAACCGGGTGGCGGCGGCCGACCGCGCCGGAATCCTCGAGCGGTTCGACTCCCGGCTCCCCGTGCCCTGTTACGTGCTGCCCGACGAGCCCGCGCTCTCCGCGCCCACGGTCGCGCAGATCACCCACGCCCTGGGCGGCAAGGTGATCCTCGGCGACGACGCGGGCCTGGCCCGGGACGCGCTCGACTTCGTCTTCGGCGGCGCGATGCTGCCGAACTTCCTGAACGCCCTGACCCCGGGATGTCTCGTGGTCACCCCGGGCGACCGCGCCGACCTCGTCGTCGGCTCGCTCGCCGCGCACAGCGCGGGCACCCCGCCCATAGCCGGCGTCCTGCTCACCCTGAACGAGACGCCGAGCGACGAGATCCTCACCCTCGCCGCCCGCCTCGCCCCCGGCACCCCGGTCGTCTCGGTGGCCGGGAACTCCTTCCCGACCGCGGCCGAGCTGTTCGGCCTCGAAGGGAAGTTGAACGCCGCCACGCCCCGCAAGGCGGAGACGGCCCTCGGCCTCTTCGAGCGGTACGTGGACACCGGTGACCTCCTCAAGCGGGTCTCGGCGCCCAGCAGCGGCCGGCTCACCCCGATGATGTTCGAGCACAAGCTCCTGGAGCAGGCCCGCTCCGACAAGCGCCGTGTCGTCCTCCCCGAGGGCACCGAGGAGCGCGTCCTGCACGCCGCCGAGGTGCTGCTGCGCCGGGGCGTCTGCGACCTGACGCTGCTCGGGCCCGTCGACCGGATCCGCAAGAAGGCCGCCGACCTCGGCATCGACCTCGGCGCCACCCAGCTCATCGACCCGCAGACCTCCGAACTGCGGGATTCCTTCGCCGAGAAGTACGCCCAGCTGCGCGCCCACAAGGGGGTCACGGTCGAGCTGGCGTACGACGTCGTCGCCGACGTGAACTACTTCGGCACGCTGATGGTCCAGGAGGGTCTCGCCGACGGCATGGTGTCGGGTTCGGTGCACTCCACGGCCGCCACCATCCGGCCCGCCTTCGAGATCATCAAGACCAAGCCGGACTCCAAGATCGTGTCGTCCGTCTTCTTCATGTGCCTCGCCGACAAGGTCCTCGTCTACGGCGACTGCGCCGTGAACCCCGACCCGAACGCCGAGCAGCTCTGCGACATCGCCATCCAGTCGGCCGCCACCGCCGAGCAGTTCGGCGTCGAACCCCGGATCGCGATGCTGTCGTACTCGACGGGTACGTCCGGTTCCGGCGCCGACGTCGACAAGGTGCGCGAGGCGACCGAGCTGGTGCGACTGCGCCGCGGCGACCTGCAGATCGAGGGGCCGATCCAGTACGACGCCGCCGTCGAGCCCTCCGTCGCGGCGACCAAGCTGCCGGACTCGGAGGTCGCCGGACAGGCGTCCGTGCTGATCTTCCCGGACCTCAACACCGGCAACAACACCTACAAGGCCGTGCAGCGCTCGGCCGGCGCGATCGCCGTCGGCCCGGTCCTCCAGGGCCTGCGCAAGCCCGTCAACGACCTGTCCCGCGGCGCACTCGTCCAGGACATCGTCAACACCGTGGCCATCACGGCGATCCAGTCCCAGACCCCCGACCAGAAAGCCTCCCAGCAGTGAGCGCCACCTCCGCCACCCGCGTCCTCGTCCTCAACTCCGGTTCCTCGTCGGTGAAGTACCAGCTGCTCGACATGCGCGACAGCTCCCGGCTCGCGGTCGGTCTGGTGGAGCGGATCGGCGAGGAGACCTCCCGGCTGAAACACACGCCGCTGACCGGCGGTCCGTCCCGCGAGCAGATCGGCCCGATCGCCGACCACGGGGCCGCCCTGAAGGCCGTGGCGACGGAGCTGGCCGCGGACGGTCTCGGTCTGGACTCCCCCGAGCTGGCGGCGATCGGCCACCGGGTCGTGCACGGCGGGAAGTACTTCACCGACCCCACCGTCGTCGACGACGCCGTCCTCGCCGAGATCGAGCGGCTGATCCCGGTGGCGCCGCTGCACAACCCGGCGAACCTCACCGGCATCCGCACCGCGATGGCGCTGCGCCCTGACCTCCCCCAGGTCGCCGTCTTCGACACCGCCTTCCACACGACGATGCCGGAGTCGGCCGCGCGCTACGCGATCGACGTGAAGACCGCCGACGAGCACCGGATCAGGCGGTACGGGTTCCACGGCACCTCGCACGCGTATGTGTCCCGGGCGACCGCCCAGCTGCTGGGCAAGGCCCCGCAGGACGTGAACCTCATCGTGCTGCACCTGGGCAACGGAGCGTCCGCGACGGCCGTACGGGGCGGACGTTGCGTGGACACCTCCATGGGGCTCACGCCCTTGGAAGGGCTCGTGATGGGTACGCGCTCCGGTGACATGGATCCGGCGGTCATCTTCCATTTGATGCGTGTTGGCGGAATGTCCACCGACGAGATCGACACTCTTCTCAACAAGAAGAGCGGCCTGATCGGCCTGTGCGGCGACAACGACATGCGCGAGATCCGCCGTCGTGTCGATGAGGGTGACGAGCAGGCACAGCTCGCCTTCGACATCTACATTCACCGCTTGAAGAAGTACATCGGCGCCTACTACGCGGTCCTCGGCCGGGTGGACGCCATCGCCTTCACCGCCGGAGTCGGGGAGAACGCCGCCCCGGTGCGCGAGGCCGCGATCGCCGGCCTGGAGGAACTGGGCCTCGCGGTCGACGGCGACCTGAACGCCGTACGCGGCGACGAGCCGCGGCTCATCTCGCCGCCGTACGCGCGGGTCGCGGTCGCGGTGGTGCCGACGGACGAGGAACTGGAGATCGCCACACAGACGTATGCGCTGGTCGGAAAGAACGCCGGAAAGAGCCACGCCTGAGCGCACGGCCGCCCATTTGTATTTTCCACCAGACGGAATATTCCGCAGCGAAACAAACCGATAGGATCGCCCCATGCGCCGTTCGAAAATCGTCTGTACTCTCGGCCCCGCGGTCGACTCCCACGAAAAGCTCATCGCGCTGATCGAAGCCGGCATGAATGTGGCCCGCTTCAACTTCAGCCACGGCACGCACGCCGAGCACCAGGGGCGGTACGACCGCGTCCGGGCCGCCTCGGCCGAGACCGGCAAGGCCATCGGTGTGCTCGCCGACCTCCAGGGCCCGAAGATCCGGCTGGAGACCTTCGCCGAGGGCCCCGTCGAGCTGGAGCGTGGTGACGAGTTCACCATCACCACCGAGGACGTGCCCGGCGACAAGACCATCTGCGGCACGACCTACAAGGGTCTGCCCGGTGACGTCTCCAAGGGCGACCCGATCCTGATCAACGACGGCAACGTCGAGCTGAAGGTCGTCGAGGTCGACGGCCCCCGGGTCAAGACGGTCGTCATCGAGGGCGGCGTGATCTCCGACCACAAGGGCATCAACCTGCCCGGCGCGGCCGTGAACGTGCCGGCGCTGTCCGAGAAGGACATCGAGGACCTCCGCTTCGCCCTGAAGATGGGCTGCGACATGGTCGCGCTGTCCTTCGTCCGCGACGCCAACGACGTGAACGACGTCCACAAGGTGATGGACGAGGAGGGCCGCCGGGTCCCCGTCATCGCCAAGGTGGAGAAGCCGCAGGCGGTCGACAACATGGAGGGCGTCGTCGCGGCCTTCGACTCCGTCATGGTGGCCCGTGGCGACCTGGCCGTCGAGTACCCGCTGGAGAAGGTCCCGATGGTGCAGAAGCGCCTCGTGGAGCTGTGCCGCCGCAACGCCAAGCCGGTGATCGTCGCGACCCAGATGATGGAGTCGATGATCACCAACTCCCGCCCCACGCGCGCCGAGGCGTCCGACGTCGCCAACGCGATCCTCGACGGCGCCGACGCGGTCATGCTGTCCGCCGAGTCGTCCGTGGGCGCGTACCCGGTCGAGACGGTCAAGACGATGTCGAGGATCGTCGTGGCGGCCGAGGAGGAGCTCCTCTCCAAGGGCCTGCAGCCGCTGGTCCCCGGCAAGAAGCCGCGCACGCAGGGCGGTTCGGTCGCCCGCGCCGCCTGCGAGATCGCCGACTTCCTCGGCGGCAAGGGCCTGGTGGCCTTCACCAAGTCCGGTGACACCGCCCGCCGGCTGTCCCGCTACCGCGCGCTCCAGCCGATCCTGGCCTTCACCACGGACGAGGGCACCCGCAACCAGCTGACGCTGAGCTGGGGCGTCGAGTCCCACGTCGTGCCGTTCGTGAACAGCACCGACGAGATGGTCGACCTGGTCGACCACGAGCTCCAGAAGCTCAAGCGCTTCAACGAGGGCGACGTCGTCGTCATGACCGCCGGTTCGCCTCCCGGCGTCCCCGGCACGACCAACATGGTCCGGGTGCACCACCTGGGCGAGAGCGGCCGCCCCTGACCCCGCGCGGTCCTCGTACGCCGCTGAGGGCGCCCCCTGCTTGCAGGGGGCGCCCTCAGCGTGTTGCGGCTCCCGGACGGGCTCTGGGGCGCTCAGTCGGTCTGGTACGAGTGCAGCCCGGGTACGGTCAGAGACCCGCCGAACTGGCCGGCCTGGACGACCTTCACCTTGGTGAAGTAGATCAACGGGATGTTCAGCGGCGGAGGGTTGTCCGGGCTGAACGTGATCGGGATCAGACCGAACAGGTTCCCGGAGATGCTCTCCGTGTACATGACCGTGTCGCCGTCGCGGATGGTGGACGTCGAGCCACTGGCCGCCTGCACGTGGTAGGTCTTGCCGGACTGCTTGTCCTTCACCGTCTGGTGCAGGTCACCGATGTCCGTGCCACCGGAGATCACGTACTTCAGGACCTTCTTGGTCGACCCGTTGGCCGTCTTGACCTTCACGACGCCCTGGTAGTCGGCGCCCTTGAGCAGCAGCGAGCTGGCGTCCAGGTACCAGGGGTCGTCGGGCAGCGTCACCGGGTTGTCGACGCCGCCCTGGTCGTCGGTGGCGACCGGGCACCCCGAGGCGTCCGTGCCGGAGCTCGCGGAGGGGCTCGGGGACGCGGTGGCCGCGTCGGCTGCCGCCTTCACCTTCTTGGTGGCGTCCGAGGCCGCCTTGGACGCGGTGTCGGTGGTGTCCTTCACCGTGTCCTTGACCGTCTCGGTGACCTTGTCGGTCGTGTCCTTGACGGTGTCGGAGGCGCTGCCGGAGCTGCCCTTGCTCGCGCTCGGCGAAGCGGAGGCGGACGCGGAGGCGGACGCGGACGGCGTCGGGCTGGAGGAGCTCTTAGAAGAGCCGCCGCCCGTGAGGATGCCGCCGATCGCGTCGCCGATGGTGTCCAGGACGTTGCCGCTGCTCGCGGACGCCGAGGGGGCCGGCGTGGACGACGTACCGCTGCCGGAGGACTTGTCCGACGACTTGTCCGACGTGCTCGCGGAGGACGAGGAGGCCGACGGCGTGGGCTCGGCCTTGTCGTCGGAACCTGAATCCGACGAAGAGGACGTGCCCGAGGACGCCGAGGGGGTCGGCGTGGCCTTGTCGGTGGACTCGCTCGCGCTCGGTGAGGCCGAGTCGGAAGCGGAGGCGGAGGGCGACGCCGAGTCCGACGCGTTCGCGCCGTCCACGGCCTCGACGCACTTCTGGTACTCGTCGGCCGTGAGGCTCTTGGAGGTCGGGTGGTCCTCGGCCTGCGCGAGCGTCGGGGTGAGGCCCATCCCCATCAGGACCGCGGTGGGCATGGCGGCAAGGGCGATCGCCTTGCCGGCCGGCACGTGGAATCTGGTGAACAGCGGCTTCCTGGGGGCCGCGTGGCGCGGCCCGGTTCTCACACGGGACTCGTCCACATCAGTCCCGTGGGTCACCTCGTCAGCCGGCACTGTGCCTCCCGTTCGCCCCGTTGCTCGGGCTCGTTCCTGACAGATCGTTCGGCTCAGCCGGACCGTTCGCGGCCGCCGCAGGCCCGGCCGCCGCGCTGTCCACGCTCGGGTAGGGCTCACCCTTGCCGACGGGCTCGGGCGCGGCCTGCTCCTCGGCGGGATCAGCCGGCACCCAGGAGACGGCCATCGCGCCGCCGATCATGGCGAACAGGAAGCCGATGAGGAAGCCACCGAGGTTGGCCACCGGGATGGACACCAGAGCCAGCAGAATCGCCGCGACCCCGGCGAAGGTCCGTACGTGCTTCTGGAACCAGAGACTGATGCCCAGCACGACGAGCAGCACGCCGATGATCAGGGAACCCGCGCCCGCGGTGGTGGCCATCGCGAGCGTCAGATGGCCGATCTGGAGGTTCGCATACGGGAAGTAGGCAATGGGTCCACCGCCGAGCAGAACGAACAGACCGGCCCAGAACGGGCGTTCACCCCTCCAGGTTCGGAAGTTCCGCCGGAAGACCCGGAGGTAGTGCTCGTTCTGGCCGGGCGCGGCAGGAGTCTCGGCGCTCATGGAAAACAGCTCCCTGGAACGGCTTGCTGTGAGAAGTACGCGTAAGGCGTGTGCGTACGGAGGTAAGGAGCGGGGCGGGCGAAGCAGCCGGGGCCCCCTCGCCCGCCCCTGGAGTGCCTAGTAGCACTCCTTGACGCCCTTGGACAGCGACATCTTCAGGCCGCTGAGCTTGAACGTGCCGGCGGTGGTCGCCCACGCCGTCTGCTTGACGTTGCTCAGGTCGGCCGAGTCGGCCTGCTGGGCGAACCCGTACGGGTTGGCCGCGTCACCCTTGGCGATGCCCGGACCCTTGCTGGCGTCCTTGGCCGCAACACCGATGTCGATGTTGTGGAACGTCGCGTTGGCCTCGAGGTCCTCGACGTCGATGTACAGGTTCTCGGCCTGGACCGGCGTACCACCGCCGCCCGCCTTCAGGATCAGGCTGACCGATCCGAGCAGCGGGATGTCCGGGGTGACCACCGACTGGCACATGTTGGTGATCGACGCGGACTTGAACGCCGAGACCGCGACGGGGTGAGCCGTCTTCTTACCGTCGAGGGTGTACCCCGAGTCGATGGCTCCGTACTGCGAGAAACCTTCGCCGTGGAGCTGGTCCGCCGTCACCTTGAACGACTGACCGGAAACGCTGAACGACGCGGCGAGAGCGCCCTGCGCGAGGGCGACACCTATCGCTGCCGTGGCGGCCACGCTGGGCACCATCACGACGGCGAACCGCTTCCATCTGGTCCCGCCACGCACCTGGGACTCCATATTTCCTCCTTCTCGGACGTACATCTCCTGGCCCTGACTGCCCCATGACGGCGGCTCAGCCGGGCAGGGATGGGAGAAGTGCTACGTCCTCGGGAAGGAGAGCGCCCGTACTCGGAGGCGCTAAGAGCACCCGAATCACCGGCGATCACCCCCGAGCGACAACCACTGGTCGCGCCTGACACGCATCACGCACAACCTGCTGGACAGGCTCTGCCGAACGGCAAAGACCCCCCTGCCCAAGAGCCGACGCCACTGCCGTCGGCTCTACTCGGTGGGGACCCAGAAAACCCCTTGACCCGATTGGCTGTCGGAGTAGGGGGGAATGGACCGAGCGTCGCCGATCGTGGTGCATTCTCGCCGCCCGCACAAGGGGGTTCGTTACTCGCTAGTAACGGCCGGATAACCGAACAACGACCCGGCGGTATCGGTCGGCGACGCAGGGTGGCAGCACCCCGGTGGACAAAAACATTGATCTTTGGACGGAATCCGACAGATCGACGCCTCTGACTTACTCCAAGTAACAGCGGCCGCGTTTACCAAGTTTTGGTAAAGCGCGGCCACATGTCGCCTCGTCTGCCAATCTTTCACCTGGGCATCACAAGCCCCGGCGTTTAGGAACTGGTCAGGACACCGGTCGCGGCGCCGATCAGGGCACCGGTCAGAACAGGGCCCTGGCGAGCGCCCGGCGTGCCGCGATCACCCGCGGATCGTCGGCCCCGACCACCTCGAAGAGCTCGAGCAGCCGCAGTCGTACGGCGTCACGGTCGTCGCCCGCCGTCCGCCGCACCGTGTCGATGAGCCGTCCGAACGCGTCTTCGACGTGGCCGCCCACCAGGTCCAGGTCGGCGGCGGTGATCTGCGCCGGTACGTCGCCGGGCTTCTCGGCGGCGTCCTTGCGCACCTGCTGCGGATCGACGCTCTGCACCCGCTGGAGCAACTCGGCCTGGGCGAGTCCCAGTTTGGCCTCCGTGTTGCCCGGGTCGTCGCTCAGTACGTTCTTGTACGCCTGGACGGCACCGCCCAAGTCACCCGCGTCCAGGGCCTGAACGGCGGCCTCGAGGAGCGCGTCGTACGGGCCGGCCGGCACCTCGGGCGCCGCGGGGGCGCTGCCGGGCTCGGCGTCGGGGTCGACGACGAGGCCGGTGAGGCCGAAGCGCTGCTCGGCGACCTCGATCAACTGGTCGAGGGTCCCGCGGATCTGGGCCTCGCCGGCGGCCCCCTGGAAGAGCGGCAGAGCCTGCCCCGCGACAACGGCGAAGACGGCCGGGATCCCCTGGATCCCGAACTGCTGCATCAGCATCTGATTGGCGTCGACGTCCACCTTGGCCAGGACGAACCGCCCGTTGTACTCAAGGGCCAGCCGCTCCAGTACCGGGCTCAGCTGCTTGCACGGCTCGCACCACTCGGCCCAGAAGTCGATGACGACCGGTACCTCGGTGGAGCGCTGAAGGACGTCGCGCTCGAAACCGGCTTCGTCGACGTCGATCACGAGGCTGGCGGGAGACACGGCCCCGCTCCCGTCCCCGCCGCCCTGCCTGGCCGCTTCGGCGCGCGCCTGCTCCGCCTTCGCCTTGGCCTCCTGGGCCGCCTTCACCGCGGCGAGGTCGACGACTCCGCTCATGGACATGTTCCGTGGCTGCATGAGTACATCCTCCCCCTTCTGTGCGCGCGCGTGAAAAGTGTTCCGAAAGCCAGGCGTTTTACGACGTGATGCGTGATGTTCGGCGCCGGGTCCCCACCTGGCGCCAGTGGTTGTCGCTCGCGCACGGGTCAGGGTGCACGAGCTTTCGCTACGGGTCGTAGCGTAACTGCCTCGGGGCATCCCCGTGTGCCATCCCCCGGTGATCTCCCTCACGGCTTCACAGAACCGCCGGATATGGCCGCCGAGCCACCTCAGACATGGCCGGATAGGGTCGCTGAATGCAGAGTCGCACTTCCGCCCCCCGTCCGGGGCGCCCGCGCAGTGCCGCCGCGGACGCCGCGATCCTGGAGGCGACCCGCGCGGCACTGGTCGAACTGGGCTGGTCCAAGCTGACGTTGGGGGATGTCGCGACCCGCGCCGGGGTCGCCAAAACGACCCTCTACCGGCGCTGGGCGGGCAAGAACGAGCTCGTGGTGGACGCGGTGGCGGTCCTCTTCGACGAGCTGGAGCTCCCCGACCGGGGCAGTCTGGCCGCCGACATCGAGGGCGTGGTGCTCCAGTTCGCGGCGATCCTGGGCCGCCCGGAGGCGAAGACGGCCCTGATGGCGGTGGTGGCGGAATCCACCCGCGACGAGCCGCTGCGCGAACGCATCCGTACGTCGATCGTCGACCGTCAGAAGTGCCTGGTCCTGGAGGGCCGGGCGCGCGCCACGGCCCGCGGCGAACTCCCGCCGGAGTCCGACCCGGCCGCCGCCGCGCGCACCGCCGACCTGATCTTCGACATGGTCGCGGGAGCGGTCGTCCACCGCACCCTCGTCAGCGCCGAACCCGCGGACGAGGAGTGGGTCCGCGCCTTCACCCAAGTCCTCCTGCTGGGCCTGAGGGGCGCGACGGCCGAGGCCTGAACGCCCCCGCTCCTCGAACGCGGTAGTGGCTTAATACTCAGCCTCTCCGGCTTTCGAGAACGG
>NZ_JBHVWZ010000030.1:0-108049 GCF_042881985.1 Streptomyces sp. NPDC058246 | reverse complement strand
CCCTTATTCAGGGGCGCGGGGAACTGCGCGAACGGGGTCTGGGGCGGAGCCCCAGGGTCTAGCGCGCCAACCGCAACCCCAGCGTCGCCACCGCCGCCAGGGCGAGAAGCACCGCACTGAGTACGAGACTCACCCGAAGGCCACCCTCGAAGCCCCCGGAGACAAGGGAACCGAAGGCCGCGATGGCCAGCCCGCCCGCCACCTGGCGGGCCGAGTTGAGGACCCCCGCCGCCAGCCCCGCCCGGGCCGAGGGCACCGCGTCCATCATCGCGGCCGTGAGCGGAGGGATCGTCAGGGCGCATCCCAGGGCCATGGGGACCAGGAGCAGGGCCACCAGACCGGGCGGGGTCGACGAGTCGACGGACAGGAGGATCAGCAGCCCCACGGCGGCCAGGGACTGTCCGAGCAGCATCGGCAGGCGGGGCCCGAAGCGGCTCGCCAGCTTCCCCGCCGCGATGTTGGTGACCGCGATCAGCCCCGTCATCGGCAGGAACATCAGCCCCGCGTACAGCGCCGAGCGGCCCTGGACCTGCTGGAAGAAGAGGGAGAACAGGAACACCACCCCGTAGAAGGCCACGCTGCACGCGGCGCCCGCCGCGACCGCCACGCTCACGTTCCGGCTGCGGAACAGACCGAGCGGCACCACCGGATGCGTCTGCCGTGCCTCGACCCGGAGGAAGACCAGCCCCGCGACGACCGCCACCGCGAGGGCGCCGAGCCCCTTCCCGCCGCCCTCGATGACCGCGAAGGTCAGCGCCGTGAGTGCCACGATCGCCGTCAGCTGGCCGGGTAGGTCCAGCGGGGCGGGCCGGCGCTCCGAGCGCGGCGCCCGTACCAGCAGCGCGAGCGCCACCGCCCCCAGCGGCAGGTTGATGAAGAAGATCCCCCGCCAGTCCCACACCGTGGTCAGCGCGCCGCCGGCCACCGGACCCAGCGCCACCGCGACCGAACCGCCCGCCGCCCACAGGGCCACCGCCCGCGACCGCTGCGCGGCATCCGCGTACGCCTGCCGCACCAGGGCGAGCGAGGCGGGCAGGACGACGGCCGCCGCCGCCCCCTGCACGACCCGTGCGCCGACCAGCACCGGCAGACTCGGCGCCAGACCGCACGCCACCGAAGCCAGCGTGAACACCGCGATCCCGATCCCGTACGCCCGGCTCGCCCCGGCCCGGTCCGAGAAGGCCCCGGTGGACAGCATCAGCGCCGCGAAGGCCAGCGTGTACGCGTCCACCACCCACTGGAGCCCCGACATCCCGCCGCCGAGCGTCGCCCCGATCGACGGGAGCGCCACGTTCACGACGGACGCGTCGAGCGTGATCAGCGCGAAGCCGAGAAGGGCGGCGGTGAGGGTGAGGGCGGGTGAGGGGGAGGGGGAGGGGTTCAACGGGGCGGGAGAGTGAGGAAGTTGAGCGTCGGTCGAAGGCGTCTCGACAGCCGGTTCTGTTGACATGCCCCCATGCTGCGGATCTCCGGTGGCGTAGAGTAGTGGCCTGAATGCCATACATCCGGAGGTTCTGGCCATGGGCCGAGCGCAGTCCGCCCGTCGTATCGCCGTCGTCGCGGCGTCCCCCGTGTCGATGTTCAACCTCGCCATCCCGGAGCTGTTGTTCACGAAGGCGGAGATCGACGGCCGGCCGGGCTACGAGGTGGTCATCTGCGCCCCCGAGCCCGGACCGGTCCCCACCACCGGTGGCCTCGACCTGTACGTACGCCATGGGCTCGACGCCGTGCGGGACGCGGACACGGTGCTCGTCGCGGGGACGGGAGAGCGCTACACCCCCGACCCCCGGACCGTGGCCGCCCTGCGTGAGGCCGCCGCCGCGGGCAGGCGTATCGCCTCCATCTGCAGCGGCGCCTTCGCACTGGCCGAGGCCGGCCTGCTGGAGGGCAGGGAGGCGACGACGTACTGGGAGCAGGCCGAGGAACTCCGCAAGCGCTACCCGGCGGTCGACCTCAGGGGCGACGTCCTCTACGTCCAGGACGGCCAGATCCTCTCCTCGTCCGGGTACGCCGCCGGAATCGACCTCTGTCTGCACATCATCCGGACCGACTACGGCGCCGCGGTCGCCAACCGCGTGGCCCGGCTCGCCCTCGTCGCCCCCGTGCGGCCGGGCGGCCAGACCCAGTTCACCCAGACCCCGCTGCCGCCCGAGCGCGGCGAGGTCTGCGCGGACACCCGCGGCTGGGCGATGCGCAACCTCGACAAGCCGCTCACGCTCACCGACCTCGCCCGGCACGCGGGCGTCAGCGTGCGCACGCTCACCCGCCGCTTCCACGCCGAGAGCGGGGTGAGCCCTCTCCAGTGGCTCCTCCACCAGCGCATCGAACGCGCCAAGGAACTCCTGGAGACCACCGCCCTCCCCATGGACCAGGTGGCCCACGCCTGCGGCCTCGGCACGGCGGACTCGCTCCGCGGCCACCTGGTCCGGCGCACCGGCCTCACCCCGAGCGCCTACCGCGTCCAGTTCAGCCGCCTGGGAACCACGGCGACTCCGGTCACGTCCTCCGTTGCATGATCCATGACCGTGTGAACCATGTCGGCCGCGTGATCAGGACCGCGCTCCCCGCCGAGGCCGCGGCCGTCGCCGAACTGCACGCCCGGGCCCGGGCGACGTACTACCCGGACGGGATCCCGCAGGACGGGACGGACTGGCTCGCGGCCTGGCGGAGCGCCATCGAGCGGCCGGACGGGCATGTGCTGTGCGCCGTCGACAAGGGCCGGATCACGGGCATCGCCTCCTTCCGCACCGCCGAGGGCGCCCCCGCCGACACGGTGAAGCTCTACCAGTTCCATGTCGACCCGGACGGCTGGCGGGCCGGGATCGGTACCCGGCTGCACGCGGCCTGCGTCGAGGAGTGGCAGGCCGACCGGAAGCGGACCGCCACCCTCGACGTGCACGTCGACAACCGACGCGCCCAGGCCTTCTACGCCCGTCTGGGCTGGGTCCCCGACCCGGAGAACCCTCCCGCGGAGGGCGACCACCATCTCTTCCTGAGGTACACGGTGCCGGGGGAATGAACCCCGCCACTTGAACGTTCACGTACAGCTGACGCCTGGAGGGTGTCCCCGTACCCGTACGACCTGAAGAGAGCCGAAGAGATGCGCGTCGAGATCTGGACCGACATCGCCTGCCCCTGGTGCTACGTGGGAAAGGCGCGCTTCGACAAGGCGCTCGACGCCTTCCCGCACCGCGACGAGGTCGAGGTCGTGCACCGCTCCTTCGAGCTCGATCCGGGTCGCGCCAAGGGTGACATCCAGCCGGTCATCACGATGCTCACCAAGAAGTACGGCATGAGCGAGGCGCAGGCGCGGGCCGGCGAGGAGAACCTGGGCGCGCAGGCCGCCGCCGAGGGTCTGGAGTACCGCACCCGGGGCCGCGACCACGGCAACACCTTCGACATGCACCGCCTCCTGCACTTCGCCAAGGAGAAGGGCAGGCAGGACGAGCTGATCGGGCTGCTGTACAAGGCGAACTTCGCCGAGGAGCGGACCGTCTTCGGCGACGACGAGCGGCTTATCGAGCTGGCCGTCGCCGCCGGTCTCGACGCCGCCGCGGCCCGCGAGGTCCTCGCCGACCCGAAGGCGTACGCCGACGAGGTGCGCGCCGACGAGCGCGAGGCCGCCGAGCTCGGTGCGAACGGCGTGCCGTTCTTCGTCCTCGACCGCAAGTACGGCGTCTCCGGCGCCCAGCCCGCCGACGTCTTCACCCAGGCGCTGACCCAGGCCTGGGGCGAGCGCGCGCCGCTGAAGCTGATCCAGGACGGTTCCGCCGACGCGGAGGCCTGCGGTCCGGACGGATGCGCCGTACCGCAGCACTGAGGCGTGCAAGATCGCGGGCAGGCGGATAAAAGCGCAGGTCGGAGCGCACGTATAAGCGACCCTTAGCGGAACCACGCAAAATTTCGCAATGGACGGGGAGTTCCTCGGGCCGCAGAGTGGTCCCATGGAGACCTTCGAGACCCTCGTACGCGCCGAGTTCGCCCCGGAGAACACCTATCTGAACACCGCGAGCACCGGGCTCGTACCGGCCCGCACGGTGGCCGCCATGCGGGCCGCCGTCGAGTCCGTCGCGGCCGGACAGCCGGCCGACATGTTCGCGGACGTCGAGGCGGCGCGCGACTCTTTCGCGCGCCTGGTCGGGGTTCCCGGACGCCGGGTGGCGGCCGGGGCCTCGGTCGCCGTCTACAGCGGGCTGATCGCCGCGTCGCTGCCGCAGGGCGCCGAAGTGCTCACCGCCGAGGCGGAGTTCAGCTCGGTCGTCACCCCCTTCCACGTCCGCGGTGACCTCAAGGTCCGCGCCGTACCGCTGGAGCGGATGGCCGAATCCGTACGTCCCGGCACGGCGCTCGTCGCCGTCAGCGCCGCGCAGTCCGCGGACGGGCGGGTCGCCGATCTGGAGGGGATCCGCGCGGCGGCGCGGGCGCACGGGGCGCGTACCTACATCGACGCGTCCCAGGCCGCCGGATGGCTGCCCCTGGAGGCGGACGCGTACGACTACGTCTCTTCCGTCGCCTTCAAATGGCTGCTCTGCCCGCGGGGCGTGGCCTTCCTGGTCGTGCCGGAGGACCTCGGTGGCCTCACGCCGGTGTTCGCGGGCTGGGTCGCGGGTCAGGAGCCCTGGGACAGCTGCTACGGACCGGTCGAGGAACTCGCCCACTCCGCGCGGCGGTTCGACGAGAGCCCCAGCCTCTTCTCGTACGCCGGTGCCCGGCAATCCCTGGCGCTGATCGAGGAGTTGGGTGTGGCGAACGTACACGCCCACGACCTCGCGCTCGCCGACCGCTTCCGCGCGGGTCTGCACGCGCTGGGCCACGAACCGATCCCCGCCCCCGGCTCACCGATCGTCTCGGTCCCCGAACTCGGCCGCCTCCAGCCCGGCTTGAGCCGGGCGGGAGTCGAGGTGTCCGACCGCGCGGGCAGCTTGAGGGCCGCCTTCCATCTCTACAACACCGCCGGGGATGTCGACCGGCTGCTGGACGTCCTGTCCGGCTGAGCGGCCGGCAAAGCCCGGGGCCGAGCGGTACAGCGAGGCCCGGTGGCCGAGCGGTCCAGCAACGCCCGGTGGCCGAGCGGTACAGCAACGCCCGGTGGCCGAGCGGTGCAGCGAGGCCCGGGGCCCCTCCGGTGAGAGGCCCCGGGCACATGCTCACTTCACCGGCGTGAAGTCCCGCGCCCCGATGAACTCGGGACGACGCACCGGTGCCGCGAACGGCTCCACCGCCGCGTTCTCCACGCTGTTGAACACGATGAAGACGTTGCTGCGCGGGAACGGGGTGATGTTGTCGCCCGAGCCGTGCATGCAGTTGCAGTCGAACCAGGTCGCCGAGCCGGCCCGGCCGGTGAAGAGCTTGATGCCGTGCCGGGTGGCGAAGCGGGTGAGCGCCTCGTCGGAGGGCGTGCCCGCGTCCTGCATCTGCAGCGACTTCTTGTAGTTGTCCTTCGGGGTGGCCCCCGCACAGCCGAGGAAGGTCTTGTGCGACCCCGGCATGATCATGAGGCCACCGTTGGTGTCGTAGTTCTCGGTCAGCGCGATCGACACCGACACGGTGCGCATGTTCGGCAGGCCGTCCTCGGCGTGCCAGGTCTCGAAGTCGGAGTGCCAGTAGAAGCCGCTCGCACCGAAGCCGGGCTTGACGTTGATCCGGGACTGGTGGACGTACACGTCCGAGCCGAGGATCTGGCGGGCCCGCCCGACCACGCGCTCGTCGCGGACGAGCCGGGCGAAGACCTCGCTGATCCGGTGCACCTCGAAGACCGAGCGGATCTCCTGCGACGCCGGCTCGACGATGGACCGCTCGTCGGCGCGGATCGCCGGATCGGAGACGAGCCGCTCCAACTCCTGCCGGTACACGGCGACTTCGTCCTGGGTGATGAGCTCCTCGACGGCGAGGAAGCCGTCGCGCTCGTACGTCTGGAGCTCGGGCACCGTGATCGGGCCGGGCTCGCCCGGCGGGCTCCACACGACCGGGTCCTGGCGGGGCGCGGACACCTCGGTGGCGCCGCGGCTGGGGTAGAGATCGGTGAGCGTGGTCGTCCGGGTGGTCATCTGGGGATCACACCTCCTCGGTGAGCAGCGGGTAGACGCCGTTCTCGTCGTGGTCCTCCCGTCCGGTCACGGGCGGGTTGAAGACGCAGATGCAGCGGAAGTCCTCCTTGATCCGCATCGTGTGCCGCTCGTGCCCGTCGAGCAGGTACATGGTGCCGGGCGTGATCGTGTACTTCTGCCCGGTCTCGTCGTCGGTGAGTTCGGCCTCGCCCTCGACGCATACGACGGCCTCGATGTGGTTCGCGTACCACATCGACGTCTCCGTACCCGCGTACAGGATCGTCTCGTGCACGGAGAAGCCGACCCTCTCCTTGGCGAGGACGATGCGCTTGCTCTCCCAGGTGCCCGAGGCCGACTTGACGTGCCGGTCGGTGCCTTCGATGTCCTTGAACGAACGGACTATCACGGTGGTGCGATGCCTCTCTCTCGTGGCTCGGGGGTGTCGTACGGGGTGGCGCGGGCGCGTCAGACGGTTTCGCGTACGGCGCGGGCCAGGGTGCGCAGCCCCTCGTCGAGCTCGTCGGGGGTGATGGTGAGCGCCGGGAGGAGTTTCACCACCTCGCTCTCCGGCCCGGACGTCTCGATGAGCAGCCCGAGTTCGAAGGCGCGCTGCGCGACACGCCCCGCGCGCTCCTTCTCCTTGAATTCGATGCCCCAGACGAGCCCGCGGCCTCGGTACTCCTTGATGTCGGCGAGGTTCTCCTCGGTGAGGGAGATCAGCGCCTGCTCGATCTGCTCGCCGCGGGTGCGGGTCTGCTTCTCCATGGCGGAGCCGTCGGCCCAGTACGTCTCGAGGGCGGCGGCGGCCGTGACGAACGCCGGGTTGTTGCCGCGGAAGGTGCCGTTGTGCTCGCCCGGCTCCCAGATGTCCAGCTCGGGCTTGAACAGGCACAGCGACATCGGCAGCCCGTATCCGCTGATGGACTTGGACACGGTGACGATGTCGGGCACGATGCCCGCCTCCTCGAAGGAGAAGAACGCCCCGGTGCGCCCACAGCCCATCTGGATGTCGTCGACGATGAGCAACATGTCACGCCGACGGCACAGGTCGGCGAGGGCCCGCAGCCATTCGGGCCGCGCGACGTTGATGCCGCCCTCGCCCTGCACGGTCTCGACGATGACCGCGGCGGGCTGGTTGAGCCCCGACCCCTGGTCCTCCAGGAGCCGCTCGAACCAGAGGAAGTCCGGGACCTGCCCGTCGAAGTAGTTGTCGAACGGCATCGGGGTGCCGTGCACGAGCGGGATACCGGCGCCCGCCCGCTTGAAGGCGTTGCCGGTCACGGCGAGCGAGCCGAGGGACATCCCGTGGAAAGCGTTCGTGAACGACACGATCGCCTCGCGCCCCTTCACCTTCCGCGCCAGCTTCAGCGCGGACTCCACGGCGTTGGTGCCCGTCGGACCCGGGAACATGACCTTGTAGGGCAGATCGCGCGGCCGCAGGACGAGGTTCTGGAAGGTCTCCAGGAAGCCGCGCTTGGCGGTCGTCGACATGTCGAGCCCGTGGGTGACGCCGTCGCGCTCCAGGTAGTCGATGAGGGCCCGTTTGAGTACGGGGTTGTTGTGCCCGTAGTTGAGTGATCCGGCGCCGGCGAAGAAGTCGAGGTACTCGTGCCCGTCCTCGTCGTACATCCGGCTGCCCTGCGCCCGGTCGAAGACGGTGGGCCAGCCACGGCAGTAACTGCGCACCTCCGACTCCAGGGTCTCGAAGACGCTCAGGTCGGGCTGGGTGATGGTCACGGCGAATCGCTCCTCGAAGCGTGGGGGGAGGGGGATCGGGAAGAGGCCCGGTCGGTCAGCGGGAGAGGGGGCCGATGCGGTAGAGCACCTCGGCGTCGTGCGGTCCGTCGGGGAACTGCTCGGTCCGGAACAGCACTTCGCGCTCGACGCTCGCGCCGTGGCGTCGCGCGTACGACGTGAACAGGCGCTCGGAGGCGGTGTTGCCGGGCGTGATGGTGGTCTCGACGGTGCTCAGCCCGTGCCCGCTCTCCTTCGCCACCCGCGCGGTCAGCCCGTCGAGCAGCGCCGCGGCGAGCCCGCGCCCGCGGTACGTGCTGTCGACGGCCACCTGCCACACGAGCAGCGTGCCCGGCCGCTCGGGCCGGACGTACCCGGTGACGAAACCGACGGGCGCCCCGGCCGCGTCGCGCGCCACCGCCGAGGTGCCGGCGAAGTCCCGGCACCACAGCAGATAGCTGTACGAGGAGTTCAGGTCGAGGTTTCCGGAATCCTTGGCGATACGCCAGAGCGCGGCCCCGTCGGCCACCTCCGGACGGTCGATCCGAAGGCCATCCGGCATTTCCAGGAATTCCGCTTGCAAGTCTGCGTGTGCGGCGGTCATGCGGATTGAATTTACCGACCGAAAGTTCAAATTGCATCGCTGCACGGGGTTACGTATGGCGCCCCCATGTGTTATCACGCGCCCGTGAAGCGTCGCGCCGAGGCGGGTGTATCCCTCCCGATTTGCCCGGAAAATAGGGGAGAAAATGGACGCCCTGTGGAGTGCGTCACAGCCACGTAATGGCCCCGAGACCTGCCCGAATTACGTCGATTGGCGTTCGCAGAATCTTTGCGTTTAGGCAGCGATGAAGCGGGCAGGAGAATACGGGAAGCTGCACTTGATTAATAGCAGGATAAGCGCGCGGAGAAGCTTTTGAATTCCTGGGGCTGGAAGCCTTTGGGTCGTCCGGCGTTTCCTTCGGCGACAGGGGGCGGGCAGGGGCGGAGGGGGCGAAAACCCCTCAGATCACGCCTCCGGCACAGCGGCTCACGCTCACGCCTTCGCCACGGCGGCTCACGCCTACGCCTCTGCCGCGGCGGCTCACGCCTACGCCTCTGCCGCGGCGGCTCACGCCTACGCCTCTGCCGCGGCGGCTCACGCCCACGCCTCCGCCACAGCGCGACGCGCCCCCTCCAGGTCCACCGGCACCCCCGACTCGGCCAGCGCGGCCCCCAGCCCCGCGAGGCAGGCGTGCACGACCCCTCGCGTCGCATCCGGTCCGTAGTGGTTCACGCGGACCATCTCCTTCGCGAGAGCGCCCCCGCCCGCGACCAGCGGAAGCGCGGGATCGGCGGCCAGCGCCCGGGCGACCAACGCCGAGGCGTCGACCCCGGCCGGCACCCGCAGGGTCGTGGCGACCGGCGCCGCGTCCGACGCCGCGTACACATACGGTTCGAGGCCGCCACCCAGGGCGACGGCCCCCGCCCGGGTGGCCGCCGCGGCCGAGGAATGGCGGCTCATCACCGCGTCGAGCCCCTCGCTCTCGATGCGTTCGACGCAGGCCTCCAGCGCCAGCATCTCCAACTGCGCGGGCGCGTGCAGCAGAGCCTTGCGGCCGCCGTCGACCCACCGCTCCTTCCAGTCCAGCAGCGACAGATACGACCGGCGCGGCGCCCCCGGGTTGCCGGTCATCCGCGCCCACGCCCGCTCGCTCACCGACACCGCCGACACCCCCGCGGGGCCGCCCATCGCCTTCTGCGCCCCGATCACGCACAGGTCGACACCCCACGCGTCCGGCAGCACCGGCTCGGCACCGATCGAGGCGACCGCGTCCAGGTAGAAGAGCGCGCCGTGCTCGCGTACCACTTCGCCGATCTCCGCGACCGGGTTCGTGTTGCCCGTCGCCGCCTCCGCGTGCACCAGCGACACGAAGTCGATCGACGGATGCTCGGCGAAGGCCTCGCGGATCTGCGCGGCGGTGACGGCGGTGTGGAAGGGCACCGCCAGATCGATCACGGTCGCCCCGCAGTCGCGGAGCCAGTCGCCGAAGGTCTGCCCGTACGGACCGGTGATCACGTTGAGCGCGGTCGTGCCGGGCCCGGCCGTCGCGCGAATGGCCCCCTCCAGCGGGAGCAGCGCCTCGCCCTGCATGACCACGACGTCCTGCTCGGTGGAGAGCAACCGCGCCACGCGGTCCTCGATCGACGCGAAGTGCGCGGCACTCAGCGGCGTCAGGTCCAGGAAAGGATGGGTCACGGCGGTGCTCTCTTCGCTCACGGTTTTCCAGTACGCGGTACGCGCGTTCGAGCGTAACCGGCGGTCGGGTGGGCCGCGGGGACCCCCTCCCGGCGGCAGTCGGCAGTAGATAGATCTGAGGCCGGACGGCCCAGTGACCATCGGATTGGTTTGAGCACCCCAAACCTTTCCTTATAATCGGAACCCTCAGTCCCCCCACAGGAGGTCCCCCGTGAACTCGGTCCTCGGACGCCGGACCCGCATTCTGGCCGCCACCACCGCGACGGCAGGGCTGCTGCTCGTGGCCGGCTGCTCCTCGGACGGCGGAGGAGGCAAGGCCACCGCCAAGGGGGTCCCCGTGGTGAAGGCGGGCCAGCTCACGACCTGCACCCACCTCCCGTACCCGCCGTTCCAGTCGGAGATCAACGGCAAGGTCCAGGGCTTCGACGTCTCACTCATCGACCTGGTCGCCAAGAACCTCGGCGTGAAGCAGAACATCGTCGACACGCCCTTCGAGAACTTCAAGACGGGCGCCTTCCTCAACTCCGGCCAGTGCGACCTCGCCGCGGCCGGCATGACGATCACGCCGGAGCGCAAGAAGAACGTCGACTTCTCCGACCCGTACTTCGACGCCACGCAGGCCGTCCTGGTCGACAAGAAGAGCGGCGTCAACTCGCTCGCCGACGTGAAGGCCAAGGGCAAGAAGCTCGGCGCCCAGGCGCAGACCACCGGTGAGGACTACGCGAAGAAGCAGGGCTTCGACCCGGTCTCCTTCGAGTCCTCCGACGCCGTCCTCAACGGCCTGCGCACCGGCCAGGTCCAGGCCGTCATCATCGACTACCCGGTGGTCCAGGGCTGGCTGAAGGACAAGGCCAACGCCGACGCCTTCAAGGTGGTGGACAACCTCAACACCGGTGAGCAGTACGGCTTCACGGTGAAGAAGGGCAACACCAAGCTCCTCGCCGAGATCAACAAGGCGCTCAAGCAGGCGAAGACCGACGGCACGTACAAGAAGCTGTACGAGCAGTGGATCGGCCCGTACCCCGCGTCCGCGGCCACCGCTTCCCCGTCCGCCTCATGAGTGGTGCCGACGCGCACATCCAGCCCCGCAAGTCCGGCCTGACCCGGCGTCAGAAGCGCGCGCTGTCGCGCGGCGCGCAGTACGTCGTGTTCGTCGCGGCCGTGATCGCCTTCGCGGCCACGGCCGACTGGGGGCGTCTGAAGAACCAGTTCGCCCAGTGGGACCTGGTCAAGCAGATGTTCCCGGACGTCATCACGCTGGCGCTGAAGAACACCGTGCTCTACACGATGTCCGGCTTCGTGTTCGGTCTCGTGCTCGGCATGGTCGTCGCCCTGATGCGCCTGTCCCCCGTGGGCCCCTACCGCTGGCTCGCCGGGATCTACATCGAGATCTTCCGCGGACTGCCCGCCCTGCTGATCTTCGTCTTCGTGGGGGTCGCCGTGCCGCTGGCGTTCCCGGGCACGGAGATCCCCGGCGGCACGTACGGCAAGGTGGCGCTCGCCCTCGGCCTGGTCTCGGCCGCGTACATGGCCGAGACGATCCGCGCGGGCATCCAGGCGGTGCCCAAGGGACAGATGGAGGCGGCCCGTTCGCTGGGCTTCTCGCACGCCCGGGCCATGGTCTCGATCGTCATCCCGCAGGCGTTCCGCATCGTGATCCCGCCCCTGACCAACGAACTCGTCCTGCTCTTCAAGGACTCCTCGCTGGTGCTGTTCCTCGGCGTCACCCTGGAGGAGCGCGAACTCACCAAGTTCGGGCGCGACCTGGCCAGCCAGACCGCCAACTCCACACCGATCCTGGTCGCGGGCCTGTGCTATCTGCTGGTCACCGTGCCGCTCGGCTTCGTCGTGCGCCGCCTGGAGGCCAAGGCCGGGGAGGCCACCAAGTGAGTACGTCAACGACGCCCGAGATCCAGGTCAAGGACCTGCACAAGTCCTTCGGCGACAACGAGGTCCTGCGCGGTATCGACCTGGAGATCCGGCAGGGCGAAGTCGTCTGTGTCATCGGCCCGTCCGGGTCCGGCAAGTCGACCCTGCTGCGGTGCGTGAACCTCCTCGAAGAGCCCAGCAAGGGCCAGGTCTTCGTCGGCGGTACGGAGGTCACCCACCCCGATGTGGACATCGACGCTGTACGCCGCCGGATCGGCATGGTCTTCCAGCAGTTCAACCTCTTCCCGCACCTGTCGGTGACGGAGAACCTCACGCTGCCGCAGCGCCGGGTGCTCAGGCGGGACAAGGAGGAGGCGGCCAGGGTCGCCGCCGAGAACCTGGAGCGGGTGGGCCTGTCGGAGAAGGCCGACGCGTACCCCTCCTCCCTCTCCGGCGGCCAGCAGCAGCGCGTCGCCATCGCCCGCGCGCTCGCGATGGGCCCCGAGGTGATGCTCTTCGACGAGCCGACCTCGGCCCTCGACCCCGAGCTCGTCGGCGACGTCCTCGCCGTCATGCGCAGGCTCGCCCACGAGGGCATGACGATGATGGTCGTCACCCACGAGATGACCTTCGCGCGCGAGGTCGCCGACCGGGTCGTCTTCATGGACGGCGGCGTGATCGTCGAGGACGGCGCCCCCGCGCAGGTGATCGGCAACCCGAGCCACGAGCGCACCCGCCACTTCCTGTCCCGGCTCCTGGACCCGGCGATGGCGGACGTGGAGGAGGAGACGCCGGGCCGGTAGGGCGCGGCCGAAGGGGCGCGGGGCCGTGACACCGTGCGGCTCCGCCGCGTGGGCGCGACCGGCCGCGAATCACCCGCGGCCGCAGAACTAAGGTTCTTTCCATGAGCGATCAAGCCGTGCTGCATGTGAAAGGCAGGGTGCTCGTCGGCCCCGACGACGTCCGCGACGAGCTGTGGGTCGTGGGCGGCAGGATCTCCTACGAGCGCCCGGGCGTCCGTGACATCCGTACCGTCGAAGGCTGGACGCTGCCCGGACTCGTGGACGCGCACTGCCACGTAGGGCTCGACCAGCACGGGCCGGTCCCCGACGACGTCTCCGAGAAGCAGGCGCTGACCGACCGCGAGGCCGGCACCCTGCTCATCCGGGACGCGGGCTCGCCCTCCGACACCCGCTGGATCGACGACCGCGACGACCTCCCGAAGATCATCCGGGCGGGCCGCCACATCGCCCGTACCCGCCGCTACATCCGCAACTACGCGCACGAGATCGAACCCGAGGACCTCGTCGCGTACGTCGCCCAGGAGGCCCGGCGCGGCGACGGCTGGGTCAAGCTGGTGGGCGACTGGCTCGACCGCGGCACGGGCGACCTGGGCGCCTGCTGGCCGCGCGAGGCCGTCGAGGCCGCGATCGCCGAGGCGCACCGGCTCGGCGCCCGGGTGACCGCGCACTGCTTCGCCGAGGAATCGCTCCGCGATCTGGTCGAGGCGGGCATCGACTGCGTCGAGCACGCGACGGGCCTCACCGAGGACACCATCCCGCTGTTCGCCGAGCGGGGCGTCGCCATCGTCCCGACGCTGGTGAACATCGCGCTGTTCCCGCGGTTCGCGGACGACGGCGCGGCCAAGTTCCCCCGCTGGTCGGCGCATATGCGACGGCTGCACGAGCGGCGCTACGACACCGTGCGCGCCGCGTACGACGCCAAAATCCCCGTCTATGTCGGCACGGACGCCGGGGGCACCCTCGCCCACGGACTGGTCGCCGGCGAGGTCGCCGAACTCGTCACCGCCGGCATCCCGCCCGTCGAGGCGCTCTCCGCCACCGCGTGGGGCGCGCGCGAGTGGCTCGGACGGCCGGGCCTCGACGAGGGGGCGCCCGCCGACCTCGTGGTCTACGAGGGCGACCCGCGCGCCGACGTACGGGTGCTGGCGGCTCCCCGCCGAGTGGTGCTGAACGGACGGGTGGTCGGCTAGGGCCTGCGGATCATCCCGGAGGCGCGGGGGCCGGCGCGCCCGGCCGCGGAGCGCGTCGGTCAGTGCGCCGCGGGCTGCGCGGGCAGGTTGAAGATGTGCTGCGGGCTGACGATCTTCGTGATCGTCTCGCCGAAGACCGTACTGGGCTCCGCGCCCTTGTAGTCGATGTCGGTGTTCAGCAGCACGACGAGGGTCGCCTTGGCCGAGGGCAGGTAGATGGTCAGGGACTCGTAGCCCGGCAGCGAGCCGTTGTGGCCGATCCAGCCCTGGACGTTGAAGATGCCGAGGCCGTACCCGGCGCCCGGGATCGTGGTCGGGGCCGTGGTGAGCCGCTGCTTCTGGGTGGCGGGGCTGATCAGGGTGGTGCCGTCGGGCAGTACGCCCGTGGCGACCGTGGGCGCCCAGGTCCGCAGATCGTTCAGGTCGGAGATCATCGCGCCGGCCGCCCAGCCCCAGGAGGGGTTCCAGTCGGCGGTGTCCGCGACCTTCCCGTCCGCCGTCTGGTCCGTGTACCCCTGCGCGTGCGGGGTCGGGAAGGCGGCGTCGGTCGGGAAGACCGTGTGCCGCATGCCGGCCGGCGTGAGGACGTTCTTCTTGATGAAGTCCTGGATCGGCTCACCACCGGCCTTCTCGACGACCAGGCCGAGCAGGATCAGATTGGTGTTGCAGTAGGAGAACTCCTTGCCGGGCGGGAACAGCACCGGGTGCTTGAAGGCGTAGTCGAGCAACTGCTGTGGTGTGAACGGCCGTTGGGGATCGGACGTCAGCGCCTTGAAGAACTCCGGATCCTCGGAGTAGTTGAAGAGCCCGCTGCGCATCCCGGCCAGTTCGCGCAGCGTGATCCTGTCCCCGTTGGGCACCCCGGAGACGTACTGGCCGATCGGATCGTCCAGGCCGACCTTGCCCTCGTCGACCAGCTCGAGCAGCGCCGTCACGGTGAAGGTCTTGGTCTCGCTGCCGATGCGCACGTACAGGTCCGGCGACATCCTCAGGCCGGTGCTCTTGTCGGCGACCCCGAAGGACCGCACGTAGTTCCCCTTGTCCGGCGTCCACAGCCCCACGGTCACGCCGGGCACGTTCGCCTGCCGCATGACCTGCTGCACGGCCACGTCGAGCTGCCGCGTCACGTCGGGGGTGAGCGCGCGGACGTCGCCCGTGGAGGAGTCGGTGGGGGTGGGTGAGGGCGGCTCGGTGGCCACGGTGGGACCGGCGAACGCGGGCGCCCCGAACGCGGATCCGCCCGCGACGGGCACCACGAGCACCCCTACCGCCACGGCTGTGGCGGCCCCCCTGCGCATGCGTCCGCACGAGCGCGCCATGGGCTGACTCCAAGCCATGAGGACGGGCCCGCGACGTAGGCCGCAAGGCCCTCTGTACCACCAGCATAGGAGCGGTGGTGTCACGCCGCCTGTCGGAGCGTGACGACCGCCGTACCGGCTCGTTGAGCACTTCTTTTCGTGCTCCGGAGCGTCAACCGGCGTGTTCGGGTCAGGGCAGTTGAACGAGTGACGAGAGGGAACACCCGTGCCGCCAGATTCGAATTGACGCGCGGAACTCACACCTTGGAGTGAAGTCACGCCAGGTTGCTGACTGTTCACTCTCAGTGCGTAATTCTTTGCGGGTCCCAAGCTTTTCTCTTATGGGGGTCCCACCCTTGAACAGCAACAACTTCCGTATGCCGGTTCGCCGTTTGACCGCCACCGCGGCGGCCACCGTCCTCGCCGCCGGTCCCGCGGCGCTGGCCGGCGCGGACTCCGCCCACGCGACCGCCGACCACGGCCGCGCGAGCGCCGTCGTGCTTCGTACCGGGCTCGACGTCTCCCTGCTCAACAAGACCGTGAACGTCCCGCTCACGGTCTCCCTCAACGAGGTGCGCGCGCCGCAGAGCGCCCAGAAGACCGCGCTGACCGCGAGGTTGGACGGAGTCGACGGCGGGCGTCCCTTCAGTGTGCTGCGCGCGGACGTCGCCACCGCCAAGGCCACCGTGTCCTCCGGCAGGGCCGAGGGCTCCACGAACCTCGCGCACGCGACGGTCCATGTCCCCGGGCTGCCGCTGCTGTCCCTCATCGAGGTCGAGCAGGTGACTGCGAAGGCCACCTGCGAGACCGGGAAGAAGCCCGTGGCCACCGCGAACCTGCTCGGCGGGGTCACCGTCCTCGGCAAGAAGGTCACGGTGTCCGTGGGCGGCCCGACACAGGTGAAGGTGCCGGGGGTCGGCGAGGTGCGGCTCGATCTCTCCAGGACCGAGACCACCTCGCGTACGGCGGCCGCGTCCGCGCTCGAACTCAAGGTGTCCATCAATCCGCTGAAGCTGAACGTGGCGGAGGTGGAGGGAACCGTGACCCTGGCCGGGGCGACCTGTTCGTCCCCGGTGGCGCCCCCCGCCCAGCAGGAGCAGGCCGAGCCCGCCGATCCGGCGGCCGACGTGAAGCCCCAGGGGGCTCCCGCGGAGGCGGACCTCGCCGAGACCGGGGGGAGCTCCATGACGCCGTACATCGCGGGCGGCGCGATCGCGTTGCTGGTGGCGGGCGGGGGAGCGGTGGCCCTGGCGCGCCGCCGCCGGGGCTGACGGGGGAGGGCTGTTCGCCGCGCCCTTTCCGGGGCGCGGCGAACAGCGCGATCTTTTGGCGGGGGCCTGGGAAGGCGGAGCCCCCTGGTACGGGACGGGCAGGGGCGGAGGGGGCGAAAAACCCCTGCCTCAGCCCCCGCCCACCGTCACCGCCCGGTCCAGCGCCCGCAGGAACCGGTTGACCGTCCCCCGGTCCCGGACCGCCACCCGCAGCCACTCCTCGTCCAGCCCGGGGAAGGTGTCCCCGCGCCGCACGGCGAAGCCGAGGTCGCGAAGACGCCGGCGCACGGCGGCCGCACGCGGCAGACGGATCAGCACGAAGGGCCCCTCCGCCGGCTCCACGACCTGCAGTCCGTCCACCCCGAACTCCCGGAGTCCCGCGACCAGGTGGGCCCGATCGGCAGCGATCCGATGCGCCGCGTGCGCGGCCTCCGCCAGCGCCTGCGAGGACACGCACGCCTCCGCCGCCGCGAGGGCGGGCGTGGAGACGGGCCAGAGCGGCTGGGCACGCTCCAGCTCGGCGATCGTCTCGGGCGCGGCGAGGACGTACCCGATGCGCAGCCCCGCCAGCCCCCACGTCTTCGTGAGGCTGCGCAGCACCACGAGCCCGGGCACGTCCGTCCGCCCGGCCAGCGCCTCCCGCTCACCCGGCACCGCGTCCATGAACGCCTCGTCGACCACCAACACCCGCCCGGGCCGGGCGAGTTCGGCGATCGCCTCGGCCGGGTGCAGTACCGACGTCGGATTGGTCGGATTCCCGATCACGACGAGATCCGCGTCCTCGGGGACGGCCGCCGGGTCCAGCCGGAAGCCGTCCTCCGCGCGCAGCAGGACCCGGTCGACGGTGTGGCCCGCGTCCCGCAGCGCGGCCTCCGGCTCGGTGAACTGCGGGTGCACGACGACCGGTTGACGCACCTTCAGGGCGCGAGCCAGCAGGACGAAGGCCTCGGCGGCCCCCGCAGTGAGCAGCACCCGCTCCACCGGCAGCCCGTGCCGCGCCGCCACCACGGCTCGCGCGGCCCGCCCGTCCGGGTAGGCCGCGAGCCCGCTGAGCGACGCGGCGATCCGCTCCCGCAACCACGGAGGAGGCGTGTCCGCGCGGACGTTCACGGCGAGATCGGTGAGCGCGGAGCCGTCGTCGCGCACCTCGGCGTCACCGTGATGCCGCAGGTCGTGCGTGTGGCCCTTGCCGGCGCTCCCGTCTCGCGAGCCGCCCTCGCGGGCGCTCCCGTCTCGCGAGCCGCCCTCGCGGGCGCTCCCGTCTCGCGAGCCGCCCTCGCGGGCGCTCGCGTCTCGCGAGCCGCCCTCGCCGGCGCTCCCGTTCCGTGCCCCGCCCTCGCGGGCCCCGTCAGTGCGCATGGGACTGCGCGTGACCACCGTGGTGGCCGTGGCCGTGGTGGTGTCCGTGGTGGTGGTCGCCGTCGTCGTCCGGGTGGAAGTGCGGCTGCTGCGGGAGCCCCACCTTGTCCTCGAAGCCGGGCAGCGCTATCCGGTAGACGCAGGAGTCGCAGTTCATGCGCAGATCGCCCTTGACGGCCTCCGCGTACCGCTCCATGACGAGGTCGAGCAGCTCCGGCTCGGGGCCGATCACGTCGGCCGACCGCACCTCGACCTCGGGGTGCGCGGCGGCCCAGCCCTCGGTCTGCTGCCGTACCCGGTCGGGCAGGATGCCCGTGAAGAGGAAGTAGGGGAGCACGACGACGCGGCGGGCGCCCAGCTTCACGCAGCGGTCGAGACCGGACGGCACGTCCGGCGCCGCGAGCGACACGAACGCCGTCTCGACGCCCGCGTACCCCCGGCCCTCCCACAGCAGCCGCGCCGCCTTGTGCACCTCGGCGTTGGCGTCCGGGTCGGTGGAGCCGCGGCCGACGAGCAGCACGGTCACATCGGCCCGGTCCTCGGGCGTACGGGCGGTGCCGCCGAGGGCCTCGTCCAGCCGCCGCTCCAGGACGGCGAGGAGCGACGGGTGCGGGCCCAGCGGACGCCCGTAGGTGTACGAGATCCCGGGGTGCCGCTCCCTCTCGCGGGCCAGCGCCGCCGGAATGTCCCCCTTGGCGTGCCCGGCGGACACCAGCATCAGCGGTACGGCGGCGAAACGCCGTACCCCCTGCTCGACCAGCTCGGTCACGGCGTCACCCAGGGGCGGCGGCGAAAGCTCGATGAAGCCGCCCGCGACGGGCAGTTCGGGATGACGGCGCCCCAACTCCCGTACGAAGTCGCGGAAGGCCTCGGCTCCGGCCTCGTCCCGGGTGCCGTGTCCGGCGATGAGCAGGGCGGGGGGCGGGGTGGTCACGTTGTCTCCTCAGCAGGCTCGGAGGCCTTGGTCATGGGGTGGTACAGCAGGGCGTTGAGCGCGGCGGCGGCGACCGCCGAACCGCCCTTCTCGGACACGTTGCTGACGGCGGGCAGCCCGCTCTCGCGCAACGCGGCCTTGGACTCGGCCGCGCCGACGAAACCGACGGGCAGACCGATGACGAGCGCCGGATCGGCGTCCAGGGTGAGGAGCTCCTCCAGAGCGGTCGGCGCGCAGCCGATCACCCAGAGCGCGCCGGGCCCCACATCCTCGTAGGCGAGCCGGACGGCGTGCGCCGAACGGGTCAGCCCGGGGCCCGACTTGGCGTCCTTGAGGCGGCAGACGGTGTCGCGCCGCGTGATGCCCGCCGCGACCATCTCCACGTCCACCACGACCGGGGCCCCGGCGTGCAGCGCGGCGTGCGCCTTCTCCAGGGCGCCCTCGTCGGTGACGAGGTCGCTCGCGTACTCCAGATCGGCGGCGGAGTGGATGACCCGCTCCACCACCGCGCGTGTCAGCGGCGGGAAGTGCGAGGTGTCCAGGCGGGCGCGCAGCCGCCGGAAGGACTCCTGCTCGATCGGGTGCACGACCCGGCTCTCCGGGAACACCTGGCTCACTCGGCTCACTTGGGCTCCTCCTGCCAGCGGTAGCCACGCGGCGTCACCATGCGCCCGGCGATCTCACGGGTCGCCGTGTTGCCGACGGTCACCACGGTCATCATGTCGACGATCGCCGGATCCAGGGACCCCAGCGTCGTCACCCGGCTCGACTCGTCCGGCCGGGAGGCATTGCGTACGACACCCACGGGCGTGGTCGGTTCCCGGTGCTCGGCGAGGATCGCGAGCGCCTTCGGCAGCTGCCAGTCCCGGCCCCGGCTGCGCGGGTTGTAGAAGGTGACCACGATGTCCGCCTCGGCCGCGGCGCGCACTCGGCGCTCGATGACCTCCCACGGAGTGTGCAGGTCGGAGAGGCTGATCGACACATGGTCGTGCCCAAGGGGCGCGCCCAGGATCGCTCCGGCGGCGAGCGCCGCGGTCACGCCCGGCACCCCTGCCACGTCGATGTCGTCGGACGCCTCGGCCAGCGCGGGCGACGCCATCGCGTACACGCCCGCGTCGCCGCTGCCGATCAGCGCGACGGCCTGCCCGCGCCGGGCCTCCGCCACCGCCGTACGCGCCCGCTCCTCCTCCGCGCCGAGCCCCGACTCCAGGATCCGGGTCCCGGGCCGCAGCAGATCGCGGATCTGGTCGACGTACTGGTCGAGTCCGACCAGCACAGCAGCGCGGCGCAGTTCGTCCTTGGCGCGCGGGGTGAGCAGATCGCGCGCACCGGGCCCGAGCCCCACCACGGCGAGCCGCCCGCGCGCCGGCCGACGTACGACCGCACAGGTGGCCATCGCGGGCCGTCCGTCCGCCCGCTCCGACTTCCGCTTGGGGACGAGGAGTTCACCCCCGCGTACGAGGGCCGCGGCCTCCGCCACGGACGGCGTGCCGACGGCGGTGAGCGGCGCGTCCGAGGGGTTCGGCACCTCGACCGCCGCCAGCTCTTCGGCGGTGTATGTCACCAGGGGCACCCCGAGCCGCGCGGCGGCCTCCACGATGCCCGGCTCGTCGGCCTTGGCATCGACGGTGGCCAACTCGGCGACGGACGTCGCGGACAGCCCGGCGTCCCGGAGAGCCCCTTCGACGAGCCCGAGCACCTCGTCGGCCGGGGCGCCCTTCGAGGCCCCGACGCCGACGGCAAGACAGGGCGGCCTGAGCACGACTTCCCGCTCCGCAGGCTCAAGGACTCGGTCACTGACAAGGATTCGGTACCGCCCTGGGCCGTCGTCCCGCTGCGCGAGGGGGGTTCCCGCCGCTCCAGCGGAGCCGAGAGCTCGGGGGAGGGCGGGAACAGCCTCCGACGCCGGGCGCCGCACATTCGACGGCAGGGCAGGCAGAGGCCAGCTCACCTCCGCCTCCAGCGCGACGGGCTCCCCGTCCAGCATGGCCCGAGAGACCCCGGCGACATCCCCCTCCACCGGGACCCCGAGCGTATCCAGCCCCGGCACCCCGACGGAGTCGGTCGCGGTGGTCACCACCGGCTCGGCCCCCAGCAACTCGCCCACTTCGCGGGCGAGTTCGTTGGCCCCGCCGCCGTGGCCCCCCAGGAGGGCGACGGCGAACCGCCCCGCCTCGTCGACACACACGACCCCCGGGTCGGACACCTTGTCCGAGAGCAGCGGCGCGACGAGCCGCACGACCACTCCGGTGGCGAGGAAGCACACCAGCTGCTCGCACTCCGCGAACGCGGCCCGCACGGCGTCCCCGACGGCCCCGTCGTAGACACGGACACGCGTGGGCCAGGCACTGGCCAGCCGGTCACGGGCCGCCGCCCCCGCCGCCGTGGCGGAAATCAGGCCGATCACTGGGGCACTCCTTCGGTACGGGCCGGAGGCCGGACGCCCCACAGCAGAAAAACGGGATTGGTGGCCGCGAGCCGGGTGACGCCACCCGGCAGCGGCGCGAGCCGGGACGACTGGAGCAGCACGCCGTCGCAGTCGAACCCGGCGCCGGTGAGCGCGTCCCGGGCCGCCGGCACCCGGTCGAGGGCGGCCATGGCGACCACGACGGCCCGCCGGGCCCGCCGCGCGCAGGCCGTGACGATGGCGGGCAGTTCGCGGCCGCCGCCGCCGATGAAGACCGCGTCCGGATCGTCCAGGTCGGACAGCACGGTGGGCGCGGCCCCGTGCACGACCCGTACGTCCACGCCGTGCGCCTCGGCGTTGGCGCGGACGCGGTCGCAGCCGTCGCGCGTCTTCTCGATCGCGGTGACGGCGGCGCCGAACCGCGCGCACTCGACGGCGACGGACCCGGAGCCCGCGCCGACGTCCCAGATCAGCTCGCCGAGGCGCGGCCCGAGCCGGGCCAGCGCGAGCGCCCGTACCTCGAACTTGCTGATCATCGAGTCGCGGTGGGCGAACTCGCTCTCGTCCAGGGCCCATCGGGCGGGCCCGGCCGGTGGCCCGGCGACGGTCCGGACGGAGGCGAGGGCCCGTGACTCGTCCAGGCACAGGACGACGCTCACCGCCGTACCCCAGTCACGGGCGGCGGCCTCGGCGGGCGTGACCCGCTCGACGCGTTCGTGGTCGGGGTCGCCGAGGGCGCTCGCCACGACGAGGACGCGTTCGGCGGTGCGGTACGCGAGGGCGGCGCCCAGTTCGGCCGGCCCGGAGCCGGGTCCTGTCAGCACGGCCACCTTGGGCTGGGACCGGCAGATCTGGACGGCCGTGCGCAGATCACGCCCGTGCGCGCTGACGACCACCGCGTCGTCCCAGGGCAGCCCGAGCCGCGCGAAGGCGGTGGCGACGGACGAGACGCCCGGGCTGACGTTCAGCCGCTGCGCCCCGAACCGCTCGGCCAGCGCCCGCACGATCCCGAAGAACCCGGGGTCACCGGAGGCGAGGACGACGACGCGCCCGTCCTTCTGGCCTTTGTCCAGGTAGCGCTCGATGGAGTCGAGGGCGGGCGCGAGAGGCCCGAGCACGATCCGCTCGGCCCCCTCCGCGATCGGCGCGCCCGCGAGATGCCGCCGGCCGCCCACGACGAGCCCGGCCTCGGCCAAGGCGGCCTCGGCGTCCGGGGGAAGCGGCGCCCCCGTGCCCGTACCGACGACGGTGATCACGGCTTGGCACCCCGGGCACGAAGGGCCTTGCGGGCTTCCGGGTCGGCTTTGCGGAAACCGTGGAAGTGACCGGGGTGGTAGAGGTGCGAGCGGGTGCCGCTGGCGTCGAGCGCCGGGCCGACCAGGAAGAGGGTGTGCTTCCAGAGCTTGTGCTCCTTGACGGTCTCCTCCAGCGTCTCGATCGTGCACTTCACGATCAGTTCCTCCGGCCAGGTCGCCTGGTAGGCGACCACGATCGGCGTGGACGTCGGATAGCCGCCCTCCAGCAGCTCCCGTACCAGCTGGCCGCTGCGGGCTGCCGACAGGAAGAGGGCCATGGTCGTGCCGTGCCGCGCGAACTCGCGCACCTCCTCCCCGGGGGGCATCGGCGTCTTGCCGCCGCCGAGCCGGGTGAGGATCACGGACTGCGCGACCTCGGGAATCGTCAGTTCGCGCTGCGCGAGCGCGGCGACGGCGGAGAAGGAAGAGACACCGGGGATGATCTCGGTCTCGACGCCGATGTCCGCGCACCGGTCGAGCTGCTCCTGCGTGCCGCCCCACAGCGCGGGGTCGCCGGAGTGGATGCGGGCCACCTTCAGCCCGTCGCGAGCGGCCCGCTCGTACACGGCGACGACGTCCTCGAGCGACATCGTCGCCGAATCGAGGATCTCCGCACCCTCCCGGGCGTGGTCGAGGACCTCGGCCTGCACCAGGCTGGCCGCCCAGATCACCACGTCGGCCTCGGCGATGGCGCGCGCGGCGCGAAACGTCAGCAGGTCGGCGGCGCCGGGCCCTGCCCCGACGAAGATCACCTTGCCGGTGGGGGCATCGGCCATGGGAATCGGTCCTCTCCTACGAAACTCGGGTGCTGCGAAAGACGTGAGTACTGCGACTCGGGTGCTGCGAAAGACGTGAGTACTGGACTCGGGTGCTGCGAAAGACGTGAGTACTGGACTCGGGTGGTGCGACGTGGTTACTGCGAATGACTCGGGTGCCGCGAAAAAACTGGGGTGCTGCGAAAAGACTCAGTGATCATGTGTCCGTTGGACATGCGCGAACGGGCCCTGATCGGATAGCAAGGGCGTATGGCGGTCCTCGTCGCGCTCGGCGCGTTCCTGATGACGCTGGCCGGCGGCTGGACGGCACAGCGCGTGGTCGACCGCCGCCATCTGGTGCTGGGCCTGGCCGGCGGGCTGATGCTCGGTGTGGTCGGCCTGGACCTGTTGCCGGAGGCGCTGCACGCGGCCGGCGAGGAGGTCTTCGGGGTACCCGCCGCGCTGCTCCTCTTCGTGGCCGGCTTCCTGCTGGCACACCTGGTGGAACGCCTGTTGGCGCACCGTCAGGCCGCGCACGGCGGCGAGGAGAACGGCGGACGCGCGCCCCAGGTGGGCCTGACGGCGGCGGCCGCGATGGTCGGTCACAGCGCCATGGACGGCGTGGCGATCGGCGCTGCCTTCCAGGTCGGCGGCGGCATGGGCCTGGCGGTCGCCCTCGCGGTGATCGCCCACGACTTCGCGGACGGCTTCAACACGTACACGATCACCAGCCTGTACGGGAACGCCCGCCGCAAGGCGATCACGATGCTGGTCGCGGACGCGGCGGCCCCGGTGGTCGGTGCGGCCTCCACGCTCTTCTTCACCATCCCGGAGCAGCTGCTCGGCGGCTATCTCGGCCTCTTCGGCGGCGTACTCCTGTACCTCGCCGCCGCCGAGATCCTCCCCGAGGCACACCACGAGCACCCCGCCCGCTCGACCCTGTTGTGCACGGTCGCGGGCGCGGGTTTCATCTGGCTGGTGGTCGGCCTCGCGGGCTGAGGAAGCGGGTGTCACAGCTTGCCGCCGCGCCCGCCGTCGCGCCGTGCGGGCGCGATGAGCGTCGAGAGATACGGCAGCGGCCCACCGTCGAGTTCGGCCGCGGGCCGGATCGACTCCTCCTCGAGACCGAGCGCCGAACCCCATACGGCGTCGTCGATCCGCCCGGTCTCGCGCAGCGCCTCGGCGACCTCGCGCGCCTGCCGCCCGAACTTGTACGCGACGACGGTGCCGGGCCCGTTCAGGGCGTCCTTGAGCACGGCGGCCCCGGCGGTCACCGGTACCAGGGTGAGCGGTTCGGTCCCTTCGGTGAGCACGGCTCCGGACCGGGCGGCGAGGTCCTGCATGGCGGTGATGCCCGGCACGGTCGCGATCTCCGTCCCCGGGACCAGCTCGCCGATGGTGTGCGCGAGATAGGTGAAGGTCGAGTACACGTTGGGGTCGCCGATGGTCGCGAAGGCGACGACCGCGTGCCGCTGGAGCAGCTCCGCGACCCGCGCGCCCGCGGCGTCCCAGGCGGCCTCGCGCCGTTCCCGGTCGGTCCGCTCGTTGAGCGCGAACACGACCCGGACGACCTTCTCCTCGGGCACGTAGTGCAGAACGGTCGCCTCCGCCCGCCCCCGCTCCCCGGTGTCCATGACAGGCACCACGACGACCTCGGCGGTGCGCAGAGCGTTGACGCCCTTGACGGTCACCAGCTCCGGGTCGCCGGGCCCGACCCCGACTCCGATCAGCTTGCTGCTCATGACGTCAGGCACCTCTCCACGAACCGACGGGCGACACCGGGCTCGGACGCCCAGTGCGTGTGCAGATAGCTCGCATGCACACCTTGTTGTACGAAACCTTCGACACGCTTTTGAGGGGCGCGCACCCCCCAGGCGGGAGCCGCCCCGGCGCCCGGCTCCACGACGGTCCGGTGGAACTCGTGGCCCCGCATCCGCGCTCCCGGCTCCGCGAGCACACTCTCCGACACGGCGACGGCGTCCCGGTAGCCCAGGGTGAGCCGCTCGCTCATCCGGGCCGTGGCGTCGAGCACCCCGCACATGGGCTGCCCGTCCAGCTCGCGGCACAGATACAGCAGTCCGGCGCACTCGGCCGCGACGGGCGCCCCACTGAGCGCCAGTTCGGCAACGGCCTTACGGAGCGGCTCGTTGGCGGACAGCTCGGGGGCGTACACCTCGGGGAACCCGCCCCCGATGACCAAACCGGCCGTTCCCTCGGGCAGTTGCTCGTCCCGGAGAGGGTCGAACGTGACGACCTCGGCCCCGGCGGCGGCGAGCAGCTCCGTATGCTCGGCGTAGGAGAAGGTGAAGGCGGCACCACCGGCAAGGGCGATCACCTTCAGCCCGTCCGGCGTTTGAGGACGAGGCCGTCCAGGCCGAACGGGGGTCTGGGGGCGGAGCCCCAAGGTGTCGGGAACGGGAAGGGGCGGCGGGGGCGAAACCCGAACAGCCTCAGCCGCATCCCAAGCCGCACCCGGCAACGCGGGCGCACTGCGCGCAAGCGCGAAGAGCGCATCGAGATCGCACCCCTCCCGCACCTGCGAGGCCATGGCGGCAACCGCTTCGACGGCGTCCGAGCGCCGCTCGGCGACGGGCACCAACCCGAGATGCCGGGACGGCGTGTCCACCTGCGGAGCGCGCCGCAGCACGCCGAGCACAGGGACGCCCGACGCATCGAGGGCGTCCCGGAGCATGTCCTCGTGCCGCTCGGACCCCACCTTGTTGAGGATCACCCCCGCGACCCGCACCTCGGGATCCCAGGAGGCGAACCCGTGCACCAGCGCGGCCACGGACCGCGACTGCGACGAGGCGTCCACGACGAGCACCACCGGCGCCCGGAGCAACTTCGCCACATGCGCCGTGGACGCCAGTTCCCCCTGTCCGGCGGCCCCGTCGTACAGCCCCATCACACCTTCGACCACGGCGAGATCGCACCCGCGCGCACCATGCGCGAACAGCGGCGCGATCAACTCCGCCCCGCACAGACAGGCGTCGAGATTCCGCCCCACGCGCCCGGTGGCGAGCGCGTGATACCCCGGATCGATGTAGTCGGGCCCCACCTTGTGCGGGGAGACGGCGAGCCCCCGCGAGGCGAAGGCCGCCATCAGCCCCGTGGCAACGGTGGTCTTGCCGCTGCCCGAGGAGGGCGCGGCGATGACCAGCCGAGGGACGGAAGTCACCACTCGATGCCCCTCTGGCCCTTCTGGCCGGCGTCCATCGGATGCTTGACCTTGGACATGTCGGTCACCAGGTCGGCGAACTCGACGAGCTTGTCGGGGGCGTTGCGACCGGTGATCACGACATGCTGGGTCCCGGGCCGGTCCCGCAGCACCGCCACCACCTCGTCGACGTCCACCCACCCCCAGTGCATGGGGTACGCGAACTCGTCCAGGACATACAGCTGGTACGTCTCGGCGGCGAGGTCCCGCTTGACCTGCTCCCACCCCTCGCGGGCCTTCTCCTCGTTGTCCATCTGGGAGTCGCGCTGGACCCAGGACCAGCCCTCGCCCATCTTGTGCCAGTCGACGGAGCCGCCCTCGCCGGACGCACCGAGCACGCGCAGCGCGTTCTCCTCGCCGACCTTCCACTTCGCGGACTTGACGAACTGGAACACCCCGATGGGCCACCCCTGGTTCCAGGCGCGCAGCGCGAGCCCGAAGGCGGCGGTCGACTTGCCCTTCCCGATCCCCGTGTGCACGACGACCAGCGGCCGGTTCCGGCGCTGACGCGTCGTCAGCCCGTCGTCCGGCACGACACTCGGCTGCCCCTGCGGCATTACGCGGCCCTCCTCGAAGTCCCCTGCACATCCCTGACGAGACCGGCGATGGAGTCCGCCCTCAGCTCGTCCAACGTCACCGCGGTGCCGCCCAGTTCACCCGCGAGCTGCCCCGCGAGCCCGAGTCGCACGGGCCCCGCCTCGCAGTCGACGACCACGGAGGCGACCCCGTCGGCCGCGAAGAGCCGCGCCGCGCGCCCGGCGAGCGCGACCGGCTCGGGCCCGCCCGTGGCGCGCCCGTCGGTCACGACGACGACCAGCGGCCGCCGCGCGGCATCCCGCAGCCGCTCGACCCGCAGCACGTCGTGCGCGCGCAGCAGCCCGGCGGCCAGCGGTGTCCGGCCGCCCGTGGGCAGCGACTCCAGCCGGGCCGCCGCCGCGTCCACGGACGACGTGGGCGGCAGCGCCACCTCGGCCGCCGACCCGCGGAAGGTCACGAGCCCCACCTTGTCGCGCCGCTGATACGCGTCGAGCAGCAGTGACAGCACCGCGCCCTTCACGGCGCTCATCCGCTGCCGCGCCGCCATCGACCCGGAGGCGTCCACGACGAACAGCACGAGGTTGCCCTCACGACCCTCGCGTGTGGCCTGACGGAGATCGTCCCGTCGTACGACGAGACCGCGCCCCGACCGTCCGCGCGCCCGCTGGTGCGGCGCCGCCGCCCGCACGGTCGCCGCCAGGTGCAGCTTGGTGAGCGCCCCTCGGGGCCGCCGCGATCCGGTGGTCCGCCCGTGCTCGGTTCGCGCGCGCGAGCGCCGCCCGGCGGCACCCTCCCCGAGCCCCGGCACGCTCAGCACCTTCGTACGAAAGGGTTCGGCGGCCCGTACGGGGGACTGCTCGCCGCCGCCCTGGGCCGCCGGCGCCTGCCCGTCCTGCGAGGGCTCACCCTGCGCCGGGACGTCACCGGCGGGGGAGTCGTCGTCCGGCCCGTCCTGCGGCGGCTGCCCACCGCCACCGGGCCCGTCCGGGTCAGGGTCAGGATCGTCGTCCCCGTCCCCGTCCTGTCCGCCGAACTCCTCCAGCGTCTCGTCGAGCTTGTCCTCGTCGAGGCCCGGCGCGTCGAACGGGTTGCGCCGCCGCCGGTGCGGCAGCGCGAGCAGCGCCGCCTGTCGTACGTCCTCGGCGAGCACCTCGGTCCGCCCGGCCCAGGCGGCCAGCGCCGTCGCGGTCCGCGCCATCACGATGTCCGCCCGCATGCCGTCCACCTCGAAGGCCGCGCAGGTCGCCGCGATCTGCCGCAGCGCCCCGTCCCCGAGCCGCACGGACGGCAACAGCTCCCGCGCCGCGACGATCCGCGCCCGTACGGCGGACTCCTCGCCCGCCCACCGCTGGGCGAAACCGTCCGGATCGTCGTCGTAGGCGAGCCGTCGTCGTACGACCTCCACCCGCTGGTCGGGCTCCCGCGAGGCGGCGACCTCGACCGTCAGCCCGAACCGGTCGAGCAACTGCGGCCGCAGCTCGCCCTCTTCGGGGTTCATCGTCCCGACGAGCAGGAAACGGGCGGCGTGCCGTACCGAGACGCCCTCGCGTTCCACGTACGAGGCACCCATGGCGGCCGCGTCCAGCAGCAGGTCGACCAGGTGGTCGTGGAGCAGATTGACCTCGTCGACGTACAGGATTCCGCGGTGCGCGTCGGCCAGCAGGCCCGGCTCGAAGGCCTTCACGCCCTCGGCGAGGGCCCGCTCGATGTCGAGCGCGCCGACCAGCCGGTCCTCGGAGGCGCCGACCGGCAGCTCGACCATCCGGGCCGGACGGCTCTCGAACGCTCCCGGCTCGTGCGGGCCGTCGGGACAGGCCGGGTCGGGCCCCGCCGGGTCGCACGAGAACCGGCACCCGGAGACGACGTCCACCCCCGGCATCAGCGCCGAGAGCGCGCGCACGGCCGTGGACTTGGCGGTGCCCTTCTCGCCGCGCACCAGCACACCGCCCACCGCCGGCGACACGGCGTTCAGCAGCAGCGCGAGCCGCAGGTCGTCCTGGCCGACAACGGCCGTGAACGGAAACGGAGTAGTCACTGGTCGTCGCCCTCCAAATCGCCTTCGAGCTCCAGATAGGTGGCGCGCAGCCGCTCCAGCGTCTCCGCGTCCGGCTCGGCCCACAGCCCCCGGTCGGCGGCCTCGAGGAGGCGTTCCGTGATACCCCGCAGGGCCCAGGGGTTGGACTTCTTCATGAAGTCCCGGTTCTCCGCGTCGAAGACGTACTCCGCGCTGAGCCTCTCGTACATCCAGTCGTCCACGACCCCGGCTGTCGCGTCGTACCCGAAGAGGTAGTCGACGGTCGCCGCCATCTCGAAGGCGCCCTTGTAGCCGTGCCGCCGCATCGCCGCCATCCAGCGTGGGTTGACGACCCGGGCGCGGAAGACCCGGTGGGTCTCCTCGCCGAGGGTGCGGGTCTTCACCTGATCCGGTACGGCGGAGTCGCCGACGTACGCCTCGGGGGAGGCCCCCGTCAGATGGCGCACCATGGCGACCATGCCGCCGTGGTACTGGAAGTAGTCGTCCGCGTCGACGAGGTCGTGCTCGCGGGTGTCGACGTTCTTCGCGGCGACGGCGATGCGCTTGAACGCCGTCTCCATGTCACCGCGCGCGGCCCGCCCGTCCAGCCCTCGTCCGTACGCGTAGCCGCCCCACACCGCGTACACCTCGGCGAGGTCGGCGTCCGAGCGCCAGTTGCGCGCGTCGATCAGCGGCAGCAGCCCGGCGCCGTACGCGCCCGGCTTGGAACCGAAGACACGGGCGGTCGCCCGCCGCCGGTCGCCGTGCTCGGCGGTGTCCTCGTCGGCGTGCTTGCGGACGTAGTTCCGGTCGGCGGGCTCGTCCAGCTCGGCCACCGCCCGCACCGCGTCGTCGATCAGTCCGACCACGTGCGGGAACGCGTCCCGGAAGAAGCCGGAGATACGGACCGTGACGTCGATGCGCGGACGGCCCAGCTCCGCCAGGCCCACGATCTCGAAGCCGGTCACCCGGCGCGACGCGTCGTCCCACACCGGCCGGCAGCCGAGCAGCGCGAGGATCTCCGCGATGTCGTCGCCCTGGGTGCGCATCGCGGAGGTGCCCCAGACGGTGAGGCCGACGGACGTCGGGTACGCGCCGGTGTCCTGGAGATAGCGGGCCACCAGCGAGTCGGCGAGCGACTGCCCGACCTCCCAACTCAGCCTGGACGGAATCGCCTTGGGGTCGACGGAGTAGAAGTTGCGGCCGGTCGGCAGGACGTTGACGAGTCCGCGGGTGGGCGAACCCGAGGGGCCGGCGGGGACGTAACCGCCGTCCAGCGCGTGGAGGATGTGGTCGATCTCGTCCGTCGTCCGGGCGAGCCGTGGCACCACCTCGCGGCACGCGAACTCCAACACCGCCACGGCGTCCGGCAGTTCGACGCCCACGACCTCGTGGACGAGAGCGGGGACGGCGGCCGCGTCCCAGCCGCGCTCCTCCATGCCCTCGGCGAACCGGCGGCACAGCTGCTCAAGGAGGTCGATCGCGTCGGCGCCGGTCCGCGCGGGTCCCTCGACGAGCGAGGTCAGCCCGTCCGGCACCTTCACCGGCGCGCCCGGCTCGGCGAGCAGCTCCTTCTCGACCAGACCGAAGTGCTCGGCGAGGCAGGCCCGCAGACCGGGCAGCGCGTTGGCCGCGCCGCCCCACACCTGGGAGGCGCGCAGCACGGCCAGCACGAGGTTCACCCGCGGCTCGGCCTCCGGGCCGCCGCCGAGAATGTGCAGGCCGTCCCGGATCTGCACGTCCTTGATCTCGCACAGATAGCCGTCGATGTGCATCACGAACTCGTCGAACGCCTCGTCGCCCGGCTGCTCGTCGACATGCAGGTCGTGATGGAGTTCCGCCGCCTTGACGAGGGTCCAGATCTGCGCGCGGACCGCCGGGGCCTTGGTCGGGTCCAGGTCGGAGACGAGCGCGTACTCGTCGAGGAGCTGCTCCAGCTTCGCCAGATCGCCGTACGTGTCCGCGCGCGCCATCGGCGGTACGAGGTGGTCGACGACTGTGGCGTGCCCGCGGCGCTTGGCCTGGGTGCCCTCGCCGGGGTCGTTGACGATGAACGGGTAGACGAGCGGGAGTTCGCCGAGTACGGCGTCGGGCGCGCAGCCGCCACTGAGCCCAAGTCCCTTGCCCGGCAGCCATTCCATCGTGCCGTGCTTGCCCATGTGCACGACGGCGTCCGCGCCGAACGAATTGTCCAGCCAGCGGTAGGCCGCCATGTAGTGGTGCGACGGTGGCATGTCGGGGTCGTGGTAGATCGCGATCGGGTTCTCGCCGAAGCCGCGCGGCGGCTGGATCATCACGACGACGTTGCCGAACTGGAGGCAGGCCAGCACGATGTCGTCGCCGTCGACGTAGAGGGAGCCCGGCGGTTCGCCCCACGCCTCCAGCATTCCGTTCCGCAGCTCGGGGTCGAGCTGGTCGAACCATGCCCGGTAGTCGGCGAGCGGCACGCGTGCGGGCGCCGTGGCGAGCTGATCCTCCGTCAGCCACTCGACGTCGTGACCGCCGGCCTCGATGAGCCGGTGGATCAACTCGTCGCCGTTGTCGGGGTATTCGGTGAGCGCGTAACCGGCGCCCCGCAGCGCGTCCAGCACGCGTACCGCCGAAGCGGGCGTGTCGAGCCCGACCGCGTTGCCGACCCGCGAGTGCTTGGTCGGGTAGGCGGTGAAGACCAGCGCGAGCTTCTTCTCGGCGTTCGGCTTGTGCTTCAACCGGGCGTGGCGCAGGGCGATTCCGGCGACGCGCGCGGCCCGCTCGGGGTCGGCGACATACACCGGCACGTCGTCCGGACCCTGCTCCTTGAAAGAGAACGGCACGGTGATGAGCCGCCCGTCGAACTCCGGGATCGCTACCTGCATCGCCGCGTCCATCGGGGAGAGCGCGGCGTCCGACGCCTCCCAGGCACTCTTCGACGACGTCAGGCACAGTCCTTGCAGCACGGGGATGTCGAGGTCGGCGAGGGCGCCGATGTCCCAGGCCTCCTCGTCGCCACCCGCGGACGCCTGCGAGGCGTGGGTGCCGCCCGCCGCGAGCACGGTGGCGACCAGCGCGTCGGCCTTCCCGAGGATCTCGTACAGGCCGGCGTCCGCGCCGCGCAGCGAACCGCAGTACACGGCAAGGGCGTTGGCGCCGCGCGACTCGATCGCGTCGCACAGCGTGTCCACGAAGGCGGTGTTGCCCGACAGATGGTGCGCCCGGTAGAAGAGCACGCCGACGGTCGGCCGGCCCTCGACGAACGCGCGCTCGCCGTGGACGCCGAACTCGGCCGTCTTCTGCGGCTCTTCGAAGCCCTCGCCGGTGAGCAGTACGGTGTCGGAGAGGAACCGGGCCAGTTCGGTGAGGTTCGCGGGGCCGCCCTCCACGAGGTAGCGCAGTGCCTCGGCCACCACACCGGCGGGCACCGACGACTCGGCCATCAACTCCGCGTCCGGGACGGACTCCCCGCCGAGCAGCACGGTCGGGATTCCCGAGGCCTTCAGCCTGCTCAGGCCGTCCTCCCAGGCCCGCTTGCCCCCCAGCAGCCGTACGACGGCGATGTCCGCGCCCTCGACGAGCCCGGGCAGCTCCTCCGCGACATCCACCCGGGTCGGATTGCCGATCCGGTACGACGCGCCGGAGGCACGGGCCGCCAGCAGATCCGTGTCGGCGGTCGACAACAACAACACTGTGCTCATGCGGGCGCTCCCGGTGGAATGAAAGGCAGTCCTTGCGGCGCGCCCGACTCGATGAGCCGCCACAGCGCGTCCGTGTCCGCGTGTTCCTCGATCAGATCGCCGAGCCGGTCCAGCTGCTCCTCGCGCAGCGCCGCGAACGACGTGTCGGCGGCCGGCACGAAGCGTCGGCCCGCGGCGGCCGCCACCTCACGCAGGAAGGCGCGCCGGAATCCGTCCGACTCCAGCGAACCGTGCCAGTGCGTGCCCCAGACGGCACCGACCCGGCAGCCGTCCAGGCTCCGTCCGTCGTCATCGGAGAGGAACGCGTCTCCGCCCGCGACGTCGGCGACGCCGTGATGGATCTCGTACCCCTCGACGCGCTCGCCGAGGGCCCGGCCGACGGGCCGGGTGAGGGTCTTCTCGCGCGCGAACCGCACGCGGACGGGGAGGAGTCCGAGGCCCTCGACCCGCCCCGCCCGCGACTCGACCTCGTCCTCGATGCGCTCGCCGAGGACCTGGAAGCCACCGCAGATGCCGAGGACGGGACGGCCCTCGGCGGCTCTGCGCGCGATCGCGGCCGCGAGCCCGCGCTTGCGCAGCCACTCCAGGGCGCGCACGGTCCCGCGGGTGCCGGGGATCACGACCAGATCGGCGTCGGCCAGCTCCTCGGCCCGGTCCACGAACCGCACGACGACACCCGGCTCGGCGGCCAGCGCGTCCACGTCCGTGAAGTTGGACATGAGGGGGATCGCGCAGACGGCGACCCGCAGGACGTCCTCGCCGACCGGCGAGGTGACCGCCGACTCCCGGACCGTCCCGCGCAGGGACACCCGGAGCCCGTCCTCCTCGTCGATGCCGAGGCCGTGCCGGAAGGGCAGCACGCCGTACGACGGGCGTCCGGTGAGGCCGTGGAGCATGTCGAGCCCAGGCTCCAGCAGGGACACGTCCCCACGGAACTTGTTCACCAGGAACCCGGCGACCAGCTCCTGGTCCTCACGGGACAGCAGCGCGACCGTGCCGAAGAAGGAGGCGAAGACGCCCCCGCGGTCGATGTCGCCGACGACGAGCACGGGCAGCCGCGCGTTCCGCGCGATCCCCATGTTCACGATGTCCGTCCGCCGCAGATTGATCTCGGCGGGACTGCCCGCCCCCTCACAGATCACCGCGTCATACGTGCCCCGCAACTCGGCGAGGCAGTCCAGCACGGTCCCGAGGAGCCGCTCCTGCCGTCCCCCGTGATAGCCGCGCGCGCTCATCTCGCCCACCGGCTTGCCCATCAGCACGACCTGGCTGCTGCGGTCACTGCCCGGCTTGAGGAGCACGGGGTTCATCAGCGCGGTCGGCTCCACGCGCGCGGCCTGCGCCTGCATGGCCTGCGCCCGCCCGATCTCGGCACCCTCACGCGTCACGAAGGAGTTGAGGGACATGTTCTGCGCCTTGAAGGGCGCGACCTTGACGCCCTGCCGCACCAGCCACCGGCAGATCCCGGCGGTCACGACGCTCTTGCCGGCGTCGGAGGTGGTTCCGGCGATCAGCAGTCCGCCGCTCATGACGTGCCTCCCCGTCGTGTCAGGGTTCGGGCGGCCACGCTGACACCGAGCGCGAGCAGGCTCACGCGCCGCGACAGCCGTACGGCCCGTTCGATGTCGTCGACCTCGACGGCGCGGCCCGCGCCGTTCAGCACGGGCCGGTGCTCGACCCGGCCGCTGTAGGAGAGCGTCCCGCCGAGCCGCACACCGAGCGCACCCGCGAACGAGGCCTCGACGGGGCCGGCGTTGGGGCTCGGGTGCTTGCGGGCGTCCGCGCGCCAGGCGCGCACGGCGCCGCGCGGGTCGCCTCCGGCGACGGTGGCGAGCGCGGCGGTCAGCCGCGCGCCCGGCCAGCCCGCGACATCGTCGAGCCGCGCGGAAGCCCAGCCGTAGCGCCGGTACTTGGCGGACCTGTGCCCGACCATCGCGTCGAGCGTGTTCACGGCACGGAAGGCGACGAGACCGGGCACGCCGCCGACGGCGCCCCACACCAGTGCCCCCACGACGGCATCGGAGGTGTTCTCCGCGACGGACTCGACCACGGCACGGGCGATCCCGTCCTCGTCGAGCGCCTGCGGATCCCGCCCGCACAGATGCGGCAGCCGTTCCCGGGCCACCTCGACGTCCCCGGCCGCGAGCGCACCGCCGATCGCCCGGGCCTCCCGGCCGAGGGAGGTCCCTCCGACTACGGCCCAGGTGGCGGCGGCGGTCAGGGCGACGGAAGCGGTACGAGAGGTACGTACGGAACGAGCCGCGACGGCCGCGAGCCCGGCGGCACCCCCCACGCACACGGCGGTGTGCAGTGCGCCCCACCCGCGGTGGTCCCGCCACAGCACCCGCTCCACAGCTCCCGCGGCCCGCCCGAACGCGGCGACCGGATGCCCCCGGCGAGGATCGCCGAGCAGCAGGTCACCGAGAAGGCCGGCGGCGGCGCCGTACGCGAAGACGCGATCGGCACGCATCGGTTCAGCCGACCGTCGGGTCGGGCACAGCCGTCGTCCGCGTCATTCGCTTAGTTGGCAGAGCACTTGGGCAGCCGCGCATGGCGATATGTCCTCACTCAGGGTGTCCACGCCCTGGTTCGACGAGACCGGCGGTGAGAGTTCCTGGCTCCCGGGGACTTCCTTCCCCGGTGACAGTGGCGGGACCGCGCCGGATTCACACCGGCTTCCTCTCATGTCGCCGTACTTGGCTCCGGCAGTCCACCACGGGCCGAGAACACCCGTCAACTTGCTGTTGACCTGCGGAGGGAGAGTGTGCGAAGGCCCACACACGGGTGGGGTGCGAGACGGTGATCCGTCCCGCACCCCACTCGAAGTGATGCCCTTTTTACGTTACTTGCCGACGATCAGATAGATCCCGTACGCCACCGCCGCCGCGCAGGTCGCGAAGCAGACGTAGGCGCCGGTGACCGCGAGGGCGGCGGAACCGCCCTGGGCCGAGGCCGACTCGCGCTTGGAGAGTCCGACGATGCCGAGGGTGAAGAGGCCGACGAGGGCCACGGTGGTCACGAGGCTGACTCCGAAGACGGAGCCGAGGGCTGCCCAGTCGATGTGCATGCTGTTCGTTCCTTACACCGTGGCCGGGCGGGTGGGCTCCGCGTCCGGGGCCGGGATGGTGGTCTTCAGGTCGGTGTCCGCCGTGGCGATCGAGCCGGCCGGCGGCGGGGTGACCGCGGCGATCGCCGCGGTGACGACGCCCGCGGGCTCCGCGGGGACGTCGTTGACATTGTCGACGGTGACCGGCTGGCGGCGGGAGAGCGTCCAGATGACGCCGGCGCCGGCCACCAGCAGTACGCCGGTGAGGACGATGCCCCAGGTGCCCTGCTTGGTGAGGAACTCGGCGGAGGCGCCGGCCAGACCGGCGGCCGGCAGGGTCAGACCCCACGCGACGAACATCCGGGTCGCGGTCGACCAGCGGACGACACTGCCCTTGCGGCCGAGGCCCGAGCCCATCACGGCGCCCGAGCAGACCTGGGTGGTGGAGAGCGAGAAGCCGATGTGCGAGGAGGCCAGGATGGCCGTCGCGGCGCTGGTCTGGGCGGCGAAGCCCTGCTGCGGCGCGAGGTCGGTGAGGCCCTTGCCCATGGTGCGGATGATGCGCCAGCCGCCCAGGTAGGTGCCGAGCGCGATGGCCGTACCGGCCGAGACGATGACCCAGGTGGGAGGGTTCGAGCCCGGGGCGATCACACCGCCGGTGACCAGGGCGAGGGTGATGATGCCCATGGTCTTCTGCGCGTCGTTGGTGCCGTGGGCGAGCGAGACGAGACCGGCGGAGGCGATCTGGCCCGCGCGGAAGCCCTTGGCGGTCGCCTTCTCCTCGGCGCGGTTGCCGATCTTGTACGTCAGCCGGGTGGCCAGCATGGCGGCGAGTCCGGCGACGAGGGGGGCGGCGACCGCGGGGATCAGCACCTTGGTGACGACGGTCGAGCCGTTCACCGACGACCAGCCGGCCGACATGACCGCGGCGCCGATCAGGCCGCCGAAGAGTGCGTGGGAGGAGCTGGAGGGCAGACCCAGAAGCCAGGTCAGCAGATTCCAGAGGATGGCGCCGACGAGCGCCGCGAAGATCACTTCGGTGCGAATGCCCTCTTCGTTGATGATCCCGCCGGAGATCGTCTTGGCGACCTCCACGGAGAGGAACGCACCGACGAGATTCAGCACGGCGGACATGGCCACCGCCGTCTTGGGCTTCAGAGCGCCGGTCGAGATGGTCGTCGCCATCGCGTTGGCAGTGTCGTGGAAACCGTTCGTGAAATCGAACACGAGAGCGGTGACGATCACGATTCCGAGGAGGAGCGTGATGTGTTCCATTTACCCAGGCTTCTGTTTGACGTCAGTGGCAAGTGGACCGTAGGCAACCTGAGTGAACGGAAGATGAACTGGGGCGGGCGGTGGGGTGTCTCAATGGGTGGACCGCCCCTCCGTTTGTGGCGGAGGGGCGGCCCGATGGGCTCGAACGAAGGCGGAATCCTGGGCTCCGCTCCCTTTTTCTAGCCGCCGGCGAGCCGCTTGAGCTGAGTGCTGGATCCGTTGAAGAGATTCTGGTCACCCGGCAGGCTGCCGCTGTTGTCGTACTGCCAGAAGGTCCAGAACGACCAGCCGGCGGGCAGCGTGCCCGCGTCCGCCGAGTCGTAGCGGGCGAGCCACAGGGCGTGGTTCGCGGCGAAGGCGCGGCTGCCGCCGGTGCAGGTGTTCCACCAGTGCGTGGTCGTGTAGATCACCGGACGGCGGCCGGTCTCCCGCTTGACCTCGTCACTGAACGCCTTGATCCAGCTCACCATCCTGGCCTTGCTCAGGCCGTAGCACTTGTGGCTGCTGTACGGGTTGTACTCGATGTCCAGCGCGGGCGGCAGCGTCCAGCCGTCCGAGCGCCATGCGCCTCCGTTGCGCACGAAGTACGCGGCCTGGGTGGTGCCGGACGACTTGTCCGGCACCGCGAAGTGGTAGGCGCCGCGGAGGATGCCCGCGTCGCGCGCGCCGTTGTACTGCCGGCTGAAGTACGGATTGCGGTAGGTGTGGGACTCGGTCGCCTTGACGTAGACGAACTGGGCGCCCTTCGCTTTCGCGCTCGGCCAGTCGACGTTCTTCTGGTGCGAGGACACGTCGTGCCCCTTGGGCCTGCTCGCGGCGTCGGCCGGAAGCGCGGTGAGGGCCGTCCCCCCGGCGGTGAGTGCCGCCACGACGGCAGCCGCCGCGACGACGTGGGTGCGGGCGCGGGCGCGCCGACGGAACGGTTTGTGATCACGGGCCATATTTCCCCCCGGAATGGCGACGTGCACGACAAATCCCCCAGAGGTTACTGGAGGACCAGGCCATGCCCGTCGATCCCCAGCCAATCGCCAACAGAGGGGGATATATGCCCATACGCGACCTTACGGACGCATGGCTTCCGCCCTAAAGTGCCCTCGCCTGCGGCGCGTTGACGACTCTCCCTGGCAGGATCGCGGCATGGCTGAGCAGCGGCGGGACGCACGGGACGTGCGGGAGGAAGCACAGGTGGCGCCGGAGCGGGGAGAGTTGGACGGGCGGGACGCGCGGGACGAAGTGGAACGGGCGTGGGACGAGCTCGTCGCGACGGCCTGCCGGACGGTGGCCGACGGGCTGGTCGTCGGTACATCGGGCAATGTCTCGGTACGCCTCGGAGACACCGTCCTGGTCACACCGACGGGAGTGCCGTACGACCGGCTGCGGCCCGAGGACGTCGTCGGGGTCGATCTCGACGGCCGGCAGGTGCGCGGCTCGCTCCTTCCGACGAGCGAACTGCCGATGCACCTCGCGATCTACCGCGCCACCGACGCGCGCGCCGTCGTGCACACCCACGCCGCGCACGCGACGGCCGTCTCGACCCTCGTCCCCGAGCTCCCGCTGATCCACTACATGGCGGGCGCCCTCGGCGGACCGGTCCGTGTCGCCCCCTATGCGACGTACGGCACTGCGGAGTTGGCCGAGAACATGCTCCGAGCCCTCACCCACCGCACCGCCTGCCTCCTCCAGAACCACGGCACCATCGCCTATGGCTCCTCGTTGCACCAGGCCTACGACCGCACCGCCCAACTGGAATGGATGTCCCGAGTCTGGCTCCTCTCCGCCTCCGTCCCGGGCCTGACCCCGTCCCTCCTGTCGGGCGAACAGGTGACGGAGGCGGGGGAGCGCCTACGGGGGTACGGCCAGAGGTAGCCGGCGCCACCCTCCAGCCCGTCCGCCGTCCGCCGTCCGCCGTCCGCCGTTCGAGGACGAGGCAGTCCGGTCCGATACGGGGGTCTGGGGGGCGGAGCGCTCCAGGTACGGGACGGGCAGCGGCGGAGGGGGCGGAAAACCCACCCACCCGCCACCCACAGGGCTCAACCGAGCCGTACGGACCCGGCGCTCCCACCCCACCCGCACCACGGGGACCCACAGGCCCCGTCCCGGGGCGGAAGCCGTCATCCCGCCCCCCGCTCCCGCTGGCCTATAACGGACTCCCCCGGGAGACTGGATCCGTGCGCACCCTCAAAGCCACGGCCGCAGCCCTCACCGCAGCCATAGCCGCGGGCGCGGCCTCCGTGGCGGCGGGCCGCTTCGCCAGCGACGCCGCGCTGAAGACGCCGCCCGGCAGGCCCCTGCCCACCGAGCCCCGGCTCACCGTGCACGCCACGACGGCGGGCGGGATCACGCTCACCCGGGACCTGGCCTCCCAGCGCCCGGGCACGTACGGCCTCGCCGGGGACGGCTCCCACGCGGTCGTCGGCCCGGTCATGAACGCCACCCCGCACCCCGTCGACACGGTCGTACGCCGCCTGGAGCGGGTCACCCACGGGTCCCTGGAACCCGGCGACAAGGTGTGGCTCACCCCGAACCTCCACATCGGCGACCCGGGCGCCGCCCTCGGTCTCGAACACGCCGACGTCGACGTCCCCGGCGAACTCGGCGCCCTGCCCGCCTGGTTCGTGCCCGCCGTCCGCGACACCTGGGTGATCACCGTGCACGGCCTGGGCGGCACCCGCGAACATCCCATGAACGTGATGGAGTTCCTCAACCGCCACCACTTCCCGGTGCTCGACCTCGCCTACCGCGGCGACCTCGGCGCCCCCCGCTCCCAGGACGGTCTGAACCACCTCGGCGAGACCGAGTGGCGCGACCTCGACGCGGCCATCCGGTACGCCGTGCGCTACGGCGCCGAGCACGTCGTCCTGTACGGCTGGTCCACCGGCGCCACCATGGCGCTGCGCGCCGCCGCGCACTCCGCGCTGCGCGAGCGGATCTCCGGCCTCGTCCTGGACTCGCCGGTGCTCAACTGGGAGACCACACTGCGCGCCCTCGCCTCGGCCCGCCGCACCCCCAGCGCCCTGCTGCCCCTCGCGGTGCGCGCCGCCCAGGGCCGCACGGGCCTGCACGGCGACCGCACCGAGAACGCCGCGCGCCCCGACCACCTCACGGTGCCCACCTTGGTGGTGCACGGCCCGGGCGACACCATCGCCCCCTGGGGCCCCTCCCGCCGCCTCGCCGAGCGCCGCCCCGACCTGGTCACCCTGCACACCGTCCAGGACGCCCCGCACGGCGCCATGTGGAACGCCGACCCGGCAGGCTACGAAGAGGCCCTGCGCCGCTTCCTCACCCCCCTGATGTAGCCACCCGGCCGACCCCCGCCACAGGGCCGGACCACCGCCCCGCCCAAGGCGCCCCGACGAACCCGAGACCGCCCCGCCGAAGGCGCCCCGACGAACCCGAGGACCTCCTTCCGGTTCGGCCTCGGACAACTCTCGAGGAGGCTCGTTCCCGCGTGTCGAGTGCCTCGGGAACCCCGTGCGCCCACCGCCCCCGTCGCCCGCCGTGGCATTCCGTTTGGGTTTTCGGACTGTCAACCGGAAGACTGCACCCGTGACGTCCCGTAACCCGCGCGACTCCAGGCTCCGACTCGTCAGCCCGCGGCCCCTCGCGGCCGCCCCCCGAGCGGTCACCCAGCGCCGCACGCGCCGCCCCGCACCGAGGCCGCCCGAGGGCACACCGCCGCCCGCGGAACTGGCCCGCATGGCACGCATCGGCCTGTCCGACGCGGCCCGTGTCGCCCGCTGGGCCGACGCCGCCCTGCGCCCGGGGCGCGACGGCGGGAGCCCGGACGGCAAGGGCACCCTCTCCGACGCCACCGCCGAAGGGGCCGCCGCCGACCTCGGGCTGACCCCGGCTCAGGTCCGCGCCAACTGGGACACCGCGCGCCTGGCGGGCCTCATCGAGGTGCACGGCGACAGCGCCCGCCCGGGCTGGCGGCTGCGCGCCTGGAACCGCGACGACAGCGCCGTACTGCGCGGCTGGGTCGCTCTCTTCGACGCCTGGTCGCTCGCGTATCCGGAGCCCGCGGACCGCGAACCCGCCGCCGTCGCCGAGGTCGTCTCCGCGATGCCTCAAGTGCTTTCCTTCCTCCAGCTCTCCGCCGGACCCGTCCCCGTGGAGCAACTCCTCGACCTCCTCGAACAGCGCGTCACGGAACTGCGCACCGAGCGCTGCGAAATCCCCTACGGCCCCCAGCCGGGGCCGGCCCCGCAGCCCCCCGAGGTCGCGGACGCCCCGCTCGCCCCCCTCCTCGACTGGGCCCTGCACGCCCTCGCCTCCGTGGGCGCGCTCACCTGCGCCGACGGCCAGGCCACCCTCACCCCGCTCGGCAGCTGGGCGGTCTGGGTCAAGCTGGAGCAGATCTGCGTCGCCGCACAGAGCCCCGCTGGGAACATCGAGCAGTCCGCCGAGGACATGCTCCGCGGCTGCGCCCAACTGCGCCCGAACGCGGCCCGCGCCGAATACCGGGCCTGGCTCGCCGCCCGCCCCGTCGGCAGCGCCGTCACCGAACTCCTCGACGCCGCCCGCGGCGAGGACGCCCTCACCCGCGGCCTCGCCTTCGAGGCGCTGCGCGTGGTCGGCGCTCCCGCCGAGCCCGACGTACGCGCCGTGGCCGAGCAGACCTCGCTGCGCCCCTACGCCCTGCTGTGGCTCGCCGAGCACGACGGCCACGACCCGGAGGACGCCCACGAGGTGCTCACCCGCGAGGAGGCCACCTGGCTGTGGGTCGACACCGCGGCCGCCGTCGCCGACCACGGCGAAGCCCCGCTCCTTGTACGGCACTTGGAGTCCGCGGTGCAGCCCACCGTGCCCGCGCTCCTCGACGAGGTGCGCGCGGTCGGGCATCCCCGCACCGTGCAGGTCCTGGTCGCGCTCGCCGCCGCGCATCCGGACCCGGCGCTGGCCAAGGCCGTACGCCGGGCCGCCTTCCAGGTGCACACCGGGGGGAGCTGAAGGCGGAGCGGGCCTGCTCCTACGCCCCTATCTCGGGGGCGTAGGTGCCGAAGCTCCAGATATTGCCCTCGATGTCCCGGGCCATGTAGTCCCGTGAGCCGTAGTCCTGGTCCGTCGGGGGCATCAGGATCTCGGCGCCGTGGTCCACGGCCCGCTGGTGGTGCCCGTCCACGTCGTCCACGACGATGTACACCCCCCAGGGACCCGCGCCCTTCATGGCCTCGTCGAAGCGGCCGCCGCGGCCCTTGGAACCGAGCATCACCGCGCCGTTGCCCTGCACCAACTCGGCGTGCATCACTGAGCCGTCCTCACCCTCGTACACCGACAGTTCGGTGAAGCCGAACGCCTCCGTGAGCTGCCTGATCGCCCCCTTCGCGTCCGCGTACAGCAGTGACGGGTAGATGCTCGGGCGCCCGCCGCTCATGCCTGCCATGCCGATCACTCCCTCTGGTCCCGCTGCCGGATTTCGACCTGTTGCCAGTCTTGCACCGGCCACTGACAACGCCCCGCGGAACGGGAATCGCCGGCCGTCCCGCCTCAGCGGAACGTGTTGCACCGCGCCATGTCGCCGCTGCTGTAACCCTGGTAGAACCACTGCTGCCGCTGCTGGGAGGAGCCGTGCGTCCAGGTTTCGGGTGTCACCCGGCCCTGGGACCTCTCCTGGATCCGGTCGTCGCCGACGGCCGCCGCCGCGTCCAGGCCGTCGCGGATGTCGGCGTCCGTGAGTCTGGTGATCAGGGGCCGTCCCGTCGACGGGTCCTTCGTCGTGGTCGCGTGGTGCGCCCACACCCCGGCGTAGCAGTCGGCCTGCAGTTCCACCTTCACCGAGTTGCTGTTCGCGCCGGTCAGACCGTTCTGCGACCTGCCCAGCGTGCCCATCAGGTCCTGCACGTGGTGCCCGTACTCGTGCGCCACGACGTACGCCTGGGCGAACGGCCCGCCGCTGGAGCCGAACTTGGTGCGCAGCTCGTCGAAGAAGCCCAGGTCCAGATAGACCTTGCGGTCGCCGGGGCAGTAGAACGGCCCGACGGCGAACGTGGCGGTGCCGCAGGCCGTGCCGACCCGGTTGCTGAAGAAGACCGTCGGGGAGCGGGTGTACCTGCCGCCGCGGCGCGTGAACTCCTGCGCCCAGAAGGCCTGCACGCTGTTGACCACCGCCACCGTGCGGCAGTCCTCCTGGGCGTTCGCGTCGCTTCCCTTCCGGCAGGTCTGCTGGACCTGCGCGAGGGAGGAGGAGGTCGCCGCGGGCCGGCCGCCGGAGGAGAGCCCGAGCTGGTCGGGGCCGATGCCGAAGAACAGTCCGATGAGCAGGGCGATGAGGCCGGCGATGCCGCCACCGACGGTCGCCCTGCCGCCGGGGATTCGACTGCCGCGCACATCCTGGACCTCGGAGGTGTCCAGATCGGCGTCGTCGTCGAACTGCATGGGCACACCACCCTCTGCCGTACGTCGCTCTGTGGCGCCATCCTCGTACGCCCTCGGGCGCCGGGCCCCGGACGGAGGTCCGAACGGGGGACGCCCTCCCCCCGCTCCGCCGTGTCCGACGGCCCTCCCGGGCCGCCCCCGCCTACGCTCTGCGCCGGATCCGTGGGCTGTGGTGGCGAGAGGGCAAGGTGGTCGTTCTGCCGATCGAGGTGACCGACCCGGACTCCCCGACCCGACACGATCAGGACCTCACGACCGACCCCACCCCGGGTGCCGTCCCGCCGAGGCGATCGACGGACGCAGAAGCTGCCCGGTCGAGGCGGGCGACGGATGCGGAGCCTGCCCGGTCGCGGCGGGCGACGGGCGCAGAGCCTGCTCGGTCGCGGCGGGCGACGGATACGGAGCCTGCCGGGTCGAGGCGAGTGGCGGACGTGGAGCCTGCCGGGCCGAGGCGGGTGACGGACGTAGAACCGGCCCGGTCGCGGCGAGTGGCGGACGCGGAGCCTGCCGGGTCGCGGCGAAGGACGGACGTAGAGCCTGCCGGGTCGCGGCGAGTGGCGGACGTGGAGCCCGCCCGGTCGAGGCGGGTGACGGGCGCAGAGTCCGGCCCGGTGCCGCGACCGGCTCACCCGGGGGCAGCTGCCACGCCGCGACCCGGTTCCGTGGAGCCCGTTCCGCTGCTCCGCCCCACCGCTCCGGGCGCCGCACCGACCCCGCGACCCCTTTCCCCCGCACTCGCCCCCGCGCGCCGCGCCCTCCGCCGTGTCCTCTCCGCCACTCTGGCCCTCCTCCTGGCAGCTCCCCTCCTCGCGGCGGCCCGCGAGGCCCGCCCCGCCGCCTACGGGGACCGCCTCACCCTGCACGCGCGCGTGGAGCACGCCCCGCGGCCCGCGCTGCGAAGGAGCGGGGCCACCGTCGAGGCGTACGACGAAGGGACCGGGCGGCTCCGGTGGACGTACGCGCGCGAGGGGCGGCGTCCGCTGGGCGTGCTCCCCGCGCGCGGGGACGCGATCGCGCTCTGGGACGACGGGCTGGTCACCGCCACCGTGCGCGACGACGGCAGTACGGTGCGCTGGCACCGGGCGCTGCCCGGGGCCGCGCGCTGGCTCGCGGCCCACGGGGGAGCGGGCGTGCTGCGCGGCCTCGGTCCCCGCATGCTCGCCGTCGTCACTCCGCAGCGCATCGCCGCGTACCGCATCGCGGACGGGGACCTGCGCTGGGTGCTGCCCGCCCGCCCCGGCTGCGCCTTCGCGCCCGCGCGCGCGGTGCGTGACCGCGCCGCGCTGCTGGTCGCGCAGCCCTGCGCCGCCACCGACAGCTGGACCGGCGAGATCATCGCCGTGGACGAACTCGGCAGGATCACCCCGGACCGCACCCCGCTGGACAACGAGCGGCGGGGCGAGCGTCACAGTGCCGAACACCCGCACACAGAAAAAGTGGTTGCACGGCCCCGTTAGACTTGGCCCATGGCCATTCTCCTCGCGCATTAGACGGCGGGAACGTCCTCAGCCGTCCATCCCGCCACCCATCCGCCCTGGAGTCTGTCCGTGATCTCCGCCTCCGGTATCGAGCTGCGCGCCGGCGCCCGCATCCTCATCGAGTCCGCCACCTTCCGTATCGCCAAGGGCGACCGCATCGGCCTGGTCGGCCGCAATGGTGCGGGCAAGACCACGCTCACCAAGGTCCTCGCGGGTGAGGGCATCCCCGCCGCCGGTGCCGTCACCCGCTCCGGCGAGGTCGGCTATCTGCCGCAGGACCCGCGCACCGGCGACCTCGACGTGCTCGCCCGCGACCGCATCCTCTCCGCGCGCGGACTGGACGTCCTGATCCGCAAGATGCGGGACAACGAGCAGCGGATCGCGAACGGCTCGGGCGCCACCCGCGAGAAGGCGCTTCGGCAGTACGAACGCCAGGAGACGGAGTTCCTCACCAAGGGCGGGTACTCCGCCGAGGCCGAGGCCGCGACCATCGCCGCCGCGCTCAACCTGCCCGACCGCGTGCTCGGCCAGCCCCTGCACACGCTCTCCGGTGGTCAGCGCCGCCGTATCGAGCTGGCCCGCATCCTCTTCTCCGACGCGGACACGCTGCTCCTCGACGAGCCCACGAACCACCTCGACGCCGACTCGATCGTCTGGCTGCGCGACTACCTGAAGACGTACCGCGGCGGCTTCATCGTGATCTCCCACGACGTCGACCTCGTCGAGACGGTCGTCAACAAGGTCTTCTACCTGGACGCCAACCGCGCCCAGATCGACGTCTACAACATGGGCTGGAAGCTCTACCAGCAGCAGCGCGAGGCCGACGAGAAGCGCCGCAAGCGGGAGCGGCAGAACGCCGAGAAGAAGGCCGCCGCCCTGCATTCGCAGGCCGACAAGATGCGCGCCAAGGCCACCAAGACCGTCGCCGCGCAGAACATGGCCAAGCGTGCCGACCGGCTGCTCGCCGGGCTCGACGCGGTACGGGTCTCCGACAAGGTCGCCAAGCTGCGCTTCCCGGAGCCCGCGCCCTGCGGCAAGACCCCGCTCATGGCCGAGGGCCTGTCGAAGTCGTACGGCTCCCTGGAGATCTTCACCGATGTCGACCTGGCCATCGACAAGGGCTCGCGCGTCGTCATCCTCGGACTGAACGGTGCGGGAAAGACGACCCTCCTCAGGCTGCTCGGCGGCGTCGAGACGCCCGACACCGGCGGGGTGGTCGAGGGCCACGGCCTCAAGCTCGGCTACTACGCACAGGAGCACGAGACCCTGGATCCCGAGCGCACGGTCCTGGAGAACATGCGCTCCGCCAACCCCGACCTGGACCTGGTGGAGGTCCGCAAGACGCTCGGCTCCTTCCTGTTCTCCGGTGACGACGTCGACAAGCCGGCCGGTGTGCTGTCCGGCGGCGAGAAGACCCGGCTCGCGCTCGCGACCCTCGTGGTCTCCTCCGCGAACGTCCTCCTGCTCGACGAGCCGACGAACAACCTCGACCCGGCCAGCCGCGAGGAGATCCTCGGCGCGCTGCGCACCTACAAGGGCGCCGTCGTCCTCGTCACCCACGACGAGGGCGCCGTGGAGGCGCTCCAGCCGGAGCGGATCATCCTGCTGCCGGACGGCGTCGAGGACCTGTGGGGCGCCGACTACGCGGATCTGGTCGCGCTGGCGTAGCTCCCGCCCCGGCCCCCGAGCGTGTCAGCGGGACTTGATCGAATGACTGATCCACTGCGTATGGATCATTCGGCCGATCCGTGATCCATCATCTGTGTGAGATCTCCTCGTACCGAGGTGTGTCGTACATCGATTTCGCGGCCGAGCCCTTTGTTCCCAAGGGCTCGGCCGTCTTGCGTCGCTGACCAGGTACTTCATGGAAGAACCCGATCGGCCGTACGAGGAACGGCAGCCGGAACCAAAGATTCCACTCGTGGGGATGGGCTCCTGTCGTCAAAACCTTGTCTTACGGACCTTGCCGAATGGGTGGCCATGAGGCCCGGGAGGGGTGATCATGAGAGTCCAGAGCGCACTTCCCATGAGGAGGCACGGGTGGCCGAGACTCTGAAGAAGGGCAGCCGGGTGACCGGCGCCGCGCGCGACAAGCTCGCGGCAGACCTGAAGAAGAAGTACGACTCCGGTGCGAGCATTCGAGCGCTGGCCGAAGAGACCGGCCGCTCGTATGGCTTCGTGCACCGGATGCTCAGCGAATCGGGCGTCACGCTTCGAGGGCGTGGCGGAGCGACGCGGGGCAAGAAGGCCGCCTCGGCCTGAGGCCGGGCGTCCCCATCGGCTTCGGTGGTGGCCACCCGGTCGGTCGGGTGATCGACCGGGTGGTTACTGTGCAGTCACTTAGGTGTGTTCCTCGTGTTCCTCATGGGGTACGCACCTGATCCGACCGCACCCATCGGAGGCACCCCATGGCTTCGCTCGACCAGGACCTCGGTCCCGTACTCGACAAGGACGGCGTACGGCTCACCGTCGACGACGCGATCGCCACGGTGACGCTGACCAACCCGGCCAAGCGCAACGCTCAAAGTCCTGCTCTGTGGCGGGCGTTGGCGCAAGCCGGAAGGTCGCTGCCGGGCTCCGTCCGGGTGGTCGTCCTGCGCGCGGAGGGCAAGTCCTTCTCCGCGGGGCTCGACCGGCAGGCGTTCACGCCCGAGGGCTTCGACGGGGAGCCGTCGTTCATCGACCTCGCGCGCGGCTCCGACGCCGAGCTCGACGCGGCCATCGCCGAGTACCAGGAGGGGTTCACCTGGTGGCGGCGCAGCGACATCGTGTCCGTCGCCGCCGTGCAGGGGCATGCCATCGGCGCGGGATTCCAGCTCGCGCTCGCCTGTGACCTGCGGGTCGTCGCGGACGACGTGCAGTTCGCCATGCGCGAGACCAGCCTCGGACTCGTGCCCGACCTCACGGGTACGCATCCGCTGGTCGGCCTGGTGGGATACGCCCGCGCACTCGAGATCTGCGCGACGGGCCGCTTTGTCGGGGCCGAGGAGGCCGAACGCATCGGGCTCGCCAATCTCGCCGTGCCCGTCGACCAGGTCGACGCCGCGGTGCGGGATCTCGCCGGTGCGCTGCTTGCCGCGCCGCGCGACGCCGTCATCGAGACCAAAGCCCTGCTGCGCGGTGCGCAGGAGCGGACGTACGAGGAGCAGCGGGGGGCCGAGCGTGCGGCTCAGGCGCGGCGGCTGCGGGACCTCGCCGGGGTGGGCGACTGACCTCGCCCCGCGCTCTTGCGGGGAACCTCGCCTGCGCTCTTGTGGGGTTGGGGGGCCGGGAACGTCTTGGGCGCCGGTCGTCCGTGGCTGGTCGCGCGTTCCCCGCGCCCCGAAGCGGCCTCAGTGCACGGCGGTCACCAGTACGGCCACTGACGGTGTGTCGGTCAGGGCCCGCGTGACCGCCGTCCGCACGCCCCTCGCCACGTCGACCGTGCGCTGGTCCGGCGAGACCGCCAGTTCGACACGGACGTGGCGGCGCGGCAGGGCGGGGTCGCCCTCGCGGTCGCGCACCTCGTCGATGTGAACGGCGCGGCCCAGGACGTCCGTCAGGTGGGTCACGCCCGGGACGGCCAGGGCGGCTGCCGCGATCCGGGCCTCGTCCGGGGCCGTCGGCGCGGCGGCCGGTCGTACGTCATCCGGTGGTACGGCGCGCTCGGGAACTCCTTCCTCCAGCAGGTCCGTGACCCGTAGGTCCACCTCCGTGACCGTCAGGCCGAGATGTTCCGTCGCCGCCGCGAGCAGGGCCGTGCGGAGGCGGAGCGCGGTATTGGGGAGCGGCTCCGCACCCGGGGCGGTGGGGTCCGTCGTGGCCGTGAAGTCCGCGGTGATGCGGAGGGGACCGGGCGGCAGCGCGCTGGGCGGGGGCGGCACGGCGGGTTGGTACGTCTGGTCGGGGTCGGCGAGCGCGATCCGGAGCGCGCCGAGGCGCACACCGTGCACGGGATCCGCCGCGCGCCGCAGCACCGAGTCGGCCGCCCGCTCCGTGATCCACGCGCCGTCGTGCGGGAGGCCCAGGGGCAGGAGTCTGCCGAGCCCGAGCTGGTGCTGTACTGCCTGTGTCCACCGGTCCGCCGTCATGGCTCCAGCCTGTCGCATCCCTGGCGCGGGACCACGCAACCCGGCTTAGTGTGGGCAAGGGAGAACGACCGGAAGGACGTACGGCGATGACCGACATGACGGAGCCGAGCCCGACGGGGACCCCTGTCGGCGAGCAGGGATCGCCCCAGACCCGTAAGCCCGGTGTCACCAGACGCGGCGGTGGTGATCCCGCCACCCGGGGACGGACCACGATCGCGGACGGCGTCGTGGAGAAGATCGCCGGGCTCGCCGCCCGCGACGTGCTCGGTGTGCATGCGATGGGCAGTGGGCTGAGCCGGACGTTCGGGGCCGTGCGCGATCGGGTGCCCGGCGGTACGAAGTCCGTCTCGCGGGGGGTGAAGGCCGAGGTCGGTGAGTTGCAGACCGCGCTCGACCTGGAGATCGTCGTCGACTACGGCGTGTCGATCGGCGACGTGGCCCGTGCCGTGCGCGAGAACGTCATCGTCGCCGTCGAGCGCATGACGGGCCTCGAGGTCGTCGAGGTCAACATCGCGGTGAGTGACGTGAAGCTCCCCGACGAAGAAGAGGAGGAGCCGGAGACACGGCTCCAGTGATCACCCGGCCACCGAATCGCTGAGGAGCGCATCATGAGCTTGGCCGTGATCGGCATGATCGCCGGAATGGCGCTTGGCTTCGCCGGGTACTTCGGCGGTTTCGGAGCCTTCCTCCTGGTGGCGGCGCTGGGGGCCGTCGGTTTCGTCGTCGGGCGGTTCCTGGAGGGCGATCTGGACCTCGGCGACTTCTTCCGCACCCGCGACGACCGGCGGCGGTGACGCGTGCCAGGTCACGTCGACCGGCTCGGTGAGACGCGGCGACCCGTGACGACCGTCGCGGCGGCCGAGCGGGGCGCCACCCGGATCGCCGACCGGGTCGTCGCGAAGATCGCCGCGCAGGCCGCGCGCGAGGCGCTTTTGGCACTGCCCGCGGACGCCGCGCGACCGCACGCGAGTGTCCTCGTGCACCAGGACAGCGCCCATGTGCGCGTCAGCATGGAACTCGACTACCCCTCCGACATCGGTGGCCAGTGCACCGCGGTGCGTCGCCGTGTCGCCCAGCGGGTAAAGGCGTTGGCGGGGATGGACGTTCCGGAGGTGGCCGTCCAGGTGGAGCGGCTGCACCTGGTGCAGGCGCCCGGCGTGGCACAGGGGAGGACGCAATGAGCGAGCCCCAGGGCTCCGACAGCACGCAACGCTTGCCCGTCATGGAGAAGGCCACCGAGAGGGCCACCGAGATGGCCGGCGAGATGGCCGGCGAGGGTGGCGCGCTCGGCCAGTCCGCCTCCGCGGCGGACTACGAACCGCTGGGCACCGTCGACGACGAGGACGGCGGCCAGGGCCGGTTCTGGTCCGCGCGCCGCGTTCCCGCGGGCATCCTCGCGGTGCTGCTCCTCGTCGGCGCGGGCACCTTGCTGTACGACGTCGCGGCCGTACGCGCCCACCGGCCCGCCATGCGCTGGCGCAGGTCGCTGGCCCGGCAGCTCGCCGAACGGCCTCTCGACGACACCTGGGTGCTGGTCGGAGCGGGAGTCGCGGCGGCCCTCGGGATCTGGCTGATCGTCCTCGCCGCCACCCCCGGACTGCGGGACGTCCTGCCCATGCGGCGCACCCATGCCGACATCCGGGCCGGGCTGCACCGGAGCGCCGCCGCGATGGCCCTGCGCGACCGGGCCATGGAGGTCGCCGGTGTGCAGTCGGTCCGGGTCCGTATGGGGCGTAAGAGGGCCGACGTCCGGGCGGTCTCGCACTTCCGTGAACTCGACGACGTACGCGCCGACTTGGACGCCACACTCGCCGACGGCATCCGAGGACTCGGGCTCGCCCGGCCGCCCGCGCTGTCGGTGCGTGTCGGGCGGCCCGGACGGAAGGGGTGAGGCCGATGCTCCGGATGGTCAACCGCGTCCTGATGGGGATCATCGGTCTCGCACTGGTCGTCCTCGGCGGCTCCGTGATGGCCGTCGGTCTCGGCGCCGACTCGCCCTCCTGGTGGATCCACGACGGGCGGCACGACGTACTGCTCAGCGACACCGAACGGACCCGGTGGCGGGATCACGGCTGGTGGTGGCCGGCCGTCATCGCCGCCCTCGCGGTCCTCGTCCTGCTCGTCCTGTGGTGGCTGGCGGCCGTGCTGCGCCGGCGCCGGCTCGCCGAGGTGCTCGTCGACACCGGCGACGGCGAGGGCGCGCTGCTGCGCGGGCGGGCGCTGGAGGGCGTACTGAGCGCCGAGGCGGCGCAGTTGGACGGCGTCGCGCAGGCACAGGTCCAGCTGACCGGGCGCCGCGGCACGCCCGAGGCGCGGGTGCGGCTCCTGCTGGAACCGCATGTCGACCCCGGGCACGCGCTGCATCTGCTGACCGCCGAGGCGCTGGCGCACGCGCGGGATTCGGCGGGCCTCGCCGCACTCCCCGCGGAGGTACGCCTGCGCGGGGTCAAGCACCGTGCGGCGCGGGTCGGTTGAGCGCGTACGGGGTGGAGAGGGGCTGCCTCAGAACCCGTGCCGCATGCCGCCGTCCACCGGCACCATGATGCCCGTGAGGTACGACGCCGCCGGCGAGAGCAGGAACGCGGCCGTGCGGCCGAACTCCTCCGGGGCGCCGTAGCGGCGCAGCGGGATGCGGGACTCGTTGGCCGCGCGGGTGGCCTCCGGGTCGGCGGACAGACCGTCCAGCTCGCGCAAGCGGTCGGTGTCGATGCGGGACGGGAGCAGGCCCACGACGCGGATGCCGCGCGGGCCCAGTTCGTCCGCGAGGGACTTGGCGAAGCCCGCGAGGCCGGGGCGCAGCCCGTTGGAGATGGTCAGCCCGGGGATCGGCTCGTGCACCGAGCCGGAGAGCACGAAGCCGATGACACCGCCGTCGCCGAGTTCCGCGGCGGCCGCCCGGGCCAGCCGCACCGCGCCCAGGAAGACCGACTCGAACGCGGCCGACCACTGCTCGTCCGTGTTGTCGGCGACGAACCCCGGCGGCGGGCCGCCGACGCTGATCAGGATGCCGTCGAAGCGGCCGAAGTGCTCGCGGGCGGCCGCGATCAGCCGGGACGCGGTCGCCGGGTCGGCGTTGTCGGCGGCGACCCCGAACGCGGTCGGGCCGAGTGCGGAGGCGGCATCGGCGACGTTCTTCTCGTCGCGCCCGGTCACGATCACCTTCGCGCCGTCGGCGACGAGCTCACGAGCGGTGGCGCCGCCCAGGCCGCGGGTGGCTCCCGTGACGACGTACACGCGGTCCTTCAGTCCAAGATCCATGGTCCCTATCCTGCCTGCTCGCTCCCGAACAGGGCGAGGGCGGTGCCCACCAGGCCGATATGGCTGAACGCCTGCGGGAAGTTCCCGAGCTGGATGCCGGCGACGGGGTCGTACTCCTCGGACAGCAGACCGACGTCGTTGGCCAGCCCCACCAGTCGCTCGAACATCTCGCGGGCCTCCTGCGTACGGCCCGTCAGATGCAGCGCCTCCGCGAGCCAGAACGAACAGACGAGGAACGTGCCCTCACCGCCCGGCAGCCCGTCGATGGCATGTTCCTCGGTGACGACGCTGGACGACTGGGCAAGGATGCCGGGCCCCTCGGCGATGATGTCGGTGCTCTCGGTGGTGATGCTGGTGGCCTGGACGCTGTAGCGGCGCACGAAGCCGTCGTGGCCGAGCTCCTCGCGGATCGCGGTGATCGTGCCGAGGACCCGTGGATCGTCCGCTGGCAGGAAGCCGACCCGGGGGATGAGCAGCAGCGAGGCGTCCAGCTCGCGCGAACCGTAGGACTGCGTGAAGGTGTTCCGCTCGGCGTCGTAGCCGCGCTCGCACACCTCCCGGTGCACCTCGTCGCGCATCGCGCGCCAGCCCGCCAGATCGCCCCCCAGCCTCGGGTCGTCCTCCAGGGCGCGCACGGCGCGGTCCGCGGCCACCCACGCCATGACCTTCGAGTACACGAAGTGCCGGCGCGGCCCGCGCACCTCCCAGATCCCCTCGTCCGGCTGCCGCCACGCCGTCGACAGGAAGTCCATCAGGGCGCGCTCCACCGCCCACATGTGCGGCCTGAACGGCAGGCCCGAACGCCGGGCGAGCGACAGCGAGTCGATGACCTCGCCGTACACGTCCAGCTGAAGCTGCTCCACGGCGTCGTTGCCGACCCGCACCGGATACGAGTCGGCGAAGCCGCGCAGCCACGGCAGCTCGTACTCCGTCAGCCGGCGCTCGCCGCCGAGGCCGTACATGATCTGCAGGTCCGCGGGGTCGCCCGCGACCGCGCGCAGCAGCCAGTTGCGCCAGGCCTCGGCCTCTTCCAGGTAGCCGGCCTCCAGCAGCGCGCCGAGGGTGAGCGTGGAGTCGCGCAGCCAGCAGTAGCGGTAGTCCCAGTTGCGGACGCCGCCCAGCTCTTCGGGCAGCGAGGTGGTGGGTGCGGCCACGATGCCGCCGGTCGGCCTGTAGGTGAGGGCCTTGAGGGTGATCAGGGAGCGCACGACGATGTCCCGGTACGGGCCGTCGTAACGACAGTGCGCCGCCCACGCCTGCCAGTCCTCGACGCTGGAGCGCAGCGCCTCGAACGGGTCGCACAGGGGTGGCCGCGGCTCGTGCGAGGGATGCCAGGTCAGTACGAAGGCGACCCGGTCGCCCGCTTCGACCGTGAACTCCGAGTACGTGCGGAAGTCCTGGCCCCAGGTGTGCACGGGCGGCTCGCTGCGCACCCACACCGAGTCCGGGCCCGCGATCGCCACGCGGTGGCCGTCCGCCCGGCGCATCCAGGGCACGACCGAGCCGTAGTCGAAGCGCAGCCGGAGCATGCCGCGCATGGTCACCCTGCCGCTCAGCCCTTCGACGATACGGACGAGTTCGGGGGCGCGGTCGCGCTGCGGCATCAGGTCGGTCACCCGGACCGAGCCCTCGTCGGTGTCCCACTCGGTGTCGAGCACGAGCGTGTCCGGGCGGTACGCGCGCCGGGTGCAGAGACCCGCCCCCTTGGGCGCCAGTCGCCAGTGGCCGTTGTCGTCGTCACCCAGCAGTGCCGCGAAACAGGCCCCGGAGTCGAAGCGGGGCAGACACAACCAGTCGATCGAGCCGTCACGGCCCACCAGTGCGGCGGTCTGTTCGTCCCCGATGAGCGCGTAGTCCTCGATGCGTCGTTGCACGTGGGGCGAGTTCCCGGCGGGGGCCGGGACCAATCGGTACGGGGGCCGACCGGGTGATGGGCGGGTCGAGGGTATCTCCGCCTCCGGCGGACGGCCGGTCGGCGCCGCCGCGACTACACGCTCGCCGTTGCCGTCTTTGGCGCGGTCTCCGCCACGGCCGCCGAAGCCCGGTCACGGCGTTCGCGGCGGACCAGGATCACCCAGCCCACCGGGACGCCCGCGGAGAAGAGCCACCACTGGATCGCGTACGCCATGTGCGGACCGATGTCGCTGTGCTCGGGGTCGGGGATCAGCTCGGGGGAGCCGCCCTTGGGCTCCGGCGCGGTCTGCTCGATGTAGCCGCCGAGGACCTGCTTGCCGAGCCGTCGTGCCTCCTGCTCGCTGCTGATCAGCATGACCTGGCGGTCGGGCAGGCCCTGGACGTTCTTGATGCCGCTGTCCGCGGTCGTCTCGTCGGCCATCAGGCGCCCGGTGACGGTGGTCTCGCCCTGCGCGGGCGCCGGGATCTTCGGGTACGCGGTCTGCGCGCCGTCTGCCGGGATCCAGCCCCGGTTCACGACGAGCACCCGGCCGTCGTCCAGGACGAACGGCGTCAGCACGTGGTAGCCGACCTCGCCGTCGGAGTTCGTACGGCGGCGTACGACCTCTTCGTGCGCGGTGTCGAAGTGGCCCTTCGCGGTCACCCGGCGGTACAGGTCGTCGTGCTTGATCCGCTGTCCCGGCGCGGTGAGCGACTCGGCGGGCACCGGCTTCGCGGCGAGCGAGTCGGAGATCACCGTGTTCAGTGCGACCTTGTGCTCGTGGCGGTGCAGCTGCCAGTAGCCCAGCTTGATCATCGTCGGGATGAGCGCGAGGGTCACAAGGGTGAGAATCACCCACTGCCGGGTCAACAGGAAGCGGTACACCCCATTGACGTTACTCGGCACGATTCGGCCCCCGACGGGAGGGTCCCGCCGAGGGCCGTGCCGACGCCTGGTACCGGGGACAGCGCGGCTCAGACCTTGTCGATGATCCCCACCTGCCCCTCCGCGCGGGCGCAGTGCGCGCCGCAGAACCAGTGGCCCTCGACCTCGACCCCTTGGCCGATGATCTGGACGCGACAGTGCTCGCAGATGGGCGCCATCCGGTGGATCGCGCAGGAGAAGCAGTCGAACACGTGCACCGCGCCCTGCGCGTGCACCTCGAACGTCATGCCGTAGTCATTGCCACAGACTTCACATCTCGCCATGCGCCACAGGGTGGGGTGCCGACGCGGCGCGGGCGAGCGGGTGCCGGGCGAGTCGCCCGGCAATCACCCGTACGTCCGCCAATAGCCTGCACGTCCGCCGACCGCTCGCATGGCTGCCGGCCCGCCCGTACGTCCGCCGACAGCCCGCACGGCTGCCGGTCCCGTACGTCCGCCGACAGCCCGCACGGCTGTCGGTCCGCCCGTACGTCCGTCCGCGGTCCCCGGATCACTTCTCCGACGCGGGCTCCACGTCCCGCAGCAGCTGGCCGAACGCCGCCTCGTCGATGACCGGCGTGCCGAACTGCTTGGCCTTGACCACCTTGGACGTGCTGGAGTCCGGGTCGTTCGTGACGAGCAGGCTGGTGAGCCGGGACAGGCTCGTCGCGACATGCAGGCCGGCCTCGACGGCGCGGTCCTCCAGCAGTTCACGGTCGACGGACGTGTCCCCGGAGAACGCGACCCGCATGCCCTGCTTGAGCGCTTTGCCCTCTTCATAACGGCCTGGGTTGGGATAGGGGCATGCGGGGCGTTTGCGGGAGGGCCGCCAACTCCCCGACGGGTAGCCGCCCCCGGACGGGTAACCGCCGGACGGGTAACCGCCGGACTGCCGCCCGATCCGTGGCGTGGCGGCGCTGTCGGACCACTCCTTCAGCGGCCGGCACTCAAGGAGCGGCAGGCGTACACCCTTGCTCACGGCGGCCCGCAGGCTCGGCCGGAACGCCTCGGCCAGCACGCGCGCGTCGTCCAGCGCGTGGTGCGCCCGCTGCTGTACGACCCCGAAGTGCGCGGCCAGCGACTCCAGCTTGTGGTTGGGCAGCGGAAGCCCCAGTTCCTTGGAGAGCGCGATGGTGCACAGCCGCTGACGCACCGGCGCCTCGCGCTCCGCGCGCGCGTACTCGCGCGCGATCATCGACCAGTCGAAGACCGCGTTGTGCGCGACGAGCACGCGGTCGGCGAGCCGGGCCGCGAACTCCTCGGCGATGTCCGGGAAGAGCGGGGCCCCTTCGAGCATCTCGCTCGTCAGGCCGTGGATCCAGACGGGGCCCGGGTCCCGCTCCGGGTTGACCATCGTGTACCAGTGGTCCTCGACCTCACCGCGCGCGTTCAGCCGGTAGACGGCGGCCGAGATGATCCGGTCGTCGCGCGCCAGCCCTGTGGTCTCCACGTCAACGACCGCGTATCCCTGCGGATACGCGGCCGGCCAGGAGGCTGGGGGCGCTGCGGTCGTGAGGTCTTCGAGCATGGTCACTGAGGATACGGGCCCCGACTGACAGCCCGCCGGTCGCCTTCCCGGAACGCGGGACTCCCAGGGCCCCGGACATGGCCACGCGCGCGTGGACATCGCAATGACGCCGCACGGTCCCGGAGTTGACGCCGCACCCGGCTTCGGGCCCGGCGCCACCACCGGCTCTCAGCCCAGTGCCGCCACGAGGTCCCCCGCCGTCAGCGGTTCCAGTCCGCAGCCGTCCACCGGTCCGGGCAGCAGCCGGTACACGGCGCCGGTCGCCTCCTGCGGGGCGACGCCCCCGTGTACCAGGGCGAGCAGTACGTGCCTCCTGGCGGCCAGCGTCTCCGCGTCCTCGGCGGGGCGTCGCGCCTGAGGGGGATCCAGGGCACGCACGCGGGCCGCGAACGCCGTGTCCGGCTCGCCCTCCTCGCGCCGGTAGTGCCACAGCTCCTCGGCCCCCGGGACGCGACGGACCACCGCGACCTCGTCCGTCCGCGCCGCCGCGTGCCAGACCGCCAGGTCCCACAACGTCGTACGCCCGGAGGTGAAGTACTGGAACAGGTCCTTGCCGACCCGGCCGAGGTCGCCGCTGTGCCGGTGCACGCTGTGGAAACCCTCGGACGGCGGCATGTGCAGGTCCGTCCACAGGAACGTGCGGCGCTCCAGGTCGACCAGCATCGGGACGTGCATGCGCGACTCGCCCTCCAGGTCGTAGCGCTGGCGCACGGTCCGGGGGTCGTACGAGGCGTCGCGGCCGTCCTTCGAGGGCAGCGCCATGAAGCCGGCGAAGGCGTCGAGGAGCCGCTCGAAGGGGACGTTGTTGAAGCTGAAGACGATGGGCACGGCGAACCGCACACGGCCGTCGGCGAGCGAGGTGAGGTCCAGGTCGACGTACTCGGTCGCGCCGTCGGGTGCCGGGGCCGAGGTGAGGTCCCCGGAGTGGACGGCGGCCCGCTCCCCGTACACGAGGTTCGTGTAGTCGCACACGCCCGTGAACGTCCAGTCCTCGTCGTACAGCGCGACGGACAGATCGAGGTCCACACGTGTCTTGTCGGGCTGGGTCCAGTGCAGGAAGAGCCGCAGGATCTCGCCCTCGGGCAGTGGCTGGCTGCTGCCGCGCGGCACCGAGACCAGTGCCTTGGCGGACGCCCGCTCGACGGAGGGGACCGCCAGCCCCGCGAGGCCCGCGTCGAGGACGGCGACGTCGAAGCGGGAGGCATCCGACAGACGGCGCAGGGCCTCCGCCTCCAGAAGCGCGCAGACGCCCTCGGTGACCTGCTCGGCCAGCGGGGCCCGGGTGTCGTCGACGGTGAAGGAGTGCGTCACCTGGCCGCGCGGGAAGAACACCCGCCGCTCGCCGGGGAGATGACGGACGCGCAGCCGCCCGAGCGCCGCGAGCAGCGGGCCGGGACCGGCCTTGGGCAGCACCCGCCGCAGGGTCTCGGCGAAGCCGTCCGGCCGATCCGCCAGTTCGTGCAGCCGCAGTACGTGGTCGAGCCTGCGCAGCAGTTCGCCCGGGCGCTGGGCCAGCAGGGCGAGCGCGGCGGGCAGGTCCTTCTCGCGCAGGGCCTGTTCGGTGCGGGTGCCCCAGGTGTCGGCCCTGACGCGGGTGCCGTCGACGCGCACCGCCTGCGGGTACGCGGCCGCCGTACGCAGCAACGCCTCGCCGAGCGGTGTGGCGGAGGTGTCGGTGGCGCGCAGCACGGCGAAGGCGAGAGCGGCCTTCGGGTGGCGGGCGTGCTCCTCGTACGGATGCAGGATCTCGGCGGCCCGCTTCCAGGCGACCGGATGCCGCAGCACGTCCTCGACCAGCGCCGCCGCCTCGAACCCGTCCAGCAGGGCGAGGAGTTGACGGCGCAGGGCGCGCGGCAGGGAACGGAAGCGCCGCGGCTCGATCAGGTCGGCCTCGCCGCCCGACCACACGTGCAGCAGCCGCAGCACATCGGTCGCGGTGGTCAGATGTACGTCGAGCAGCGGGCGCACCGTCTCGCGCGTCCGTCGGTCCAGCAGCAGGCTGCCGAGGACCAGCGCCTTGGTCTCGCGGACCGGGATCTCCTCGGGCATCCAGGCCGGCGCGGCGGCCGCGTGCGCCAGCAGCAGCTTCACGTCCTCGCGGTCCTGCGGCGGCAGCGGCGTACGCCGGGCCAGCAGCTGGAGCAGCGCCTTCGTCGTGTCGGCGGTCCTGTCGGTGCCGAGGGCGAGCAACTTCAGTGGTCCGGTGGGCAGTTCGTGCCGACGGCGGGGCTCGGCCGGCTTCAGGAACGGGTCGTCGCGGTCGAGACGCCGATGGCAGATCGGGCAGCCGGAGTACTCGGCGCCGTCCCAGCACGTGCGGCACACCAGGTGGGCGCAGGGAGATACGGGCTGCACGCTGCCGACGGTGCCGCACAGCACGCACGGCTGGGCGGGCCACTGGAGCAGCAGGGTGAAGACGCGGTCGACGTACAGCGCGACGGTGTCGTCGGGAACCGAGGCGGGGAAGCTGCGGAACAGCGGCATGTGCGTGCGGTCGGCGCCCAGTTCCGCGTCGATCGCCCGGATCAGGGAGCCGCCGGCATCGGCGAGTCCGGCGGGGCCGAGCCAGGCGAGCGCGGCGCGCAGCGATGCCGACGGGGCGAATCCCCGGTCGAGCAGCTCGGCCTCCAGGGCGGTGAGGCCCTCGGCCGTCGACGGGTCGCCCGGGCGCGGTCCTGCCTGGTCGACGTAGACGGTACGGAGTCGGCGCAGCAGCACGGACGACAGCACGGACGACAGCACGGACGACGGCACGGACAAACGGATTCCCCCCGGAATGTGTGTGAGGCGGGGGCGGAGAGTGAGCGCGCTACGGGTTCATCGGAAGAAAGGAGAAGGAAGCACGCTTGCGGAGCCGCCCCCGCGATCACGGAGTCTAGGCAGAGGGTGGAGGCGCGGACCACCGAATATTTTCCACGCGGTCAGGCCGCTGGGAAGCCAGGGCGTGGGGTCACTGCGCCAGCAGCGAGTCGACCAACGCCCGTACGGACGTGACGAACAGCCTCTCCGGGTCGACCGGGCGGGCCAGCGCACGGGCCAGGCCCGGGTCGCCCTCCGCGGTCTCCGCGTCCCACAACTCCTCCTCGCCGGGCCGCTGCGTGGGCGCGCGCTCCCGGTTGCGCTCGACGAGGACGAAGCCGACGACCTGGACCTGCACGGCCCGTACGACCTCGGCGGCCCGGGCACCGCGCAGTCCGGCCCCGTGCACCTCGTGCACCAGGGCCTGCTGCGCGGGCAGGAACATCCGCTCCGTCAGGCCGCGTTCGTGCACCATCGCGACGAGGTGCGGACGGTCGCGCAGCTGTCGGCGCAGGGCACGGGCCACCGACACGATGCGGCCCGCGGGCGTGCGCCCGGCGGGGCGGATCTCGCCCAGGTCGGCGACGGTCCGCTCGACGAGCGCGTCGAGCAGCGACTCGCGGTTGCCGACGTGCCAGTAGATCGAGGTGACGGCGGTGCCCAGCTCGGCGGCGAGCCTGCGCATCGTCAGGGCCGTGGGCCCGTGCTGCTTCACGATTCCGGCGGCGGTCTCCAGGACCTCGTCGCGGGTGAGCGAAGGTCTCGCCATGGTGCTCCCAAGTCCGTGTCGTGCACGGGTGTTTACCCTTCGCGGACTCTGCTGTAACTCTGTTACAGACCACCTCCTGACGGCCCATCAGCGAAGGGCGGTACGACATGGCACGAGTGAGGTACGGCGCGCGGACCGACGCGGAGATCGCCGCCGCGCGCACCGCGAGCTCCAAGCTCCCCGACATCTGGTCCACCGGCGTGGTGGCCGTCTGGGAGAGCGACCCGGACGCGGTCGCGGCGGTCCTGCCGCCCCCGCTGAAACCCACCGGGCGGCCCCTGGTGCGGGTGAACATCAGCAAGGTCGAGCTGCCCGGATACCCGCTGGGCGCCGGCTCGTTCGCCGTCGCCGCCGCGCACGACGGCGTCGAGGGCTGGTATCCGCTGGTCATGCCGATGACTCACGAGCGGGCGCTGATCGGCGGCCGTGAGGTGTTCGGGGAGCCCAAGAAGCTCGGCGAGGTGACGGTCGAGCGCGACGGACTCGTCGTCCGCGCGGCGCTCGCCCGGCACGGCATCGCGTTCGTCGAGGTGCGCGGCGCGGTGAGCGGCGCCCTGCCCCTGCCGGAGCCCGTCCAGAAGACCGACTTCTACTTCAAGTTCCTTCCCGCGGTGGACGGTTCCGGCTTCGACGCCGACCCCGTCCTCGTGCACTGTCTGCGCAACGAGAAGGTGCGCAAGCTGGAGCGGATCACAGGAGACGTCGTCCTGCGCGAGTCGATGTACGACCCGGTCGCCGACCTGCCGGTCCGCGCACTCGTCGAGATCACCATCGGCGAGAAGACCACCGACCAGAGGGGCAAGGTCGTCGAACGCGTCAGCGCCGAGGCTCTGCTGCCGTACCTCCACCAGCGCTACGACGACCCGCAGCAGATCCTCGACGGGCCTCCCCAGGGGAGCGTGTGATGGAGCTGCGCGCAGGGCAGGTCGCCGTCGTCACCGGGGCGGCGAGCGGCATCGGGCTCGCGATGGCACGGCGGTTCGCGGCGGACGGTCTGAAGGTGGTCCTCGCGGACGTCGAGGAGGGCGCCCTGGAGAAGGCCGCCGCCGAACTGCGCGAGGACGGCGCCGACGTGCACGCGCGCGTGGTGGACGTCGGGGAGCGCGAACAGGTGGAGGCGCTGGCCACAGAGACGTATGAGAAGTACGGCGCCGCGCACGTCCTGTGCAACAACGCCGGTGTCGGCTCCGGTGCCGAGGGCCGCATGTGGGAGCACGATCCGAACGACTGGAAGTGGGCGTTCGCCGTCAACGTCTGGGGTGTCTTCCACGGCATCCAGGCGTTCGTGCCACGGATGATCGCCGGCGGAGAGCCCGGCCACGTCGTCAACACCTCCTCGGGCGACGGCGGTATCGCGCCCCTGCCCACCGCCTCCGTGTACGCCGTCACCAAGGCGGCCGTGGTGACGATGACCGAGTCGCTGTACGCCCACCTGAAGGCGGAGCACGCGCGCGTGGGCGCGTCCGTGCTCTTCCCGGGGCCCCACATGCTGCGTACGGGCCTGTGGGAGTCGCACCGCAACCGGCCCTCGCGGTACGCGAAACAGCGGCCCAGGAAGACCCCTTACCGCAGCCTCGGCCAGTGGGAGGCCGCGATGAAGGAGGCGGGCCACGAGGTGCGGTTCACGCCGGTCGAGGAGGTCGCCGACCTGGTCGCCGAGGGGATCCGGCAGGACCGCTTCTGGCTGCTGCCCGAGAGTGAGCACAGCGACCGGCAGATCCGGGCACGGTCGCGGTCGATGCTCGACCGGGCCAACCCGTCGTACCTGGAGAACTTCATCCTGGACTGAACCGAGGTGTGTGCGATGACCGACCAGGACCCGTACCTCATCATCTCCTCCGACTGCCACGCCGGGCTCCCCACCGAGGAGTACCGGCCCTATCTGGACCCCCGGTTCCACCGCGACTTCGACGACTTCCTCGCGGGCCGCGACCGGCGCCGTGAGGAGATGACGCGGCTCGGCATCCGCAACGAGGCGTTCGCGGACAAGTGGTTCCACGACAACGAGGAAGGCCTGCGCGGCGGCTGGGACACCGCGCAGCGCCTCAAGGAGCTGGACGGCGACGGCGTGGCGGCCGAGGTCGTCTTCCCGGACGCGGACGCCGTGGACAGCCGCACGGCGGCCCCCTTCGGCGTGGGGCTCGGCCTCTCCGGCGACCAGGACCCCGAGCTCGGCATGGCGGGCGCGCAGGCGCACAACCGCTGGCTGGCGGAGTTCGTGGGGGAGAACCCCGAACGACACTGCGGGGTCGCCCTGTTGCCCGTCACGGCCGAACCGGCGCGTGTGGTCGCCGAGGTGTACCGCGCCAAGGAGTCGGGCCTCGGCGCCCTGATGATCCCCTCCATGTGGGTCGACAAGGAGCCGTACCACGACAGTCGTTACGACCCCGTGTGGGCGGCGGCCGCCGAGTGCGGGATGCCGGTGGTCACCCACTCGGGCGCGGCACCGCGGCACGAGTACGGCGACCATCTGGGGATCTATGTCTCCGAAGTCACCTGGTGGCCCGCGCGGCCCCTGTGGTTCCTGCTCTGGTCGGGCGTCTTCGAACGCCACCCGGGCCTCAGGTTCGGTGTGGCGGAGTCGGGTTGCTGGTGGCTGCCGAACCTCCTGTGGTTCATGGACCGGCTCTACCTGGGCGCGCACGGCGGCAAGAAGCTGTCGCCCTTCGCGGAGCTGAAACGGCCCCCGCACGAGTACCTGGACCGCCAGGTCTTCATCTGCGCGACGAACACCAAGCGCCGCGAGCTGGCCCAGCGGTACGAGATCGGCGTCGACAACATCCTCTGGGGCAGCGACTTCCCGCACCCGGAGGGCACCTGGCCCGACACGCGCGCGTGGCTGGCGAAAACCTTCCACGACATCCCGGTCGAGGAGACCCGCCGCATGCTCGGCCTGGCGGCCGCGGAGGTCTTCGGTTTCGACGTCGACCAGCTCGCCCCGCTCGCCCGGCGCATCGGCCCGACACCGGCCGACCTCGGCCAGAGCGACGACCAGACGGCCGTGGAGGCGTCCTGGGCGCGCTCGCGCGAGGTGGGCCGCCACTGGCTGACCGACCACGACTTCCCGGTCCTGGGAGCCACATCATGACCGACCGCTACACGGTGATCTCCGCGGACTGCCACGCGGGCGCCGATCTCCTGGACTACAGGCCGTACTTGGAGCGGCGGCACCACGACGCGTTCGACGCGTGGGCGGCCACGTACGTCAATCCCTACGAGGATCTGCTCGCCGACACGGCCGACAAGAACTGGAACTCCGGGCGGCGCCTCGCGGAGCTGGAGGAGGACGGAATCGTCGCGGAGGTGGTCTTCCCCAACACCATCCCGCCGTTCTTCCCGTCGGCCTCCCTGATGGCGCCCGCGCCGACGGCGGAGGAGTTCGAGCGGCGGTGGGCCGGGCTGCGCGCACACAACCGCTGGCTCGCGGACTTCTGCGCCGCCGCGCCGGGCCGCCGCGCGGGCGTGTTCCAGATCCTCCTGAACGACGTGGACGAGGCCGTGCGCGAGATCCGCCGGTGCGCCGACGCGGGCCTCAAGGGCGGCCTCCTGCTGCCCGGCACACCCCCCGGCTCGGGCCTGCCCGAGCTGCACTCGTCGGCGTACGACCCGATCTGGGCGGTCTGCGCGGAGCTGGGCGTGCCGGTGAACCACCACGCGGGCTCGGCGTCGCCGCCCCTGGGTGACGAACCGGCCGCCCGGGCGGTCTTCATGGTGGAGACCACCTGGTTCTCGCACCGCGCGTTGTGGCACCTGATCTTCGGTGGGGCGTTCCGCCGCCATCCGGACCTGAGACTGGTGCTGACCGAGCAGGGTTCGGGCTGGATCCCCGGGGTGCTCGACATGCTGGACTACTACCACGGGAGGCTGGTGGCGGCCGCGACGAAGGCGTCGACGGCCGAGTCGAAGTTCGGCGCGGGACTGGCCGGGGCGATGGGCAAGGGCCCCTCGGAGGTCTGGCGGGACAACTGCTTCGTCGGCGCCAGTTTCATGCGCCCGCACGAGGTGCCGCTGCGGGACCGCATCGGCCTCGACAAGATCATGTGGGGCAGCGACTACCCGCACGACGAGGGCACTCACCCCTACTCCAGGGAAGGACTGCGCATCGCGTACGCGGGCCTGCCGCCGGAGGAGATCGCCGCGATGGTCGGCGGCAACGCGGCCCGCGTGTACGGCTTCGACCTGGCCTACCTGGACGGGATCGCGGCAAAGGTGGGCCCCACGGTGGCGGAGCTCGCCGAGCCGCTCGCCGCTCCGCCGGCGGACGCGACCAGCCCGGTGTTCGCGAAGGGAGGGTCGGTTCGGGTGTGGTGACACCTGGACGGGGCGGTTCGGGTGTGGTGGCACCTGGACGGGGCGGTTCGGGTGTGGTGGCACCCGGCCAGGTCGGTACGGGTGTGGTGACACCTGACGGGTCGGTACGCCGCTGGGGGCGGCCGGAGTGCGATCCTCCCCGTGTGACCGAACCCACGCACGACGAGGCCCACCAAGGCGCGCTCGGATCGCGGCTGAACTGGCTGCGAGCCGCGGTTCTGGGCGCCAACGACGGCATCGTCTCCACCGCGGGCCTCGTCGTCGGCGTCGCGGGCGCCACCGGCGACCGCTCCGCGCTGCTCACGGCGGGGCTCGCGGGGCTGCTGGCCGGGTCCATGTCGATGGCGACGGGCGAGTACGTGTCCGTCTCCACCCAGCGGGACTCGGAGCTGGCCGCCCTGGCCCTGGAGAAACGGGAGCTCAAGGAGCAGCCCGAGGCCGAGCTGGAGGAGCTGACCGAGCTGCTGGAACAGCGCGGCCTGTCGCGGGAGGTGGCCCGCGAGGCGGCGGAACAGTTCACCGCGCGGGACGCGCTGAGGACCCACGCGCGCGTGGAGCTCGGCATCGACCCGGACGCGCTCACCAACCCGTGGAACGCGGCATGGGCGAGCTTCCTGTCGTTCACCGTCGGCGCCCTGCTGCCCCTGCTGGCGATCGTGCTGCCGCCGGCGGCCTGGCGGCTCGGGGTCACCGTCGTGTCGGTGCTGGCCGCGCTCGTGCTCACCGGGTGGAGCAGCGCGCGACTGGGGGCGGCCCACGTGGGTCCCGCGGTGCTGCGGAACGTGGCCGGGGGAGCGCTGGCGATGGCGGTGACGTACGCGGCGGGAGCCCTGCTGGGAGCGGCGGGCGTGTGAAGCCCCGGCAGGCACGGCCCGTGCCCGGTGTGCGCACGGGGCACGGCCCGTGCCCGGTGTGCGCACGGTCCGGTGCCGGTCGGCCATTGGCGGAGATCGCCAAGAAGCAAGCGCGTACCGCCGGTAATACTTGTGGGTAACAACGTCTAGCGGCAGCCGACCAGCGGTTCTACGGTGCATCCATGCCGAACCTCCCCGATGTCGTGGTCTGGTCGATACCCGCCTTCGTGCTGCTCACCGTCATCGAGATCGTGAGCCTGCGCATCCATCCCGACGAGGAGGAGGCGGGGTACGAGGCGAAGGATGCCGCGACGAGTGTCGGCATGGGACTCGGGAGCCTCGTCTTCGACTTCCTGTGGAAGATCCCGATCGTCGCGATCTACTCGGCGATCTACGCCCTGACACCCCTGCGGGTGCCCGTCCTGTGGTGGACGGTCCCGCTGATGCTGCTCGCGCAGGACTTCTTCTACTACTGGTCCCACCGCGGCCACCACGTGATCCGCCTCCTGTGGGCCTGCCACGTCGTCCACCACTCCAGCCGCAAGTTCAACCTCACCACCGCCCTGCGCCAGCCTTGGACGTCGCTCACCGTCTGGCCCTTCTACGTCCCGCTCATCGCCCTCGGCGTGCACCCCGCCGCGCTCGCGTTCTGCTCGTCCGCGAACCTCGTCTACCAGTTCTGGATCCACACCGAGCGGATCGACAAGATGCCCCGCTGGTTCGAGTTCGTCCTCAACACGCCCTCCCACCACCGCGTCCACCACGCCTCCCAAGGCGGCTACCTGGACCGCAACTTCGGGGGCATCCTCATCGTCTGGGACCGGCTCTTCGGCTCGTTCGTGCCCGAGACCGAGCGGCCCGTCTACGGGCTCACCAAGAACATCGCCACGTACAACCCGCTGCGCGTGGCCACCCATGAGTACGCCGCCATCGCCAGGGACCTGAGGGCGGCGACGAGTTGGCGCGAGCGGGCGGGGCGGGTCTTCGGCGGGCCCGGCTGGCAGCCCGCGCCCCCGGCCGCCCCGAAGGCGCCGGTCACGGAGCCCGTCGCGTGAATCCACGCCTCGCGCGCGTGCTGCTCGTCTCGTTCGTCGTGGCGGCCGTCGTGGACCTGGTCTGTCTGGCGGCCGGGTACGACGCCGGGCACCGGATCGCCAAGCCCCTCCTGATGCCGCTGCTCGCCGCCCACGCGGGCGTACGCGGTGGCCCGCGCCTGCTGGTCGCCGCCCTGCTCTGCGGCTGGGGCGGCGACGTCCTGCTCCTGTCCGACGCGGACCCGGCCTTCCTCGTGGGGATGGCCTCCTTCGCGGCGGGGCATGTGTGCTACCTCCTGCTCTTCCGGAGAGCTCCGCGAACTCCACGCGCGCGTGGAGCCCGGCTCGCGACTGTGTACGCCCTCGCCCTCGTCGCCACCGTCACCCTCCTGTGGCCCGACCTGCCCGCCGGTCTGCGCGTCCCGGTCGCGGGCTACAGCCTGCTGCTGACCGCGATGGCGTACGGGGCCACCCGGCTCGGCCTCGTCGCGGGTCTCGGCGGCGCCCTCTTCATGCTCTCGGACACCCTCATCGCCACCGGCGTCGCCGACTGGCCGCAGCTCCCGAGGCCGGACTTCTGGATCATGCTCACCTACGCCGCCGCCCAGTATCTGCTGGTCCGCGGCGTGCTGGGCACCCTCGGCGCGCGGACCGCGCCGGCGGCGGCGTACGGTGAGATGCGCTCAACCACCCCCTGAGCGCATCCACCGACGCCCCGCACGAGAAGGACCCTCGCCATGCGCGCCACCACCATCCACGCCCCGTACGACATGCGCGTGGAGGACGTGCCCGAGCCCATCGTGCAGCTGCCCACCGACGCGGTCGTCCGGGTACTGCGCGCCTGCATCTGCGGCAGCGACCTGTGGGCGTACCGCGGCGAGGCGGCCCGGCAGCCGGGGCAGCGGATCGGGCACGAGTTCCTCGGCGTCGTCGAGGAGACGGGCTCCGAGGTGACCGGTGTCCGGCGCGGTGACCTGGTCGTCGCGCCCTTCATGTGGTCCGACGGCTCTTGCGACTACTGCCGCGAAGGGCTCACCACGTCGTGCGAGCACGGCGGCTTCTGGGGCGCGGTCGGGTACGACGGCGGGCAGGGCGAGGCCGTGCGCGTGCCCTTCGCCGACGGCACCCTCGTACAACTGCCCAAGGACGCGGCATCCGACGACCACCTGCTGACCGCCCTGTTGACGCTCTCCGACGTCATGGGCACGGGCCATCACGCGGCCCTGGGCGCCGGGGTCCGCAAGGGCGCCACCGTCGCCGTCGTCGGCGACGGGGCCGTCGGGCTGTGCGCCGTGCTGGCGGCCAAGCGGCTCGGTGCCGAGCGGATCATCGCGCTCGGACGCCACCAGGTGCGTACGGACATCGCACGGAGCTTCGGCGCCACGGACGTCGTCGCCGAGCGGGGCGCCGCGGCCGTCGAGGCCGTGCGGGAGCTGACCGCAGGCCAGGGCGCGCACTGCGTCGTCGAGGCGGTCGGCACCGAGCAGTCCATGAAGACGGCCGTGAACATCACCCGCGACGGTGGCGCCATCGGTTTCGTCGGGGTCCCGCACGGCAGCGGTACGGGCTTGGACCTGAGCGTCATGTTCGACCGGAACATCGCCCTGCGCGGCGGTGTCGCGCCCGTGCGCGCCTACATCCCGGAGCTGCTGCCGGACGTCCTCGACGGAACCATCGACCCGTCGCCCGTGTTCGACATGACCGTCGGCATGGAGGGTGTGCCCGAGGGCTACAAGGCGATGGACGAGCGGACCGCGCTCAAGGTGCTCATCACCAACGGTTCCTGACCGCCCGACTCTTCACCCCTCGCTTTGACCGTCGGAGGCTCGGCCTGCTGGCTCATGACCATCTGATGGGCAGCGGCAGCGCCGTCAGCACCGCCGAGACCACCACCACCGCGCCCAGCGCCACGACCTCCGCGCGCGCGGGGGCGTAGGCGCTGAGCGGGTCCGCCGCGCGGCGCAGCCGGAGGCGGGCGCACAGGGCGAGGACGGCCACGACGGCCACGAGGAGCACCTTGGCGAGCAGGGTGCGCCCGTAGGCCGTCGCGGTCAGCTGGTCCAGGACGGTGCCCGGCGGAATGCGGCGCAGCGCGCTCCATGTGCCCGTCGCCGTGATCGCGGCGAACAGGACGGCCGCCACGCGCGCGTAGAGGCCGAGCAGCGCCGCACCCGCCGCCGAAGGACGCCATCTCCGCAGCATCCGCAGAACGTGCAGCAGACCGCCCGCCCACAGCGCGGCGCAGGTCACGTGAAGGAGCGTCAGACCGGAGCCGACGAGCGGGCCGTGCTCCGTGGCGGGATGGGCGCGCAGCGCCTCCGCGACCACCAGGGCGGCCAGCGGCCACACCTGGGTGCCCGGCCGGCGCGAGCGGGCGCACAGCCATGCCGCCGCGAACGCGTTGACCTCCAGGAGCGCCAGTTTCCCGTCCCGGGTTCGGTAGAGCCCGCCGAGGTCCAAGTCGGAGAGGTGGTGGGGCAGCAGATTGCCGGTGGCCACGACCGAGGCGAGCCCCAGCGCGGCGACGAACCCAGCGGCGGCGGTGCGGGGCGCCCAGCTGCGGGGCACGTCCGCCAGGGGCGCCCCCGGCACCCGGCGGGCCAGCCGCGCCACGAACAGTTCGCCGGCGGGGACGCACAGCGCCGTGAACAGCACGGCACGCAGCAGGGCGATGCCGCCCACGCCGGGGGCCGCGGCCTCGCCCGTACCGTCCAGCGCGGTACGCGGGCCGAGCAGCGGGATCAGGGCCGCCCCGGCCACCAGCGCGAGCACGGCGACGGCCCGTGCGGTGGCCCGGCGCCGCGCCGGCTCGCTCGCGTCCGTCCCCTCGGCTGGCGGTCGTATCAAGGTCACCTCGAGATCTTCGCCAGGTGCCACAGAACGGGGCAAGTGCGCGAAAACAAGTGGGGGTGCGGCATTCCACCCATGGGTACGTATCCGGCCGCCCGACGGCTCAGGCCTGTCCGGCCCAGCGGGCCGGATCCGTCCCCCAAGGCCCCGGCGGTCGCGCCCAGTCGGCCGGTCCGCCGGCGAAGGAGACGGGCGGCAGGGCGTACCGCAGCCGCCCGATCCCGCTGTCCCGCTCGGCGAGCCAACGGCCGGGCTCGTCACCGGAGTCGGCGGCCGAACTGGAGCCGACAGCCGAACCGGAGCCGACAGCCGAACGGGAGCCCGCGGCCGAACGGGCATCATCGGCCGACCCGGAGTCGGCGGCCGAACCGGAGCCCGCGGCTCCCTCATCATGTACGAGCCCGTTCAGCCCGTTCAGCCCGTTCAGCCCGTTCACCAACCACGCGGCCGTCCGCGCCAGGGCGGCCCGTACGAGCCGCGTACCGCCCTCGTCCCCCTGCTCGATGAGCGCACGGAGCACCGCGGCGGCCAGCAGATACCCGGTGCCGTGATCGAGGGCCTGCGCGGGCAGCGCACCAGGCCGCTCCGGCGACCCCTCGACCGCCGCGATGCCCGTGGCGACCTGCACCAGGCTGTCGAACCCGCGCCGCTCCCCCCACGGCCCATACGCCCCCCACGCCGACAACTGCGCCACGACCAGCCCCGGTCTGCGCTCGGCCAGCGCCTCGGGCGAGAGCCCGAACCGGTCCAGGGAGCCCGGCCGGTACCCGGTGACGACCACGTCCGCCGCCGCGAGCAGGTCCTCCAAGACGCGCCGGTCGGCCGCCAGGTCCAGCGTCGCCGACCGCTTCCCGAAGCCCGTGTCGGCGTGCGCGTCGGAGTGTTCGGGCAACTGCGGCGCGTCCACGCGCAGGACGTCCGCGCCCAGCAGGGCGAGCGTGCGGGTGGCGACCGGGCCCGCGATGACCCGGGTCAGGTCCAGGACGCGGACTCCGGAGGCGGGCAGCAGGGGATCACCGTCGAGCGGGGCGAGCACCCGCGCGCGAACGGAGTCCACGCGCTCGCGCTCGACCAGCGGCCGTCCGGCCACCCTGATCCCCTGCTCATGTGCGGCCCACTCCACGGCCGTACGCAGCGCGACGGCGAGGCCCCCGGCGCCGTTCACCGTCTCCTCCACCTCCGACGCCGACCGCTCGGCGAGCAGACCGGCGACGTCCTCGACCGTCGCGTCGTCCGCCAGCCCCAACGCGCCCAGCAGCCGCGCCCGGTGATGCGGATAGTTCGCGTGCGTGCGCACCCACCCGTCGGCAGTCCGCCAGAACCGGGACAACGGAGCGAAGGTGACGGGCGCCCGCCCGTCGATCAGCAGATGCCGCTCACTCACGAACGCGGTGGCCACGGCCCCGTCGTCCACCCGTACGCGTGGGACCTCCGCGAGCCCGGCCCGCCGCGCCCCGAGCTCTGCCCCCGCCAGCGCGCACACGCCCACGCAGGCCCGCGCCAGCTCCCGTACGGGCAGCCGCGCCTCCAGCGCGCCCGGCCGCACCACGGTCGAAACCCGGTGAAGGAGCGCGGGATCGCCGCCCAGTTCCTCCCACACACCAGCCATCGGTGAATGCGTCATACAGGCACTATGCCGGGTGGATGCCGTCAACAGGGGAGGCGGCCGCCCACCACAGGCGCACCTCCTTGCGCACGTCCGTCGGGCGCAGCTCCCATCCCTGTGCGAGGGCGACTTCGGCGACGTAGCTGCCGCCGACGCCCCGGTAGACGTGCAGCGGTATCTCGCACTCGACCGCTGGCTTCGCCTTCTTCGGCTCGGGCGGCGCCGAGGCCGCCGCCGTCCACCGGCTGACCGCCTTGTCGACGCGCGCCCTGTAGTACGGCCGTATCGGACGGCCGGGCCGGGCGGATCGTCCGCCCGGCCCGAACCATCTGCACACAAGCCCTACTTCGTCACCGCGTCCAGCGCGTCCGCGGTGCCCCAGCCGTAGAAGCCGTTACGGTTCTTCGGGCCCTCGCACACCGCGTCGACCTTGCCGTCGCTGTCGATGTCGTACGGGTCGGTGCACGGCGTGGCGTCGGCCTCGGCGTACAGCAGCGCCTTCACCAGCGCGGCCGGGGCGTGCGGATGCGTCGACTTGATGAGGGCGGCCACACCCGCGACATGCGGGGTCGCCATCGACGTACCGGCCATGTAGCCCCATGTGCCGCCGGGCAGCGGGCCGAGGATCAGACCGCTCGTGGCGGGCGGCGCCGGGGTCTGGTAGCGCGTCGAGTCGCCGCCGGGCGCGGCGATGTCGATGACGCCCCGGCCGTAGTTCGAGAAGGACGACTTGAGGCCCTTGGCGCCGGTCGCGGCGACGGTGACCACGCCCGGCAACTGGGTGGGAATGTCATAGCACTTGGACGGGTCGATCACCCGGTCCGACGGGGTCCCGTCGTTCGGGGAGACCGGGTCGGTGATCGAGTCGGCCGCCAGGTCGTAGCTCTCGTTGCCCGCCGCCGCGACGTTGACCGCGCCCTTCCGCTCCGCGTACTGCGAAGCGCGCGTGATCGCGTCGACCAGGGCCTTCTGGTCCGGGTCGTCCTTGCAGTTGAAGTACCAGGGGTCGGTGTAATAGCTGTTGTTGGTGACGTCGACGCCGTGCTCGGCCGCCCACACGAAGCCGCAGACCACGGCCTCCGTGTAGAAGTAGCCGGCGGTGGTGGCCACCTTGATGCCGGCGACCTTCACGCCCGGCGCGACACCGGTGATGCCGACGCCGTTCTTGGCACCCGCGATCTCGCCCGCCACATGCGTGCCGTGCGGGCTCTCCCCGGTGGTGGGACGCCAGGCCCCGTCGGCGGTGTCCGGCTTGCCCGTCACGCAGTTGACCGACGCGTCGCGGTCGAAGTTCGGCGCGATGTCGGGGTGGGTGTCGTCGACGCCGGTGTCGATCACGGCGACGGTGACGTCGCGGCTGCCGAGCGTCTTCTCGTGCGCCTTGTCCGCCTTGATGGCGGGCAGGTCCCACTGCAAGGGCTCCAACGGATCCTGCCCATCGGTGGCTTCGGCGCTCGCGGACTGCTCCTGTTGCGCGGTGAGCGCCTTCGGGGTGCCCACGTCGGTGGTCGACTGCGCGGGCAGCGGCGCGTTGCGCGTGTTCCCGGCCGACTCCACCCCGCGTACGCCACGGATCGTCTTGGCGAAGTCGGCGTTCGACGAGTGGACGACGATCACGCCGATCTGGTCGTACGACGTCACGATCGTGCCGCCCGCCGCGGCGATGGCCTTCTTGACGGAGGCGGACGTGCTGTGCCCGGGGCGGACGTTGACGACATAGCTGAGCGAGGCCGCGTCGGCGGCGGCGACCTGCTGGGGCGCCTCGACCTCCGTGGCCGACGCGGTGACGTTCGGCAGGAAGGCGAGGGCCGTGGCCGTGGCCATCCCCAGCGGGATGGCTATGGCGCGACGGGAGCGCTGGTAGCGCGCGGTCATGAAATCTCCAGTTCAATTCGCGGGACGAGCCGTGCGAGCCGTGCGGAGGCTGTACACGCCGTACGAGCCGTGCGGAGCTGTACACGCCGTACGAGCCGTGCGGAGGCTGTACACGCTGGGCGAGCCGTGCGGAAGCTCAACGTGCGATCAGAGACCGGTAGGTGGCCTGGCGGCCGCTACTTCGGCTCACTTGACCGCGCGCAGTGCGTTGACGATCCCGAATCCGTAGAAGCCGTTCACGCGCTTGCCGCCCGCGCAGGTGGCGTCCACGACGCCGTCGCCGTTCCCGTCGTACGGGTCGGCCGGGCAACCCGGGTTGTCCGCCTCGGCCTTGAGCAGCGCCTGGAGCTGAGCCGGGGTGGCCCGGGGGTACTCGGACTTCAGCAGCGCCGCGACACCGGCGACGTGCGGCGTGGCCATCGAGGTGCCCTGGAGGAAGCCGTACTGGTTGTTCGGCATCGTGGAGAGGATGCGGCCGTTCTGCGACGGCGTGTCCGGGATCTGGTACTTGTCGCCGCCCGGTGCCGACACGTCGATGACCCCGTCTCCGTAACTGGAGAAGTACGACTTGGCACCCTTGACGCCGGTCGAGCTCACCGTGACGACGCCCGGCAGCTGGGTCGGCACGTCGAAGCACTGGTGCGGGTCGACCGTCCGGGTGGCCGGGGTCGAGTCATCGGGGCTGGAGCTGTCGACGAGCGCGTCCGAGTCGAGGTCGTCGTTGGAGTTGCCCGCCGCCGCGACGTTCAGGGTGCCCTTCTTCTGAGCGTACAGCTGAGCCCGGTTGACCGCATCGACGATGGCCTTCTGGTCGGGATCGTCGAGGCAGTTGTAGAGCCACGGGTCGACGTAGTAGCTGTTGTTGGTGATCTCCACGCCGTGGTCGGCGGCGAAGACGAAGGCGCAGACGACGCTCTCCGGGTAGAAGAGCTGGGTGGAGTCCGGTTCGGCCACCGTGATGCCCGCGACCTTCACGCCGGGCGCGACACCGGCGACACCGATACCGTTGCGGGCCGCGGCGATCTCACCGGCGACATGCGTCCCGTGGTAGTGGTCGGCGTCCACGGGCCGCCAGGCGCCGTACGTGGTGTCCGGCTTGCCGCCCACACAATTCGCGGACTGTGAGGCGGAGAAGTTCGGGGCGATGTCCGGGTGGGTGTCGTCCACGCCGACGTCGATCACGGCGACCGTCACGTCCTTGCTGCCCGGGTTGATCTTCGCCGCCTTGTCGGCGCCTATCGCGCGCAGGTCCCACTGGTCGGCCTCCAGCGGCTCCTCCCCGGCCGTGGCGCTCTGCGAGACCTTGGCCGCCTGAGCGGCCGACAGCACCTGTGCCGCGCCCTCGTCGGTCGTCCCCGCGGGCGTCAGCGGCGCGGTCCGCGTCGCGCCCGCCGACTGCACTCCGCGGGCCGCGCGTATCTGCTTCCCGAAGTCCGGGTTGGCGGAATGGACGACGATCACGCCGATCTTCTCGTACGCGATGACGACGGTGCCGCCGGCCGCCGTGATCGCTTTCTTCACCGACTCGATCGTGCGGTGGTCCGTCTGGGTGTTGACCACGTAGGCCAGGTTCGGGCCGTCCGCGGTCGTCGTGGCGGGCGCGGTGAGCGGCGTGGCCGACGCGGCGCCCGGCAGGAAGCCGAGCGAGGCGGTCAGCGAGAGGACCACCGGCACGGCGAGGGCGAGCCGACGTCTGGAACGCAGCAGATGAGCCATGGGATCTCCATACCATCCGGAAAACGGAGCTGCCCGAACACAGGTGGTGCCCGGGCAGGTACATGACGGAGTGGTGCAGGCCGAAGCTATCCCCCCTCCGACCTGGCCAGCAATGACTTCCGGCGATGACTTCCGAAAGAAGTCGGGGGAGTTGAACCGGTCCACGCGTGGCGCCGTGACCTTGAGCAGGGAGCCCGAGGACGATCGAGCCCTCTGTCGGATCACGCTCCGTGGCTCTACCATCGCCACTCGGTTACGTGATCTACGTCACTGCGAGGTCAAGAAGAGCCATGTCCGTACCCCACCCGTCCCCGTCGGCGAGTTCCGGCTCGTCCCCGTCCGCGAGTTCCGACTCGCCCCCGTCCGCTGTCGCAACCGCACCCGCAACGCGAGGAGACACCGCCGTGGCCACCGACGCACCGCCACCCTCGAAATCCGGACCTTCCCTTCCCTCCACCGAGGAGTTCACCGAGGTGCAGGAGAGCGCGGAGTTCGGTGAACTGCGCCACTCCTACCGCTCCTTCGCCTTTCCGCTGACCGTCGGCTTCATCCTCTGGTACCTGCTGTACGTCCTGCTCTCGAACTACGCGGGCGGCTTCATGGGCACCAAGCTGTTCGGCAACATCAACGTCGCCTTCGTGTTCGGTCTCGCCCAGTTCCTCACCACGTTCCTCATCGCCTGGTGGTACTCGCGGTACGCCAACGCGAAGCTCGACCCCAAGGCCGAGGCCATCAAGTCCCGGATGGAGGGCGGCGCATGAGCTCCGCACAGACTTTTCTGGCGGCCGGAGAGGCCAGCCAGCACCGGCCACTGATCATCAGCCTGTTCGCGGTGTTCGTCGCCGCGACCCTCGTCATCACCGTCTGGGCCGGCCGCCAGACCAAGAGCGCCGCCGACTTCTACGCGGGCGGCCGCCAGTTCACCGCCTTCCAGAACGGCCTCGCCGTCTCCGGCGACTACATGTCCGCCGCGTCCTTCCTCGGCATCGCGGGCGCGATCGCCCTCTTCGGGTACGACGGCTTCCTGTACTCCATCGGCTTCCTGGTCGCCTGGCTGGTGGCGCTGCTGCTGGTCGCCGAGCCGCTGCGCAACTCCGGCCGGTACACCATGGGCGACGTCCTCGCGTACCGCATGCGCCAGCGCCCGGTCCGTACGGCCGCGGGCACCTCCACGATCGTCGTGTCGATCTTCTATCTGCTGGCCCAGATGGCGGGCGCCGGCGTCCTGGTCTCGCTGCTCCTCGGCATCACCAGCGACGGCGGCAAGATCGGCATCGTCGCCCTCGTCGGCGTCCTGATGATCGTCTACGTCACCATCGGCGGCATGAAGGGCACCACCTGGGTGCAGATGGTCAAGGCCGTCCTGCTGATCATCGGCGCCCTGCTGCTCACCTTCCTGGTGCTGCTGAAGTTCAACTTCAACATCTCCGACCTGCTCGGCAAGGCGGCCGACAACAGCGGCAAGGGCGCGCCCTTCCTGGAGCCCGGCCTCAAGTACGGCGCCACGTCCACGACCAAGCTCGACTTCATCTCCCTGGGCATGGCACTGGTCCTCGGCACCGCGGGCCTGCCGCACATCCTGATCCGCTTCTACACCGTGCCCACCGCCAAGACCGCGCGGAAGTCGGTGAACTGGGCGATCGGCCTCATCGGCGCCTTCTACCTGATGACCCTCGCACTCGGCTTCGGCGCCGCCGCGCTGATCAAACCGGACGAGATCATCGCGTCCAACAAGGCGGGCAACACGGCGGCACCCCTGCTGGCACTGCATCTGGGAGGCGTCGACTCCAGCTGGGGCGCCATCCTGCTCGCCTCCATCTCCGCCGTCGCCTTCGCCACGATCCTCGCGGTCGTCGCGGGCCTGACGCTGGCCTCGTCCTCCTCCTTCGCGCACGACATCTACGCGAACGTCATCAAGAGGGGGCAGGCCACCGAGAAACAGGAGATGACCGCCGCCCGGTACGCGACGGTGGGCATCGGCGCCGTATCCATCGTGCTGGGCGCCCTCGCCCGTGACCTGAACGTCGCGGGGCTCGTCGCGCTCGCCTTCGCGGTCGCCGCCTCCGCCAACCTGCCGACGATCCTCTACAGCCTCTTCTGGAAGAGGTTCACCACGCCGGGCGCGCTCTGGTCGATCTACGGCGGTCTGGTCACCGCGGTCGGCCTGGTGCTGTTCTCGCCGGTGGTCTCCGGCAAGCCCACCTCGATGTTCCCGGACGTCGACTTCCACTGGTTCCCGCTGGAGAACCCCGGACTGATCTCCATCCCGGTCGGCTTCCTGCTCGGCTGGCTGGGCACCGTCCTGTCCAAGGAGGAGCCGGACGCCGGCAAGTACGCCGAGCTGGAGGTCCGCTCCTTGACGGGCACCGGAGCGCACTGAGCCGCGCCGTCGACGGCCCCGTCGTAGCCGCTGGTGGATCACTACTAGTAGGTCCCTACGACGGGGCCGCGCCGTACCTCGTGGGATCGGGCCGCTGTCGATGTCAGTCCCGTCACGTAGGCTCGCAGGTGTCTGAACAAATGTGATCCGCATCGAGGGAGGGGGCCCACGTGCTCATCGACACCTACGGCCGAGTGGCCACCGACCTGCGCGTCTCGCTGACCGACAGGTGCAATCTCCGGTGCACGTACTGCATGCCCGAAGAGGGCCTGCAGTGGCTGGCCAAGCCCGATCTGCTCACGGACGACGAGATCGTCCGCCTGATAGACATCGCGGTGACCAGCCTCGGCATCACCGAGGTCCGCTTCACCGGCGGCGAGCCCCTGCTGCGCCCCGGCCTGGTCGGCATCGTCGAGCGGGTCGCCGCGCTCGCTCCCCGCCCCCAGATGTCCCTGACGACCAACGGCATCGGGCTCAAGCGCACCGCGACCGCCCTGAAGGCAGCGGGCCTGGACCGGGTGAACGTCTCGCTGGACACCCTGCGCCCCGACGTCTTCAAGACCCTCACCCGCCGCGACCGCCACAAGGACGTCATCGAGGGCCTCGAAGCCGCCCGCGACGCCGGCCTGACCCCGGTCAAGGTCAACACGGTCCTGATGCCGGGTCTGAACGGGGACGAGGCCCCGGACCTCCTCGCCTGGGCGGTGGAGCACGACTACGAACTCCGCTTCATCGAGCAGATGCCCCTGGACGCCCAGCACGGCTGGAAGCGGGAGGGCATGGTCACCGCCGGTGACATCCTCACCGCACTGCGCACGCGGTTCGAGCTCACCGAGGAGGGTGCCGGTGAGCGCGGCTCCGCGCCCGCCGAGCGCTGGCTCGTCGACGGCGGCCCGCACCGCGTCGGCGTGATCGCCTCGGTCACCCGCCCGTTCTGCTCGGCCTGCGACCGTACGCGGCTCACCGCCGACGGCCAGGTCCGCACCTGCCTGTTCGCCACCGAGGAGACCGATCTGCGCGCCGCGCTGCGCTCGGACGCCCCTGACGAGGAGATAGCCCGCATATGGCGCCTCGCGATGTGGGGCAAGAAGGCAGGCGCGGGTCTGGACGATCCGTCGTTCGTGCAGCCGGACCGGCCGATGTCGGCGATCGGCGGCTAACTCCCTGCGGACTCCCACTCCGCCAAGGGCACCACGTCCTTCAGGAACCCGCGTACACCGAGGAACGCGGACAGCTGCTCGCGGTGCTCCTCGCACGCGAGCCACGTCTTGCGGCGCTCCGGCGTGTGCAGCTTCGGGTTGTTCCAGGCGAGCACCCACACGGCGTCGGCACGGCAGCCCTTGGCCGAGCACTGAGGAGTGGCGGGGGCGGGCGAGGCATCGGGGAGCGGGAGATTCACGCCTCAACCCTAGACGGCCCCGAAATGGCGACGCCGAGCAGCCACGGGGGGAGCTGCCCGGCGTCGGTCCGTCGCTCCGACGGGGGATGCGGAGCGCGTACGAAGTATGTCACGGGTAACCCGTCGCCCGGCACCGGAACAACATGATTGATCTGAGCTTTTCTTGAGCTTGATGCGCGGCGGGATTCCGTTTTCGGAGGATCCTCCGTGGTCAGGTCGGGGTCGCGTCCGGGTCAGCTCAGGTCGTGCGGCTCGCCCCGCAGCCGTGCCCCCGGGTCGGCCACGACGTCCTCCGGGATGTCTTCCGGGCCGTCCCCGGGGACGGATTCCGCGAAGCCGTCCTCGCGCGGCGGAGCGATCATCGGGCGGTTGGGAGCGGCGACGAAGGTCGAGGGAAGCGACGGCGCGTTCTCCCGTCCCGCGTTGGCGATGACGACGGCGACGTAAGGGAGAACCAACCCGAGTACCAGCGCGACGAGGGCGACAGGCCGCTCGACGTTCCAGAGCGTGGCGGCGAGGATCACGGCGACCGTGCGCACGGACATCGAGATGACATAGCGGCGCTGCCTGCCGCGTACGTCCTCGTCGAGCCCCTGCCTGGCCCCGGTGATCCGGAAGACCTGGACATTGCTCTGCTTCCGCATCACGTTCCACCACCCGCCTGCCGTCGGACGCTCCCCGGTCCGTACCCGGTCCGGACCCGGTTGATGAAGCCGACCCGAACAACCTCCACGTTACGCCGCGGCTGCGTCGCGTTCGAGACCGGGGCATGTCCTGACGGGGTGGACATGATGCGTCGTACCGCGTATGGCTCCGCCCGACATGCGCCGTACGTGGGACGGCCCGAGACTGGGCGTAATGCTCACGTCGAGCCGTACAAGGAGGCAGCCATGGGCTGGTTGTGGGCGATCATCGTGGGATTCGTGCTGGGCCTGATCGCGAAAGCGATCATCCCCGGCAAGCAGCACAGCCCCCTCTGGCTGACCACCATCTTCGGCATCCTCGGCGCGATCGTCGGCAACGCGGTCGCCCGCGCGGTCGGCGTGGAGGCCACCGCGGGCATCGACTGGATGCGGCACCTGTTCCAGCTCGTGGCCGCGATCATCATCGTGTTCCTCGGCGACATGGCGTACATGGCGATGTGGGGCAACAAGAAGCAGCAACGCGTCTGAGGCCGGGTACGGCGGTCACGCACGGCGAAGGGGTGGCATCCCGTCAGGGAGGCCACCCCTTCGACCCGCTTTGCTCGCTCAGCCGCCCGTGACCTCGACCGCCGCCAGGTTCTTCTTGCCCCGCCGCAGCACAAGCCAGCGCCCGTGCAGCAGGTCCTCCTTGGCGGGGACCGCGTCCTCGGCGGAGACCTTCACGTTGTTCACGTACGCCCCGCCCTCCTTGACCGTGCGACGCGCGGCCGACTTGCTCGCCACCAGGCCGACCTCGGCGAAGAGGTCCACGACGGGACCGAGCTCGGCCGCCCGGACGTGCGGCACCTCGGAGAGGGCCGCGGCCAGCGTCCTCTCGTCGAGCTCAGACAGCTCGCCCTGGCCGAAAAGCGCCTTGGACGCGGCGATCACGGCGGCCGTCTGGTCGGCGCCGTGCACCAGCGTCGTCAGCTCCTCGGCCAGCGCGCGCTGCGCGGCACGGGCCTGCGGGCGCTCCTCGGTCTGCTTCTCCAGCTCTTCGAGTTCCTCGCGGGACCTGAAGGACAGGATCCGCATGTACGTGGAGATGTCCCGGTCGTCCACGTTCAGCCAGAACTGGTAGAACGCGTACGGCGTCGTCATCTCCGGGTCGAGCCAGATGGCGCCGCCCTCGGTCTTGCCGAACTTGGTGCCGTCCGCCTTGACCATCAGCGGCGTGGCCAGCGCGTGCACGTGGGCCTGCGGCTCCAGGCGATGGATCAGATCGAGGCCCGCGGTGAGGTTGCCCCACTGGTCGCTGCCGCCCTGCTGCAGCGTGCAGCCGTGGCGTCGGTACAGCTCCAGGAAGTCCATGCCCTGCAGCAGCTGGTAGCTGAACTCCGTGTAGCTGATGCCCTCTTCGGACTCCAGACGGCGGGCGACCGAGTCCTTCGTCAGCATCTTGTTGACGCGGAAGTGCTTGCCGATGTCCCGCAGGAACTCGATCGCCGACAGGCCGGCCGTCCAGTCGAGGTTGTTCACCATCACCGCGGCGTTCTCGCCCTCGAAGGACAGGAACGGCTCGATCTGTGAACGCAGCCGGGTCACCCAGTTCGCGACCGTCTCCGGGTCGTTCAGCGTGCGCTCGGCCGTCGGGCGCGGGTCGCCGATCTGGCCCGTCGCACCGCCGACCAGGGCGAGCGGGCGCAGGCCCGCCTGCTGAAGGCGGCGCATGGTGAGGACCTGCACCAGGTGCCCCACGTGCAGGCTGGCCGCGGTCGGGTCGAAGCCGCAATAGAACGTGACCGGACCGTCCGCGAGCGCCTTGCGCAATGCATCTTCGTCGGTGGACAGGGCGAACAGGCCCCGCCACTTCAGCTCGTCGACGATGTCCGTCACGGTTCTCGTATCTCCTTCGGTGGTCTCGTGAATCAGGTACGAGGTTATACGCCCTGGCTGACAGAGCTCATATTGAAGTCGGGCACCCGCAGCGCGGGCATCGCAGCCCTGGTGAACCAGTCGCTCCATTCCCGCGGCAGCGTCTTTTCCGTCCGCCCCGCCTCCGTGGCCCGGCCCAGCAGGTCCACCGGCGACTCGTTGAACCGGAAGTTGTTCACCTCGCCGACGACCTGGCCGTTCTCGACGAGGTAGACGCCGTCCCGGGTCAGCCCGGTCAGCAGCAGCGTCGCCGGGTCGACTTCGCGGATGTACCACAGGCAGGTCAGCAGCAGACCGCGCTCGGTGGCGGCGACCATCTCCTCCAGGGAGCGGTCCTCGCCGCCGTCCAGGACGAGGTTGCCGATCGACGGCGTCACCGGGAGCTTGGTCAGCTCCGCGCTGTGCCGGGTGGTCGACAGGTGCTTCAGCTCGCCCTCGCGGACCCACTCGGTGGCCGTGAGGGGCAGCCCGTTGTCGAACACGGACGCGTCGTCGCCGGAGGAGTGCGCGAGGACGAAGGGGGCGCACTCCAGACCCGGCTCGTTCGGGTCGCTGCGCAGCGTCAGCGGCAGGTCGGTGAGCTTCTCGCCGACGCGGGTGCCGCCGCCGGGCTTGCTGAAGACCGTCCGGCCCTCCGCCGCGTCCCGGGCCGCCGCCGACCACATCTGGTAGATCAGCAGGTCCGCGACGGCGGTCGGCGGCAGCAGCGTCTCGTACCGCCCCGCGGGCAGGTCCACGCGCCGCTCCGCCCAGCCGAGCCGTACCGCCAGCTCGGCGTCCAGCGCCGCAGGGTCGACGTCCTTGAAGTCCCGCGTCGACCGGCCGGCCCACGCCGATCGCGTACGGTCCGGCGACTTGGCGTTGAGCTCCAGCGTGCCCTTGGGCTGGTCGTGCCGCAGGCGCAGCCCTGTCGACGTACCGAGATAGCTGGAGACCAGCTCGTGGTTGGCGAAGCCGTACAGCTCGCGTCCGCCCGCACGCGCGCGTGCGAACGATTCGCCGAGGGCCGGCGCGAAGTCCGCGAAGACGGCGGACGAGGTCTCGGCGGGCGCGTCCGTGAAGTCGGGGGACTCCGGCACGCCCGAGACGAGCGGCTGGGCGTCCTCGGCCGGACCCGCGCCGCGCGCCGCGGCCTCCGCGGCGCGCACCAGCGGCTCCAGCTCGTCGGCGGTCACGGCCGAGCGCGAGACGACGCCGGACGCGGTGCCCTCGCGGCCGTCGACGGTGGCGATGACGGTCAGCGTGCGCCCGCGCGTGACCCCGTTCGTGGTCAGCGCGTTGCCCGCCCAGCGGAGGTTGGCCGTCGACTCCTCGTCGGCGATCACCACGCAGCCGTCGGCCCGGGAGAGTTCGAGGGCACGCTCGACGACCTCGTGCGGCTTGTTCGTACGGGCGCTCATCGACCGGCCTCCTGCGTGGTGTTGAGGATGTTGACACCCTTGAAGAGGGCGGACGGGCAGCCGTGCGAGACCGCGGCGACCTGGCCCGGCTGGGCCTTGCCGCAGTTGAAGGCACCGCCCAGGACATACGTCTGCGGGCCGCCCACCGCGGCCATCGAACCCCAGAAGTCGGTGGTCGTCGCCTGGTACGCGACATCGCGCAGCTGACCGGTGATCCGGCCGTTCTCGATCTTGAAGAACCGCTGCCCGGTGAACTGGAAGTTGTAGCGCTGCATGTCGATGGACCAGGACCGGTCGCCGACGACATAGATGCCGCGGTCGACGCCGCCGATGAGGTCCTCGGTGGCCAGGCCGCCCGGATCCGGCTGAAGCGACACGTTCGCCATGCGCTGCACGGGCACATGCCCGGGGGAGTCGGCGTACGCGCAGCCGTTGGACCGCTCGAACCCGGTCAGCTTCGCGATGCGCCGGTCCAGCTGGTAGCCGGCGAGCGTCCCGTCCTTCACGAGATCCCAGGACTGCGCGGCGACACCCTCGTCGTCGTACCCGATGGTCGCGAGACCGTGCTCGGCGGTGCGGTCGCCGGTGACGTTCATCAGCTCGGAGCCGTACTTCAGCTTGCCCAGCTGGTCGAAGGTGGCGAAGGAGGTCCCGGCGTACGCCGCCTCGTAGCCCAGGGCGCGGTCCAGCTCGGTGGCGTGGCCGATGGACTCGTGGATGGTCAGCCACAGGTTGGACGGGTCGACGACGAGGTCGTACACCCCCGCCTCGACGCTCGGCGCCCGCATCTTCTCGGCGAGCAGCTCCGGGATCCGCGCCAGCTCGGACTCCCAGTCCCAGCCGGTGCCGGTCAGGTACTCCCAGCCGCGCCCGACCGGCGGCGCGATGGTCCGCATCGAGTCGAACTCGCCGCTGGACTCGTCGACCGCGACCGCGGTGAGCTGCGGGTGCAGCCGCACGCGCTGCTGCGTGGTCACGGTCCCGGCGGTGTCCGCGTAGAACTTGTTCTCGTGCACGGTCAGCAGCGAGGCGTCGACGTGATTGACGCCATCGGCCGCCAGCAGCCGCGCGCTCCAGTCGGCGAGCAGCCCGGCCTTCTCCTCGTCCGGCACGGAGAAGGGATCGATCTCGTACGAGGAGATCCACGTCTTGTCGGCGTGCACCGGCTCGTCCGCCAGCTCCACTCGCTCGTCGGACCCGGCCGCCTTGATCACCTGGGCGGACAGCTTCGCCATCGCCACGGCCTGCGACGCGACCTTCGCGGCGGCGTCCATCGTCAGGTCGACACCCGACGCGAATCCCCAGGTCCCGCCATGCACCACCCGCACCGCGTACCCGAGGTCCGTGGTGTCGGACGACCCGGCCGGCTTGGCGTCCCGCAGCCGCCAGGCCGCGCTGCGCACCCGCTCGAACCGGAAGTCCGCGTGTTCGGCGCCGAGCGCCCGCGCCCGCGCGAGCGCGGCGTCGGCCAAGGCACGCAGCGGTAGTGCCGTGAAGGCTTCGTCGATGGAATGAGGCACGGAGGTCTCCCTGCTGTCGTGGCCTGTCGGTCCGATCATGTCGCGCGGGCGGGCCCGGCGGCCACGTCTTTCCGACGCCTGCCGCATCTTTCGGCCGCGCGGCCAGCACTTTCTGTAGGGATCCGACAGCGAGTCCCCGGTCCCACTGTCGGTGCCCGCTTCTTCGCCCGGCGGGCTCGACCGATAGGTTTTCGATGAAGGCGCCTGTCTTGCAGGGGTTCCAGTCCGCTATCGAAAGGGTGATCCGTTGAGCCGCTCGGTTCTCGTCACCGGAGGCAACCGGGGCATCGGCCTCGCCATCGCCCGCGCGTTCGCCGAGGCCGGCGACAAGGTCGCGATCACATACCGGTCGGGTGAGCCGCCGGCCGGCTTCCTTGCCGTCAAGTGCGACATCACCGACACCGAGCAGGTGGAGCAGGCCTACAAGGAGATCGAGGCCGAGCACGGCGCGGTCGAGGTCCTCGTCGCCAACGCCGGCGTCACCAAGGACCAGCTGCTGATGCGCATGTCCGAGGAGGACTTCACCTCGGTCATCGACACCAACCTCACGGGCGCCTTCCGCGTCGTCAAGCGCGCCAACCGCGGCATGCTGCGCGCCAAGAAGGGCCGCGTCGTCCTCATCTCGTCGGTCGTCGGGCTGCTCGGCTCGGCGGGGCAGGCGAACTACGCCGCCTCCAAGGCCGCCCTGGTCGGTTTCGCGCGCTCGCTCGCCCGAGAGCTCGGCTCGCGCAACATCACCTTCAACGTCGTCGCGCCCGGTTTCGTCGACACGGACATGACCCAGGCGCTCACCGACGACCAGCGTGCGAACATCGTGTCGCAGGTGCCGCTGGGCCGGTACGCGCAGCCCGAGGAGATCGCCGCGACGGTGCGGTTCCTCGCCTCGGACGACGCCTCGTACATCACTGGAGCCGTCATCCCTGTTGACGGCGGACTGGGAATGGGTCACTGAACACCATGAGCGGAATTCTCGAGGGCAAGCGCGTCCTGATCACCGGTGTGCTGACGGAGTCCTCCATCGCCTTCCACACCGCCAAGCTGGCCCAGGAGCAGGGCGCCGAAATCATCCTGACCGCCTTCCCGCGGCCCACGCTGACCGAGCGCATCGCCAAGAAGCTCCCCAAGCCCACCAAGGTCATCGAGCTCGACGTCACCAACGACGAGCACCTCGGCCGCCTTGCCGACATCGTCGGCGAGGAGCTGGGCGGCCTCGACGGCGTCGTGCACTCCATCGGCTTCGCGCCGCAGGACGCGCTCGGCGGCAACTTCCTGAACACGCCGTTCGAGTCGGTCGCCACGGCCATGCACGTCTCGGCGTTCTCCCTGAAGTCGCTGACCATGGCCTGCCTGCCGCTGATGCAGAACGGCGGCGCGGTGGTCGGCCTCACCTTCGACGCGCAGTACGCCTGGCCGCAGTACGACTGGATGGGCCCGGCCAAGGCGGCCCTGGAGGCCACCAACCGCTACCTCGCCCGCGACCTGGGCAAGCAGAACGTGCGCTCCAACCTCATCTCGGCGGGCCCGCTCGGCTCCATGGCCGCCAAGTCCATCCCGGGCTTCAGCGAGCTCGCCGCCGTGTGGGACTCCCGCGCCCCCCTGGAGTGGGACCTCAAGGACCCGGAGCCGGCCGGCCGCGGTGTCGTCGCACTGCTGAGCGACTGGTTCCCGAAGACCACGGGCGAGATCATCCACGTGGACGGCGGCCTGCACGCGATCGGTGCGTAAACGTTCGTGTAAGCGCTTTCGTACGGTTCCGACGCCCCGTTTCCCCGCCCTGTGCGGGGAGCGGGGCGTCGCCCGTTCGGCCCACTCGGCCGGGCGGTCGGGGTGGCCTACCGCGCACGCTGGGAGGACGCACCGCCCCGCAGCCGTACGGCCGAGGAGGTCCCCCTTGTGCGCCTGTCCCGCCGCTTTGCTCCGGTGTTCGCCGCTGCCGCTCTCGTGATGGCCCTGCCGTACGACGCGGTACCCCACGCGCGCGGGGGGCACGAAAAGCTCACTGCGCCAGAGCTGTTCGGTGCCGAGTGCCGCACCACTGTCACCGGCTCCCGCGTGGTCGCCTACTGCCACAACCCATACCCGGAGACGGACCACGTCTCCCTGCACATCGAGTGCGCCCGCTGGTGGGACATCGACACCGACAGCGCCCCCGTCGACACCGCGCCCGCGGCGACGGTGCGGTTGGCCGGCCGGTGCTGGAAGGAGATCCGCTCGGTCTGGATCAGCCACGAGAAGTGAGGTCCGGAACCTGCCCGCCGAGCCGTCCCGGGCGGCACAGGAACGGATAGTCCGCGGCCTCCCTGGCGGCGGACTGCGCGTCGCCCGCGCGGATCGCGTCGACGAGCCGGGCGTGGTCCATGTACGTCTCCGGCGTCAGCTTCTCGCCTACGTCCTCGCGCAGCCAGTCGCGCAGCACCTCGCCCAGGTCCGCGTACATCGCCGTCATGACGTCGTTGTGGGACGCGGCCACCACCGCCAGATGGAAGGTCGCGTCGGCGGCCACGAAGGCCTCCGCGTCGCCCGACTCCCAGGCCTCCTCACGGCGTACGAGGAGGGCGTCCAGCTGCTTGAGATCGCGCTCGGTGCGCCGCTCGGCGGCCAGCTTCGCGGCGCTCGACTCCAGCGTGGAGCGCAGCTCGGCGATGTGCCGCGGGTCGGCGTCCGCGAAGCGCCGGTGCATCACGCCCGCGAGCTCGCTGGTCGCCACGACGTAGGTGCCGGAGCCCTGCCGGATGTCGAGCAGGCCGTTGTGGGCGAGCGCGCGGACGGCCTCGCGGACCGTGTTGCGGGCGACGCCGAGTTGCTCGACCAGCTCCGGCTCGGTGGGGATGCGGGAGCCCACCGGCCACTCGCCCGAGGTGATCTGGTTCCGCAGCTCATTGATGACCTGCTCGGACAGCGCCGAACGGCGGGGGTGGCTCAGCGGCATGACGGTCCTTCGTACGGGCCCGGGGTGGTTCGATCGCGCCGGGCCGGAGGCTCCGGAGATTAACGCAAGGGGATAGGACACCCAATGAATTGGACACCCAATCATCCCATGATTCTATGATGGCGCCATGACTGCCGAGGAAACCCGGACTACGACGTCCCCACCGATACGCACGTCCGCGGGCACGCGGCCCGAGGGGCCGGGGAGCCAGACGCCCGCCACGCGCGCGTGGACGACGCGTCTGGTGGTCGTCGGCATCGTCCTCACGGCCCTCAACCTGCGTCCCGCGATCACCAGCCTCGGCGCCCTCCTCGAAGAGGTGCGGGACGGGCTCGGCATGAGCGGCAGCGTCGCCGGCCTGCTCACCTCCGTGCCGCCCCTCTGCTTCGCCGTCTTCGGCGTCATGGCACCCCGCCTCGCCCGGCGCTTCGGGCCGGGCGCGGTCGTCTGCGCGGGCATGGTCGCCATCACGGCGGGCCTGGCGATCCGCCCGTACGCCGGGAACACGGCCGGCTTCCTGGCCGCCACCGCGCTCGCCCTCATGGGCATCGCCGTCAGCAACGTCCTGATGCCGGTGATCGTCAAGCGCTGGTTCCCGGACCGGGTCGGCTCCATGACCGGCCTGTACTCGATGGCCCTGGCGCTCGGCACCGCGGCCGCGGCCGCCGTGACCGTGCCGGTGACCGACGCCCTGGGCGGCCGTTGGCAGTCCGGGCTCGCGGTGTGGGCGGGGCTCGCCGCGGCGGCCGTGGTGCCCTGGATTCCGCTCGTACGCGCGCGGGGTGCCGCATCCGCGAGCGGCACCCCCGGACCCCGTACCGAGGCGGGGAGGGGTACGCCCGCCCGACGGGAGCCCGACGACCTGCGCATCACCCGCAGCCGTACCGCCTGGGCGCTCGCCGTCTTCTTCGGGCTCCAGGCCACCGCCGCGTACATCACGATGGGCTGGATGGCGCAGATCTTCCGCGACGCGGGCGTCTCCGCCGGCACGGCCGGGCTGCTCCTCGCCGTCACGATGGTGATGGGCGTACCGCTGGCCTTCGTCATCCCGCGCCTCGCCACCCGGCTGCCCCACCAGGGGCCCATCGTGGTCGCGCTCGGCGCCTGCGGACTCGCGGGATACGCGGGCCTCTACCTCGCCCCGGCGGCCGGCGCCTGGGCCTGGGCCCTCCTGCTCGGCGTCTCCAACTGCGCCTTCCCCCTCGCCCTCACCCTGGTGGGCATGCGCGCCAGGACCGGCGCGGGCGTCGCCAAGCTCTCGGCGTTCGCCCAGAGCACCGGCTACCTGCTCTCGATCCCCGGCCCGCTCCTGGTGGGCGTGCTCTACCAGCACAGCGGCGGCTGGGGCCTGCCCCTCGCCCTGATGGCGGGGCTGATGGTCCCGCAGATCGCGGTGGGCATCCTGGCGGGCCGCAACCGCACCGTGGAGGACGAGGCCGCCCGCCGCCGACCGTGACCACTTCGGGCGGGAGCCGCCGGCACCGCCCCCTGAGGCCACCCATGCGGGTCCGTCCGAGCCGACCCCCACCCGTGAGGCCCGGACGAAGGGTGCGAGACTGACGTCATGCCTGTGCTCGAACCGAACCCCCCGAACGGCCAGAAGAAGATGCTGCTCGTCTTCGGCACATTCCTCGCCATCACCGTGATCATCGGCATCATCGCGACCATCGCCTCACCGTGACCGCCGGCCCGACGGGCGGATGGTGGGGTTAACCCCCCATCCCCTAGGGGGCGAGTGTCAGGGTCAAGTGGGTGGATCACCGGATGGGTTGAGCGCCCCGGATTCCGTAGCTTCGAGTTGTGGCCGCGAGGACGCGGATCACGGACCACCCGAAGATCCACGGAGGCGGCAATGTCGGCCCACACGCACCCCCGGCCCCACCCGGCGACCTCGGGCCGTGTCGACGTCCGGCTGCCCTGGTGGGCGCTCGCCCTGCCGACGCTCGCCTTCGTCAGCCTGCTGCTCCTGATACTCAATCCGGTGGACGCGCATGCCGCGGGCAGCAACCCCGCGATCACCCACGTCTTCGAGCGCGTCCAGCACACGGTGCTGCACCAGACGCCGTGACCCGCCCCGCGGGCGCCGCGCGGCGCCCCGCACGCGAGGGTCGCCCCGCCACTCGGCAGCCCTCGTCACCCCTGTTGCGGGAGCACGTCAACTCCCTGCGCCCCATGGCGTGTTTCATGCGAAGCTGGGACGCATGAGCGTCGCAGAACCCCGCAGGATTGTCCTCTTCCGGCATGCGAAAGCCGACTGGCCACAGGTGGCCGACCACGAGCGGCCGCTCGCTGACCGGGGCCGCAAGGACGCCGCCGTCGCCGGACGCAAGCTGGCCGACAGCGGCATCCCCTTCGATCTGGCCCTCTGCTCCACCGCGACCCGGACCCGCGAGACCTGGAAGCTCGCCGTCCATGAGCTCGCGCACCGGCCGAAAACAGTCTATGAGGAGCGGCTCTACGAAGCCTCGCCCGGCGAGCTGATCGCCGTGCTCAACGAAACCCCCGACGACGCGCAGAACGTGGTCCTGATCGGCCACAACCCGAGCGTGCACGGCCTCGCCGAGATCCTGGCAGGCCAGGCCGAGGGCGACACCCGCGCCCGGATGAACAGCCGCGGCTTCCCCACCGCCGCCTTCGGGGTACTCACCTTCGAGGGCTCTTGGAAATCCCTGGAGCCCGGAGTGGCCACCCTGATCGACTACTGGGCGCCGACCGAGTGACCCACCTCTGCGCCGAAGGGGGCCCGGCACCTCGGTGGTGCCGGGCCCCCGCCGACGTACGACCGTATCCACGCCCTACGAGACCGGACGGCCCACGAGCTCAGTAATCGTCCTCGTGCATGTCGGCGGCCTCGACCTCTTCACGGGTGACGCCCAGCAGATACAGGACGGTGTCCAGGAAGGGGAAGTTCACGGCGGTGTGCGCGGCCTCGCGGACCACGGGCTTGGCGTTGAAGGCGACCCCGAGACCGGCGGCGTTGAGCATGTCGAGGTCGTTGGCGCCGTCACCGACCGCCACGGTCTGGGCCAGCGGCACCCCCGCCTCGGCGGCGAACCGGCGCAGCAGCCGCGCCTTCCCCGCCCGGTCCACGATCTCCCCGACGACCCGGCCCGTCAGCTTCCCGTCGACGATCTCCAGCGTATTGGCCTGCGCGAAGTCGAGCCCGAGCCGTTCCTTGAGGTCATCGGTGACCTGGGTGAAGCCGCCCGAGACGACACCGACTTGGTAGCCGAGCCGCTTGAGCGTACGGATCAGCGTGCGCGCCCCCGGCGTCAGCCGCACCTCCTCGCGCACCTTGTTCACCACCGACGCGTCCAGCCCCTTGAGCAGCGCCACGCGCGCGTGCAGCGACTGCTCGAAGTCCAACTCTCCGCGCATGGCGGCCGCCGTCACCTCGGCGACCTCGGCCTCGCAGCCGGCGTGCGCGGCGAACAGCTCGATCACCTCGTCCTGGATGAGCGTCGAGTCCACGTCCATCACCACGAGACGCTGGGCTCGGCGATGCAGTCCCGCCGCCACCACCGCGATGTCGACACCGAGTGCCGCGGCCTCGGTCACCAGCGCGGTGCGCAGCGCCTCGGTCTCCGTGCCGGACACGGCGAACTCGACCGCCGTCACCGGGTACTTGGCGAGCCGGAAGATACGGTCGATGTTGCCGCCGGTCTTCGTGATCCGCGCGGCGATCGCCGCCGTCGACTCCGCGGTGAGCGGATGCCCGAGCACGGTGACGAGCGAACGCCCGAGACCACGCGGCCGGTTGTCACCGAGGCCGGAGATGATCTCCGCCTGCATCTTCATCGACTCCGCCCAGCTGTGCACGGTGGCCCGCAGATCACCCTCCAGACCGGCGGACGGCTCGGTCACGAGCGCGCACAGCACGATCCGGCCACGGGTGACGACCTGCTCGATGTCGACCACGTCGACGGAGTAGGCGGCGAGGGTGTCGAAGAGTCCGGCCGTGATGCCCGGCCGGTCCTTGCCGAAGATCTTGACGAGGAGAGTGGGAACGTCAGAGGAAGCGCTCATGGTCCTCCCACCGTATCCGGCACCCAGTGCCCCCCGCCCGCCCGGTCCGCCCAGCGGACACGGAACACTGGCCGACCGTGAGGTAGCCCCCACATGTCCCACGGGCGACGCCCCCGCACTCGCGCCGGGCCCCGGGGAGCCACCCACCGCACCCGACCCCGCGCGAAGGCCCCCGCCCCACACCCTCACTCACCCGCACCCGCACCCGCACCCGCACCCGCACCCGCACCCGTCACGCACCGCCGGACGGCGCCTGCCGCGCACCGCCAGACACGAGCTGCCACGCGCCGGCGACAGCGCCCGCCGCGCACCGTCGGACAGCGCCCGCACCCGCCACGCACCACCGGACAGCGCCCGCACCCGTCACGCACCGCCGGACAGCGCCCGCCGCGCACCGCACCGCCGGACAGCGCCCCGAGCCGCCACGCACCGGCGACAGCCCCCGACCCGCCGCTCACCGCCGGACAGCGCCCCGACCCACCACGCACCGTCGTCGGACAGCGCACCGGCGCATGCTCACCCCCGCCCCCGTGGCCTCCGCGGCGGTGGACCCTCGTCCGGCGGTGGTGGGGGCGGCGGCGGCCCCATCGGCCTCACCACTGTCGGCGCGCCATGCACATCGTCCGGCTCCCGCGGAGCACGCGGCCCCCTGCCGCCCTCCGACCCCCTGCCGCCCTCCGGCCCCCGTAGCTCGTCCGGCACTCGGAGATACGGATTGGTATCCGGATTGGGTGCCCGGTAGGAGGCCCGAGGGCGGTACGGCCCAGGCTCCCCGGAGACCATGGGATGCTCCCCGGCAGGCGGCACCCCACCCGAGTCACCCCCTGCCGCCGACAGTGCGAACCCCGTCGCCCGTCGCCCCGCCGCCCCGCTCACCCACGCCAGCAACGCACCCACGGCGCCCGCCCCGGCCCCCCACGCGCCCCCCAGCACCAACGCCATCCCCAGATGCCCGTGCAACTCGATCCCCGCCCCGAACGCGTCGAACCCGAGCACCGAGAGCGAGGCGTCCGCGGACACCTCCGTCAGCCACACCAGCAAAGGCAGTGCAAGCGCCGTAACGACCCCCAGCCGAAGTGCGCAGCGCCCCGCGAAACCAAGGGCACCCCCACCTCGTACATCAGGGGCACCCGCGCCTCCCGCGACAGCCGCACCCGCGCCTCCCACGCCGGCCGTCCCCACCCCCCGTACAGATGGCGTACGCGTGGCGGCCAGGACGCCCGCGAACAGCATCATGACCGCGGTCGCCACCCCCAACAGCCACACGCGGCCGTCGAGTTCGGCGAGCCGGCCCAGTGTGACGGGCTGGTCGGAGTTGACGCTCAGCAGCTTGTCCAGCGGGTCGGGCAGCAGCTTGGCGAGCTCGCCGGTGGCCTTGCCGTCCCAGGGCACGAACAGACCGATCGGAACGCCGAGCCACACCCCGTTCGGCGCGCCGAGCAGCGCCGCGCCCGCGATCCGCTTCGGGTGCGCGTCGCCGATCGCCGCGTACGCCGCCGCCGCGAGCCCGGCCAGGACCGCCACCAGCACCACCGTGACCACCGCGGAGACGGCCGGCCGTACCACTCGGTGCACGGATTCCCAGCCGCGGGGGAGCGGCGTACGGCGGGAGGCGAGCAGCGCGATCACCAGCACGCCGGCCGCCCAGACCGTCCCGCCGAGCAGCGTGGGCACGGTGTCGACGGTGAAGCCCACCGCCGCCTTGGCGTTCACGAGGTCGCCGATCTTGTCGGGCAGCAGTCCGCCGAGATCCCCGAGCCCTCCGGGGAGCTTGTCCGTGATGTCGCCGAGGCCGCCGCCTGAGCCGCCCGTGACCTTGTCGAGCCCGAGCTTGCCTCCGTCGATGGTGATGACGTCGTGCCCGGCCCAGGCGAGCCCGCCCAGCGTCGCCACGAACAGCACCACCACCGAACCCGCGCGAGCCAGGAGTTCGGACGGCGCGATCACAACTCCCGCCGTGCGCAAGGACCGTAGGAAGAACCACGACATCAGCAGCGCGCCCACCAGGCCCACACCCAGCGGCGTGACCTGGATGGCCGTACTCGCCTCCGCTCCTTTCAGCCCGAAGGCCGACACATCGCCGGACGGCTCGACCGCACCATTGGCCCCCAGCGCCACCACCGCCGCGGTCATCGGTCCGAGCGAGCCCGCCGCGTCCGCCCCGAGCAGATGCAGACCGAGCGCGGCCGTGCCCGCCATCCCGATCAACGCCCAGCTCACAGAGGCGACCGCCGACAACAGCACATCCCCCCACGGCACACTCCTGGCATCGCCGCCGTGGTCCGCGGTCTCGATGTTCATCGTCAGACCCCCCGATCCGCGCCGCGGCGATCCACCGCGGATGTCCCCCTCGCGTGGGATTACCACTCTCCGGGCCGGTTTCAACCCCGTCAACGGAAACGGGCAACCCGCCCGTACGCGGTCTTCACAGGGCCCGACTTTCGGTCAGGGGGCTGCTCCTGAAATAGTTCCCCCCGATGTTCGACATCCCTAGACTCCCTGTGATGGGGGAACTTCGGGGGACAACTCAGTGGGGCATGGAGTGCCGGAACTCGTACTGGAATTGAATGGACGGACCTGGACGCTCGATGCGTCCAGGCCATACTCCCTCGGCCGTGATCCGGGGGGAGACATTGTGCTCGACGACGCCAGGGTGTCCTGGCGTCACGCCACGATCAGCTGGGGCGGCCGTAGTTGGGTGATCGAGGACCACGGCAGCACCAACGGCACCTTCGTGCAGGGGCAGCGGATCCACCAGATGGAGATCGGCCCCGGCTCCGCCGTGCACCTCGGCAACGCGACCGACGGACCGCGTCTGAACCTGTCCGGCGCCGCGGCCGCCGTGGCGCAGCCGCAGCAACAGCCGTTCGCGGCCCAGGGAGCGGGCCCCGGCTGGGCTCAGCAGCCGACGCCGCAGCAGCAGGCGCCGGAGCAGAGCTGGCAGCAGCCCCAGCAGTCCCAGCAGCCACAGCAGGCGGCGAACATTCCGCCGCAGCAGGGACCCGGTGGTGGCGCGGGGGCGCCGCCGGTCTACGGCGACCGCAGCCCCACCACGTTCCACCAGTTCTCCCTCGGCCGTGTGATGCGCATCGGCCGTGCGCTGGAGAACGAGCTGGTCGTCTCCGACCTCCAGGTCTCCCGCCACCACGCCGAGTTCCACGCGACGCCCGACGGGCGCTTCGAGATCCGCGACCTCGGCTCGCACAACGGCACGTACGTCAACGGCCAGCCGATCGCCAAGGGCGGCTCGGCGCTGCTCGGCCCGAACGACATCGTCGGCGTCGGCCACTCCACGTTCCGCCTGGTCGGCGACCGCCTCGAGGAGTTCGTCGACACCGGTGAGGTCTCCTTCTCGGCCCGCCACCTGACCGTCACGGTCGACGGCGGCAAGCAGATCCTGAAGGACGTCTCCTTCGGCGTGCCCGAGAAGTCGCTGGTCGCGGTCATCGGCCCGTCCGGCTCCGGCAAGTCGACGCTCCTGAAGGCGCTCACGGGTTACCGTCCCGCCAACCAGGGTGATGTCCTCTACGACAACCGGAACCTGTACAAGCAGTTCGCCGAGCTGCGCCAGCGCATCGGTCTGGTCCCGCAGGACGACATCCTGCACAAGGAACTGACCGTCAAGAAGGCCCTCAAGTACGCGGCCAAGCTGCGCTTCCCCGCGGACACCACGACGCAGGAGCGCGAAGCCCGCATAGACGAGGTGCTGCGCGAGCTGAAGCTGGACATCCACAAGGAGAAGAAGGTCACCTCCCTCTCCGGCGGCCAGCGCAAGCGTGTCTCCGTGGCCCTGGAGCTGCTCACCAAGCCGTCGCTGATCTTCCTGGACGAGCCGACCTCCGGCCTCGACCCGGGCATGGACCGTGACGTCATGCAGCTGCTGCGCGGCCTCGCCGACGACGGCCGTACGGTCCTCGTCGTCACGCACTCCGTGGCCGAGCTGGCGATCTGCGACAAGCTCCTCGTGATGGCGCCCGGCGGTGCGGTGGCCTACTTCGGCCCGCCGGAGGAGGCACTGAACTTCTTCGGCTACCAAACCTGGGCCGACGTCTTCTCCGCCTTCGAGAACTACCGCGACTACGACTGGGCGGGCCGCTGGAAGGGCTCGCAGCACTACCAGATGTACGCCGCGGACATCGACGCGGTCGCTCCGCAGTCGACCCAGATGCCGCCGCCGCAGGCGATGAAGCCGCCGAAGCCGCAGAGCTGGGGCTCGCAGCTGACCACCCTGATCCGCCGCTATGTCTCGGTGATCGCCTCCGACAAGGGCTTCCTGGCGCTGACGGTGATCCTGCCGGCGGTGCTGGGCTCGGTGAGCCTGCTCATCGACTCGAACAAGACGCTGCTGGTCAACCCGATCGTCACGAAGCAGGGCTTCCACGTCGCCAACGGCACGGCCACCACCGTGCTGCTGATCCTCGCGGTCGGCGCGTGCTTCGCGGGCGCCGCCAACTCCGTCCGTGAGCTGATCAAGGAACGGGTGATCTACGAGCGGGAGCGCGCGACGGGTCTGTCGCGTTCCGCGTATCTGATGTCCAAGGTGATCGTCCTCGGCGTGATCACCGTGCTCCAGGGTGCCCTGATCGGCGCCATCGGGTTCGGCAGCCGTACGGTCCCGAGCGAGGGCCTGATCCTCACGAGCCTGCCCAAGCTCGAGCTCACCATCCCGATCATGGCGCTCGGCTTCGCGTCGATGATGTTCGGTCTGGTCATCTCCTCGCTGGTGAAGACCGCCGAGAAGACCATGCCGCTGCTGGTCATGTTCGCGATCGTCCAGGTGGTCTTCACCGGCTGCCTGTTCATCCTGAACGGCACCCCCGGTGTGAACCAGTTCTCGTACCTGATGCCGGCCCGCTGGGCGGTCGCCGCCTCCGGTACCACGCTGGACTTCAACAACATCTTCCCGAACCAGGACGACCCGAGCAGCACGGACCCGCTGTGGGACCACACGGCCGGGGCCTGGACCCTGGACATGGTCGCCCTGATCGCCCTGGGCGTGCTGTGCGGCTTCTTCGTGGCACGCTTCCTGCGGCGCCACGAGCCCGAGGTCATGCGCAAGTAGTCGCGCGGGCACGGCGGACATGACTGAAGGGCGGCACCCCAGCAGGGGTGCCGCCCTTCGGCGTCTGTGTCGGAGCTCCGCGCTCGGTCCTCAGTACGCGCTGTTGACGTTGTCGATCGAGCCGTACTTGTCGGCCGCGTAGTTGGCGGCGGCGGTGATGTTGGCGACCGGGTCGTAGATGTTCGTCGAGGTGCCGGCGACGTGGTAGGCGTTGAACGTCGGCGGGATGACCTGGAGCAGGCCCTTCGACGGGATGCCGTTGATGGCGTTGATGTCCCAGCCGTTGATGGCGTTCGGGTTGCCCGAGGACTCGCGCATGATGTTGCGGTACAGCCCGTTGTACGAGCCCGGGATGCCCTTCTGCTTCATGATGTCGAGCGCCTGGCGGATCCAGCCGTCGAGGTTGTTGGTGTACGTCTTCGCGGCGACGGTCTCGATCTGGATGCGCTGTGTGGAGCGGCTGGCGGCCTGCTCCTTGGCGCGCGCCTCCTCGGCCTTCTGCTTCGCGGCGGCCTCGGCGGCGGCCTTCTTCTTGGCGGCCTCGTCGGCCGCCTTCTTCTTCGCCGCCTCGTCGGCGGCCTTCTTCGCGGCGATCGCCTGGGCCTTCAGGTCGGAGGCGGCCAGCTGGTCGGTGATCTGGGCCTTGACGCCCTTGATCGGCTGCTGGCTGTAGGCGACCTGGGCCGTGGAGGCCGCGTCGGCCGTGGTGGTGGTCTGCGCGTTGGCCGGCACCAGGGAGAACGAGAGGGCGGCGGCACCGAGAGCCGCGACACCGGCGATCGAAAGCTTGTGGGCCTTGGTCAGCTTGGGACTATGACCAGGAGTGTTGATGTTCTTGGGCATGACTGATGGACCTCTTCGAATAGCGCGGAGGTCGCTCTCGGTCCGGTGGGGACAGAGTGTTTCCGGAACAAGCACCGGGGGGCGGAACCCTCGGTGCTGAGCGACGGAGGCAATTCTTAGCGGCCGCAAAATGCTGTGGCAAAGGTGTGACGTACGAAGCCGGGTAGTGGACCCGGAAAGGGCAAAACGGGGCAGACTGACACGTCTGCCCCGCTCATGCGGGCCTTCTTTATCTCCTATGTACCTTCGTACGTGATGTGCGCCCTATGTGCGGGCTCACATCGGCCGTGTATCAATCTCACCAGCAGTTGCTGGAGCAATGCTCAGAGTGAGGCCTCTCCTCCGGGAGGATGAGGTGGACGTCCCCGAACTCGTGCCAGAGGTAGAGCCCGCTCAACGCCTCGTCGTAGCTGCGGTCGACCGCCGCCCCTCCCGCGATCGCCTCCAGCATCAGCAGATGCGAGGCCTCCGGCTCGTGCAGCCCGGTCAGCAGCCCGTCCACGACCCGTACCCCGCGCTCAGGCGTCACCACAAGACCGGTCCAGCCCCGCGTCGCCCGGACCACCCCGTCGGGGCCCGTCGCGGACTCCACGGCGCGCACCGCCGTCGTACCGACCGCGATGATCCGCCCCCCGCCGGCCCGCGCCGCGTTGATCAGCCGCGCCGACGGCTCCGGCACCTCGTACCGCTCCGGGTACGGCGGCTCATGGGCCTCCGCCGACGCCACCCCGGTGTGCAGCGTGACCGGCGCGAACTGCACACCACGGCTGACCAGCTCCGCCACCAGACGCGCGGTGAAGGGGCGCGCCGCGCTCGGCATCTCCGCGCTGCCCGCGCCGTCGGCGGACGGCAGCGCGAACACCGTCTGATAGACGGACAGCGGCTGGTCCCGGTCCGTATAGGAGTAGCGAATGGGCCGCCCATGCCGCTCCAGCAGCCCCAGGACGTCCGCGTCCGAGACCCGCCCCCACCACAGCCGCGGGCTGCGCGCGGTCAGCGGCTCCTCCAGTACGAGGCGCACGTCCCCCGGGAGGCGCACCACTGTTCCCGCGGGGCCGCCCGCACGCGCACGCGTGGTGCCCCTGCCGTCGGGATCCCGCAGCTCGACCGCCCACCGCCCGTCGTCGCCCCGCGTGGAGAAATGCACCACCACGCGCGCGTGCCCGACGTGAGCGTCCACGGCGGCGGCCAGCGTGCTGGACGTGTTGACCACGAGCAGATCCCCGGCCCTCAGCTGCCGGGGCAGCTCCACGAACGCGTGGTGCGACACCTCGATGCCGCGCGACACCAGCAGCCGTACGGCGTCCCGGTCGAGCCCGGGCCCCCGCTGCTCGGCCGGCACCCGCGCCGACAACTCCTCCGGCACCCTCCGCCGCTCTCGACGGCGTTCGAGCGGGGGGACCCCCATCGCGGTCGTCATCGCTCCCCCAACAGGGCCGGAGCCCCGTAGCGCCCGCTCGCGGGCCGCTCGTCGAGCAGCCGCAGAAAGGCCGGAACCACGCTGTCCGGCGTCGGCCGTGGATCGTCGTCGTCCGGTACGGCCGCCGTGTACAGGTCCGTGCCCATGTCCCCGGGGTCGACGGCCCAGACCCGCAGCCCTGGCTCCTCCGCGCCGAGCACCGCGGAGAGGTGGTCCAGCGCCGCCTTGGAGGCGCCGTAACCGCCCCACGTCTCGTACGGCTCCGCGGCCGCGTCCGAGCTGACGTCCACGACCGCCCCGGCCGCCGCGGCCCGCAACAGCGGCAGCGCCTCCTGGATCAGGCCCAGCGCGGCCACCACATTGACCTCCAGGGCCTGCCGTAGCCCGTCCAGGGTCAGGTCCGCCAGGCGCACCAGCGGCTCGGCTCCCAACGCGCTCGCGTTGTTCACCAGCAGGTCGACGCCGCCGAGCTTGCGGGCCGCCGCCACCAGCTCCACGCGGTGCCCGGCGTCCGTGACGTCCCCGGGCAGCGCCTCCACCCGCGTCCCGTGAGCGGACAGTGCCACCGCCGTCTCCTCCAGAACCCCGGCCGTTCTGGCGTCGAGCACCAGATCCCAGCCGCGCTCCGCCAGGGCCGCGCCGAGCGCCCGCCCCAGCCCCTTCGAAGCCCCCGTGATGATCGCTACCGGCATGACATCCGTCCCCTCGTCCCTCGACCGCCGCTCCGGGCGGCTGTCCACACGGTAGGAACCGCACCGCCCCCGCCGCCTCGTCCGCGGGCCGCAACGATCAGGGGCCCTTCGTCCTAGTCCCACCGGCCTAGGCGAGGGCCATCACCGGCCCGATACGCGGTGTCACACCCCGCCGGTACTTTGGGGGCATGAGTCAAGGCCCCCGGTCCGGTCTGTACGCGGTGAGTTCCGCGCTGCTGGCCATGAGCAGGCACCTCGAAGTGCGCGACGTCCTCAAGACGATCGTCGCCTCGGCCCGCGAGCTGCTCGACGCGCAGTACGCGGCCCTCGGTGTGCCCGACGACCACGGAGGCTTCGCCCAGTTCGTCGTCGACGGGGTCAGCGACGCGCAGTGGAAGGCCATCGGCCCGCTCCCGCGCCAGCACGGCATCCTCGCCGCGATGCTGCACGAGGCCCGCCCCGAGCGCCTCGCCGACGTCCGCAAGGACCCCCGTTTCGAGGGCTGGCCCGCGGCCCACCCCGACATGTCCGACTTCCTGGGCCTGCCCATCCGCGACGGCGACGAGATCATCGGCGCCCTCTTCCTCGCCAACAAGCTGCGTCCTGTCGGGGGACACCCCCCGAGCCCCGAAGCGGACGGCTGCGGCTTCACCGAGGACGACGAGGAACTCCTCACCATCCTCGCCCAGCACGCCGCGATCGCCCTGACCAACGCCCGCCTGTACGAGCGCAGCCGCGAACTGACCATCGCCGAGGAGCGCTCCCGGCTCGCCCATGAACTGCACGACGCGGTCAGCCAGAAGCTGTTCTCCCTGCGCCTCACCGCGCAGGCCGCCGCCGCCCTCGTCGACCGAGACCCCGCGCGCGCCAAGGGCGAACTCCAGCAGGTGGCCGCGCTCGCCGCCGAGGCCGCCGACGAACTGCGGGCCGCCGTCGTCGAGTTGCGCCCCACCGCCCTCGACGAGGACGGTCTGGTCGCCACCCTGCGCACCCACATCCAGGTCCTCGACCGCGCCCACTCCGCCCACGTCACCTTCTCCAGCTGCGGAGTACGGGCGCTGCCCGCCGCCCAGGAGGAGGCCATGCTGCGCGTCGCCCAGGAAGCCCTGCACAACGCGCTGAGGCACTCCGGAGCTGTCAAGGTCGACGTGACGCTGGTCAAGCGCGGACCGGGCGCCGTCCTGAGCGTCACCGACAATGGCAGCGGCTTCGACCCCATGGCGATACGCAGCGCGGGCCGCCACCTCGGCCTGGTCTCCATGCGCGACCGGGCGAGCGGAGCCGGCGGCACACTCACGGTGGAATCGGCGCCCGGAAAGGGCACCACGATCGAGATGGAGGTCCCTGGTGGCTGACGCAATCAAGGTGCTGCTCGTCGACGACCACCAGGTCGTCCGCCGGGGCCTGCGCACCTTCCTCGAGATACAGGACGACATCGAGGTCGTGGGAGAGGCGTCCGACGGCGCCGAAGGGGTCGCCCGCGCCGAGGAGCTGAAGCCGGACGTCGTCCTCATGGACGTCAAGATGCCGGGCATGGACGGCATCGACGCGCTGCGCAAGCTCCGCGAACTCGCCAACCCCGCGCGCGTGCTGATCGTCACCAGCTTCACCGAGCAGCGCACGGTCGTACCGGCGCTGCGCGCGGGCGCCGCCGGGTATGTGTACAAGGACGTGGACCCCGACGCCCTGGCCGGCGCCATCCGCTCCGTGCACGCCGGGCACATCCTGCTCCAGCCCGAGGTCGCGGGCGCGCTGCTCTCCCAGGAGGAGGCCAACTCCGGCCAGGGGAGAGGCGGTTCGCTCACCGAGCGGGAGCGCGAGGTGCTCGGCCTGATCGCGGACGGCCGGTCCAACCGCGAGATCGCCCGCGCCCTCGTCCTCTCCGAGAAGACCGTCAAGACGCATGTGTCGAACATCCTGATGAAACTCGACCTCGCGGACCGCACCCAGGCCGCCCTCTGGGCCGTACGACATGGGGTGGCGGGCTGATCACCAGCGCTTACGCGCTCCAGCGCACCACTCGCACGCGGTCGAGGCGCCGGCGGGGCGACAATTCGGAGGGTTCCGCTCCGGGATGAGATTCATACCGTCGTGTGTATGTCCCCCGGATGGCGCATCCTCCGTGGAGTTCGGCCGTTCTTCAAGGCGTGCTGCGGCGACTGCCGCAGTGATCGCTAGGAGGGGTTGAGAAGTGAAGAACCTGAAGAAGGCCACGGCTGTCGCGATGGTGGCCGGTGGGCTGGTTGCCGCTGGTGCCGGTATGGCCTCCGCCACCGACGGCTCGTGGGCCGGCGGCAAGGCCGAGGGCTCCCCGGGCGTCATCTCGGGCAACCTCATCCAGGCCCCGGTGCACGTCCCGGTGAACGCGGTCGGCAACAGCGTGAACGTGATCGGCGTTCTGAACCCGGCCTTCGGCAACCTCGGCGTCAACCGCTGAGTTCCGCACCGGAACGATCATGACCACCGGCCTCCCGGGGACTTGCCTGGGGGGCCGGTCAGGTTTGTCGGCTGGTCTGCTGGCCTGCCGGTCCGCTGAACGACTCGTCGGCTCGTCGCAAGACTGAACCGAAACGTGCCGTCGAGTAAGGCGTCCCAAGCCGTCCTGGCCCCCTGGCGTCGCTCAACGTACGGCCGGGCCGGGCCGGTCCGCGCGGTGTGAGTTCCCCACTCCGTGGGCCCCGCGCCCCCGCTTCCCCGTGAACGCGGTGTGACCCCCCGCCCAGTGAGCCCCCGCTCCCGTTCCTCCGTGAACGCCCTGCGAGCTCCCCGCTCAGCGAGCCCCCCGCTCCCGTTCCTCCACGAACGCGTTGTACGCGGCCACCTGAGCCCGTCGAGCCGTCCTCTCCACCGGCCGCAACGCCTCCGTCCGGGCCGCCATCTCCGAGGCGCTCACCGCCCCACCGTGCCCGTTCTCGTACGCGACGGAGATCAGCAGCCCCACTCGCTGAGCGAGCTCCAACACCCGCACCGCCCGCGGCGGATACCCGGGGGCGAGAACCTCCCGCCCCCGCTCCGCCCGAGCCCGATACGCATCGATCGCCGCCTCCGCGACCGGCCCCGACCCCGCCACGTCCAGCCGCGACAACACCTCCGTCGCGTCGCGCAGCGCCTCCGCCAGCTCCCGCTCGGCCTCCCCGAGCGAGGGCACGTCGGCGGGCGGCGCCTCCCGCACGGCGAGGCAGTGCCAGACGACCTCGACATGGACATCACCGGCCGGCCCGGCCTCGTACACCTCCGGCACCAGCCCGAGCGCGGCGCCGTGGCAGACGACGGCCTCCTCCGCGTCGAGGGCGCGCGCGTTGAATTTCGGCGGTCCGCTGAGCCCGAGCGGGTGCCCCGGCGCGGGCAGCGCGACCCGCAGCCCGGTCACCCCGAGCGCGCGCAGCCGGCCGAGGGCGAGCGTGAGCCCGACGGGCCCCGACTCGCCCGGCAGCCCCTCTACCCGGTGCACCGCGTCCTCGCCGACGATGGCGAGCACCGCGTCATCCGGTGAAACAAGTCCGGCCAAAAGGGCATTTCCCCATGCGGCCAACTGTCCAGAGCGTGGTTCCGAGAGCATGCCCCCACCCTAAGGACCGACCGATGGAATAGAGCGCCCGACCGGTGGCGTAGGTTTTCCCTGGGGGCTGCGTCCACAGACGTAAGCGACGGCCGAGACTGCAATGGGAGACAACGCGCTCATGAGCGATGTACTGGAGCTGGAGGACGTATCCGTGGTCCGCGAGGGCCGGGCTCTGGTGGACCAGGTCTCCTGGTCGGTCAAGGAGGGAGAGCGCTGGGTCATCCTCGGCCCGAACGGCGCCGGAAAAACGACCCTTCTGAACGTCGCCTCCAGCTACCTCTTCCCCAGCCAGGGCACCGCCACCATCCTCGGCGAGACCCTCGGCAAGGTCGACGTCTTCGAGCTGCGACCGCGCATCGGCATGGCCGGCGTCGCCATGGCCGAGAAGCTCCCCAAGCGCCAGACCGTCCTGCAGACCGTGCTGACCGCCGCGTACGGCATGACCGCCGGCTGGCACGAGGACTACGAGGACGTCGACGAACAGCGCGCCCGCGCCTTCCTCGACCGCCTCGGCATGAGCGACTACCTGGACCGCAGGTTCGGCACGCTCTCCGAGGGCGAGCGCAAGCGCACCCTGATCGCCCGCGCCCTGATGACCGACCCCGAGCTGCTGCTGCTCGACGAGCCCGCCGCGGGCCTCGACCTCGGCGGCCGCGAGGACCTCGTACGCCGTCTCGGGCGCCTCGCCCGCGACCCGATCGCCCCCTCCATGATCATGGTCACGCACCACGTCGAGGAGATCGCCCCCGGCTTCACCCACGTCCTGATGATCCGTCAGGGCAAGGTGCTCGCCGCGGGCCCGCTGGAGCTCGAACTCACCTCGCGCAACCTCTCCCTCTGCTTCGGTCTCCCGCTCGTCGTCGAGCAGGTCGGCGAACGCTGGACCGCGCAGGGCCTTCCGATGGCCTGAACACCAGGGCGCCGGACCCCGCGCCGCGGACCGGGCGTGTCCCAGTTGATCGCGCGCCCTGTCCGCCGACGGAGCGCGGTCCTACCATGACCACGTGAACGACATCAACGCGTGGGTGTGGTGGCTGGTCGGGGCGGTCGGACTCGGCATCCCGCTCGTCGTGACCGCCATGCCGGAGTTCGGCATGCTCGCCGTCGGCGCGGTCGCCGGCGCGGCCGTCGCGGGACTCGGCGGTGATGTCGTCCCCCAAGTCCTCGTGTTCGCCGCCGTATCGATCGCGCTCATCGCCGTCGTACGCCCCATCGCGGCCCGGCACCGCGCCCAGCGGCCCCAACTCGCCACCGGCATCGAGGCGTTGAAGGGCAAACAGGCCATCGTCCTGGAACGGGTCGACGGCTCAGGTGACGGCCGGATCAAACTCGCCGGAGAGATCTGGTCGGCGCGCGCCCTCGATGCCGGACAGACCTACGAGGTGGGCCAGGAAGTGGATGTCGTGGACATCGACGGAGCCACGGCGATCGTCATGTGACCTCGCACGACGCAAGTGAACCGAACGCCCCACGCGGCAGACGACGGTCTGTCAGACTCGTCCAGCAAGATCTTCAACAACCATAAGATCTTCAGGAATTACCGAGCGGAGAAGGGTACGGGGAGCAACGATGGCACCAATCATCATCGTCCTGATCATTCTGGTGGTGTTGGTCTTCATCGCCCTGATCAAGACCATCCAGGTCATCCCACAGGCCAGCGCCGCCATCGTCGAGCGATTCGGCCGCTACACACGGACGTTGAACGCCGGCCTGAACATCGTGGTCCCGTTCATCGACTCGATCCGCAACCGCATCGACCTGCGTGAACAGGTCGTCCCCTTCCCGCCGCAGCCGGTGATCACCCAGGACAACCTGGTCGTCAACATCGACACGGTCATCTACTACCAGGTGACCGACGCCCGCGCGGCCACGTACGAGGTCGCCAGCTACATCCAGGCGATCGAGCAACTCACCGTCACCACCCTGCGCAACATCATCGGCGGCATGGACCTGGAGCGGACCCTCACCTCCCGCGAGGAGATCAACGCGGCCCTGCGCGGCGTCCTCGACGAGGCCACCGGCAAGTGGGGCATCCGCGTCAACCGCGTCGAACTCAAGGCGATCGAGCCGCCCACCTCCATCCAGGACTCGATGGAGAAGCAGATGCGCGCCGACCGCGACAAGCGCGCCGCCATCCTCACCGCCGAAGGTATCCGCCAGTCCCAGATCCTCACCGCCGAAGGTGAGAAGCAGTCGGCGATCCTGCGCGCCGAAGGTGAGGCCAAGGCCGCCGCGCTGCGCGCCGAGGGCGAGGCCCAGGCGATCCGTACGGTCTTCGAGTCCATCCACGCGGGCGACGCCGACCAGAAGCTCCTCGCCTACCAGTACCTCCAGATGCTCCCCAAGATCGCCGAGGGCGACGCCAACAAGCTCTGGATCGTGCCCAGCGAGATCGGCGACGCCCTCAAGGGACTGAGCGGCGCCATGGGCAACTTCGGCCCGATGGGCGGCGGTTCGGGCAACTCGGGCAACGGAGGCACCGAGCGCCGAGAGAAGCCGTCCGTCACCGACTGATGCGTCAGGAGTACGACGATGGGGCCCACCTCCCCCGGGAGGTGGGCCCCATCGTCGTACGACCTATGCCGCGGGCTCTGCCAGCCACTCCGGCAGCGCGTCGAAGTCGTCCTGGCCGAGTGCCAGCAGCATCGCGTTCGCGGGGGTCGGCTCGAACGGCTGCCGCAACAGCGGCATGCCCGCCTGGTCCGGCGTACGGTCCGCCTTGCGGTGGTTGTCCTCCGCGCAGGACGCGACCGTATTCAGCCAGGAGTCCTGACCGCCCTGCGCGCGCGGCACCACATGGTCGACGGTGGTCGCCCGCCTTCCGCAGTACGCGCACCGGTGCCGGTCCCGTACCAGCACACCGCGCCTGGACCACGGCGCTTGTCTTCGGAACGGCACCCGGACATAGCGGCAGAGCCTGATCACCCGGGGCACGGGTATGTCGAGCGCGGCGCCGCGCATACGGAGTTCGGGGTGGGCCTGCTCCACGACGGCCTTGTCCTGCAGCACCAGAACGACGGCTCGGTTCAACGTCACCGTCGACAGCGGCTCAAAGCTCGCGTTCAGTACCAGCGTGTCCCGCATCCAGCCCACCTCCCGTGTGCACCGGCCCACCCCCTCGCGGACGGGCTTGGATCAACTCTGTCCGGGCACGCCGAGATGGACAACGCAATAAAAAATGCCCGCCTCTGATCACTTCCAAGACCAGAGACGGGCAAACGTTCAGTGAACGCTTGGCTGAGTCAGCTTTCCGACGGATTCTCGTACTCGCCGATCAGCTGGGCACGCGCGAGCGTGTGGAACCGCAGGTTGAAGCCCACGACGGCGGGCGACACCTCGGAGTCCGGTCCGAGCTTCTCGCTGTCGACGGCGTACACCGTGAAGACGTACCGGTGCGGCCCGTCCCCGGGCGGCGGCGCCGCCCCGCCGAAGTCCTTGGACCCGTAGTCGTTGCGGACGTGCACAGCACCCTCGGGGAGTCCCTCGAACTTGCCGCTGCCCGCACCCGCCGGCAGCTCCGTCACGGACACCGGAAGGTCGAAGAGCACCCAGTGCCAGAACCCGCTGCCCGTCGGGGCATCCGGATCGAAGCACGTCACGGCGAAGCTCTTCGTCCCGGCCGGGAAGCCTTCCCAGCGCAGCTGCGGCGACGTGTTTCCCGCCGCGTACACCTGAGCCTCCGCCAGTACCGCACCCGGCTCGATGTCGTCGCTCACCACGGTGAACGACGGCACCGGCGGATGGAAGTCATGGGGAAGCGGAGCCCTCTTCGCCTCGGTCACGTCTCAACCTCCGATTCGGCCGACTGTCTGCGCCCCCAGCCTAGATCCACCGCCTAGAACCAGCTGCGCTTGCTGCCGACCTCCGACAGCCACTGGTTCAGGTACGCGGCCCAGTCCGTGCCCTGGTAGTCGTGCAGACCCACCTGGAAGGAGCGGTAGGAGTCGCTGCCCTCGCTGAAGAGGCCGGGCTTCTTGTCCATCTCCAGGACGACGTCCATCGCGTGGTCGTCCGCGACGAAGCTCAACTCCACCTGGTTCAGTCCGCGGTACTGCGACGGCGGGAAGAACTCGATCTCCTGGTAGAACGGCAGCTTCTGCCGCGTACCCCGGATGTGGCCGCGCTCCATGTCCGCGTTCTTGAAGCGGAAGCCCAGCTGGATGAAGGCGTCCAGGAGCGCCTTCTGCGCCGGCAGCGGGTGCACATTGATCGGGTCCAGGTCACCAGAGTCGACGGCGCGCGCGATCTCCAGCTCCGTGGTCACACCGATGTGCATCCCGCGCAGGCTCTGACCGTCGATCGTGGTGATCGGCGTCTCCCACGGGATCTCCAGACCGAACGGCACCGCGTGTACCGCACCGGCCTTGAGCTCGAAGGCCCCGCCGAGCCGCAGCTTCGTGAACTCGATGTCCTGCTTGTACTCCTGGTCGTCGTGCCCCTCGACCTCGACCTTGGCCTGCAGACCGACCGACAGACCCTCGATCGCCTGGTCCACCGACCCGCCCTGGATCCGCACCTCGCCCTGGACGACGCCGCCCGGAACGGTGTTGGCCTCCGTCAGCACCGTCTCGACCGAAGCCCCACCGGCCCCCAGGCTCGCAAGCAGCCGCTTGAACCCCATGTCACTTCCTCCCCAGGCAACGCCTGTTCCGTCCTGATGTCCGTATGGATTCCTTGATCCCTACAAACGCGATCCGACCGCCGCCGGTTCCGAGTCCTCACCCTTCCAAGGCCGAGGACCCCTGACCACCCCATCGGCAAGCTCCGTTCGGACCACACCCGGACCACTCCCGACGACTGGACTACGCTCGTACGCCATGATCGCGGCCCCTGACCGTACGCCCCTCCCACGCGCGTTCTTCGACCGCCCCGTACTGGAGGTCGCCCCCGACCTCCTGGGGCGCATCCTCGTGCGCACCACCCCCGACGGTCCGATCGAACTCCGCCTCACAGAGGTAGAGGCCTACGACGGTCCGAACGACCCGGGCTCCCACGCCTATCGCGGCCGCACGGCCCGCAATGACGTGATGTTCGGTCCCCCCGGTCACGTCTACGTCTACTTCACCTACGGCATGTGGCACTGCATGAACCTGGTGTGCGGTCCGGAGGGCCGGGCGAGCGCGGTCCTGCTGCGGGCGGGCGAGGTCACCGAGGGCGCCGAGCTCGCCCGCAAACGTCGACTCTCGGCCCGAAATGACAAAGAACTGGCCAAAGGGCCGGCCCGGCTCGCCACGGCGCTCGGGGTGGACCGGTCGCTCGACGGCACGGACGCCTGTGCCCCCAAGGGGTCCCCACTGACCCTCCTGTCGGGCGCCCCCGTCCCCTCCGACCAGGTAGGCAGCGGTCCCCGCACGGGAGTGGCCGGCGACGGAGGCGTCCACCCGTGGCGCTTCTGGATCGCCAACGACCCGACGGTGAGCCCTTATCGGGCCCATACGCCCCGCCGTCGCTCAACTTGACGCGTCCCTGGGGGGTCCGTAATGTAGCCCGAGCCGCTTGAACCGGGTACGGCGTTCAGCCAGCAGCCGGAAGTGGCCAACCCACTACATACGACTTCCCCTCAGCGGGGGCGAATTCGGCGTGCCTGCATGCCTGAATTCCTCTCGCGGAACTCGATTATGAGTTGCCGAGGGAATCGGTTAACGTAGTGAATGTCGAAAGGCCGCGAGACGCGAAAGCGCTCGGAGCCCGGAAGCAAATCCCGCCGACAGGGAAATCGGACACGAAAGAGTCTGATAGAGTCGGAAACGCAAGACCGAAGGGAAGCGCCCGGAGGAAAGCCCGAGAGGGTGAGTACAAAGGAAGTGTCCGTTCCTTGAGAACTCAACAGCGTGCCAAAAATCAACGCCAGATATGTTGATACCCCGTCTCCGGCCTTTTCGGCTGGGGCGAGGTTCCTTTGAAAAAGTCCTGTCGGGCAGTGTCCGGCAGGCGCACAGCGAGGACGCTGTGAACCT
>NZ_JBHVWZ010000029.1:0-111018 GCF_042881985.1 Streptomyces sp. NPDC058246 | reverse complement strand
CCGAGGCATCGCACTCGTCACCGGTGAGCAGCCGGACAGCCCTGCCTTCCTCGACCAGCGCGCGGACGAACCGGATCGTCCCGTCGAGGTAGCGCCGGTGTATCTCGTCGGCCCGGGCGCGGTCGTCGTTTCCGCCGTGGAAGTCCATGACGCCGACGCAGACCGGGCCCGGCGGGCCCGGTATCGCGCTGTGCGGAGGCGTCGGCAGGGCGAACGCGAGGTCCGGGTGGACCTCGTCGCGCGCGGTGTCCACGCCCATCGCCCGCATCGCGTCGCGGGACTGCGTGTCCCGGTACGACCGGTAGGCGGCCAGCCGCGCCGACCAGCGCACCAGGACCCGGGTCGGCCGGTTGCCGATCGCCGCGGCGCCGACGCCGACCAGCGCCACCCGGGTGCCCAGCAGCCGGCCACTCGCGCAGAGCAGGAACAGCGAGTACGGGAAGCCCCACGGCCGCAGCGGCAGCGTGGCCTCCAGGACGCCCATGCCCGGCACGATCACCACGTCGTGCCGGCGCACCCAGGCGGCGGTGCGGAAGACGTCGACGAGTTTGCCCAGGCCCTTCCCCGCGATCGCGCCCGCACGCGACGCGGTCCGGTACTCCCCGCGGTACCAGTGCAGCCGCGTCGCGGGGATGCCGTACCGGGCCGCGACGACCTCGGGGCCGCCGCACAGCGCGTCCACGACCGTCTCCGGGTGCTCGGCGCGCAGGTAACCGAGCACGGCCTCGAGCGATCCGTCGTTGCCGAGGTTGCCGGAGCCGAGCAGGCCGAACACCCCGACCCGCACCGCAGTTTCGTTCGCAGACGTCACGCCCGCCTCCCCTCACGGCCGGCGACGAGGGCGTCGACGGAGACAGTGAGCCCGCCCGGGTCGACCGGGGCGCGGTCCTCGACCCGCTCGCCGGCGCCCGGCCGGACCCGGCTGGTCATCCATGCGGCCAGGTGGCGGTAGCACGCGCGCCGGTCGGCCGGGGACAACGGCGCCCGCCGGATCGCCGAGGTGAAGCCCCACACGTACTCGGCGAGCAGCCGGGGCGTCGGGTGCAGCAAGCCGGCCCGGCGCGGGTCCAGGTTGACGCACCGGGAGCGCTTGGACGGGTTCGCCCGCTCGGCGCGGGTGGGGTGGTCGCGGCGGAAGTACAGCAGCTCCGGCACCTGGTGGAAGGGTCCGTGCAGGGTGATCTCGGCGACGTACGTGCGGTCCGCGTGGTGGTAGCTGTCCATCGCTTTCACCCGGCGCAGCACGTCGGTCCGCATCACTCCGTAGAAGTCGTCGCCACCCGGCTCGAACAACAGACTGCGGAAGCGCTCCGGTGCGTGCCGGGAGTCGGTGGCGAGCCCGTACTCGTAGGGGACCTTCACCTGGCCGGCGCCGTCGATGACCGCCTGGCCGGTGTGCGCGAGGATCACGTCCGGCCGCTCGTCGAGCGCCTCCACGCAAGCCCGCAGCAGGTCACGGCCGTACAGGTCGTCGTGCGAGGCCCACTTGAACAGCTCGCCGCGGGCCTCGGCGAGCACATGGTTGTGGTTCGGCGTGGCGCCGATGTTGCGGGGCAGCCGGAGGTAGCGGATGCGGGAGTCCTGGGCCGCGTACTTGCGGCAGATGTCCTGCGTCCCGTCGGTCGAGGCGTTGTCGGAGATGACCAGCTCGAACTCCTCGTAGGTCTGCCCGAGCAGGGCGTCGAGCGACTCGGCAAGGTACTCCTCGCCGTTGTACACGGGCAGGCCGATGCTCAACCTGGGTTGGGCGGTCATGAGGTCCTCACTTCGGGGATGGGATTGCGGTGCCGCTCGCGGAGGGCGGACCGCAGTTGCAACCACCACACGGCCGAGCCGCTGACGGTCGCGGCGGCGACGCCCCAGGCCGAGCCGACCGTGCCGGCGGCGGCCGCCCCGCCGAGCCCGCCGCTGACATAGCAGGCGGAGGCGAACAGTTGGGAGCGCAGGCTGCGCCGGGCCGCGCCGAGCGCGCGCAGCCCGGCCGCCGCGCCGGTGCCGAGGCCCGCGCCGGCGACGCCGAGAGTGATCGGCACGATGAGCTCAGAGGCGGAGTGCCAGACGTCACCGAGCACCAGCTCACCGAGTCGCCCGGGCATCAGCAGCAGCGCCGTGCCCCAGAGCAGCGCGCCGGCGGCCTGCCCCCCGCCAAGGAGGAGGCAGAACCTGCCGATCCGGTGCGGTGCCTGCCGCAGCACCCGTGCCGCCTCTGGAACGGTGACCAGCGAGAGCCCCATCAGCACGGCGAGGAACGGGCCGAGCAGGAGCTCGGCGCCCCGCACCGCACCCACCGCACTGACCCCGACGATCACGCCGAGCCCGTACGCCCGCAACTGGCTCGCGCCACTGAGGCTGACGTTCTCGACCAGGTACCGATAGCCGAGATCGCGCTGCTCGCGAAGCCACCCGCGCGCCTCGGTCATCCGGGGCCGGATGCCGGACTGGATGTAGCCGTACCCCGCCGCCACCGTGGCGGACGCGCCCCAGGCGAGCACGAAGGCGGCCACGCTGCCCACACGGGCCGCCACCACCATGGCCGGGACGAGCGCGACACCCCACACGACGTCGTTGACGAACGCCTTTTGCCCGCTGCCGGCTGCGAAGAACGAGAAGCGCCAGGCGTCCTGGAGCAGCAGCCCCGGCAACATGATGCCGAGGGCGGCGAACGCGGGCCCCAAGCGGCCGCCGAGGCCGAGCCCGGCGACCAGACACACCGCGCCGAGGGCGGCACCGACACCGAGTGCGGTACCCGTCGACCGGACCACCGCCCCGCGCCAGGACGCGTCCGGAACGCCGCTGAAGCGCACCACGAGCGGGTCGGTGGCCAGCCCGCGGGAGACGTTGAGCACCACGCCGTACGTCACCCAGGCGAGGCTGAACACGCCGAACGCGGTCACCCCCAGCGAGCGGGCCACGTAGATGCCCACCGCGAAGTTGCTCACGCTGGAAGCCGCCTGGTCGGCCAGTCCCCAGGACAGCCGACCGACAAGGGCCCGCTTGGCGGATCCGGTCGGTGTCGTCGTCTTCTCCCCCTCGGTGGTCATCGGTGTCATGCCTTGATCAGCCCGGCGTCGTGCAGGGCGTCGGCCGCGGCGGCGACGGTGTCGAACGGCAGCCCGGACCGTTCGGCGACGTCCAGCAGACTGTGCTCTCCGTCGGAGATGCTGAGCACCCAGAGCATGGCCATCTGAGCCTGCTTCGCGTCGCTACGGCCGCCGAGCGAGTCGTACAACCCACGTCGGCCCAGCTGTGGTTCGCCGTAAGGGCTGAGGTTGACGTACCGCCGGTTGCGGTCAAGGACGGTGAACGCCTCGCGGCAGACGGCGAGCGTGTCCGCCATCGCCTCCGGGGAGACGAAGTCCGGGTTGTCCGCCGAGGTGTGGTACTCGGGGTACCCGGCGTACGGGGTCCGGCTGAGCGAGCCCACGCCGAGATCGAACCCGGGCGAGCAGTACTGCCGTTCGTCGTAGCCGTACGGAGTGAACTCGACCACGCTGTGCGGGCGTTCGGAGGCGGCCAGCAGATGCCGCATCACCCGGTCGATCTCCGCGTCGCCGCGCCTGCTCTGCTTGTACGTCAGTTGGCCCGAGTCGCCCGCGCAGGCCAGCACCAGACCGTGCTTGACCCTTCCCCCAGCTCTCGGCTCCGCTCGAGCAGGGGATACCCCATTGATCCGCTCCGCGTTGCGGGCCAGCCAGGTGATCGCCCCGATGGTGCCGGGCGCGTAGATGAATCGGTAGGTGTAGTACGGCGTTTCCTGTGCCAGTGCCCGGGCCAGGAACGTCGCCACCGCGATGCCCGCCAGGTTGTCGTTGGCCAGCGACGGGTGGCAGACGTGGCAGGAGACGATCACCTCGTCGGAGACCTGCCCGGGGACCACGTGCTCGGCGTAGGTGAGGTGGCCGTCGCTGAGTGTGGAGTCGATGCGTACCTCGTACTCGCCGTCCGGCAGCGCGTCCAAGGTCTCCTGGGCCAGGCAGAACCCCCACTCCGGCGTGTAGTAGCTGGTGCGGTACGGCACCCAGGTCGGGTGGTCCGGCAGGGTGTGCAGGTGTCCGCGCAGCTCGGCCAGCGGCATGGTCTGCGACACCGGGACGCTGTAGCCGAGCACGTGCAGGCTGGACGCGGCGAAGTCGACGACGCGGTTGCCGGCGGTGTCGGCGATGTACGCGTCGCGAATGTTCCACTCCTGCGGCACCGTCCAGTCGAGCACCTGAGTCCCGGTCGGCACCTCGTGCACCTGCAGCGGGACGTACTCGCCGACGATCTCCAGGGTGGCCCGCACACCGTCGCCGGTGATGCTCCGGCACAGCGGGTACAGCCGCTCCACCAGCGCGTGCATCTCCTCGCCGACTGTGGTCATCGGCGCCACCGCAGGGTGTCGTCGACGGCGCCGGCGTCGGACGCCGCGCGCAGCACGGCAAGCCGGGTGAAGCGCTGCTCGAAGGCCTCCCGAGTCAGGTCGAACTTCCGGTAGGCGTCGGCGAGTTCGAGCGCGCCCTGCTTCACCGTCCACTCGCAGTCGAAGCCGGGGATCGCGGTGCGGAACCGGGAGAAGTTAACCCGGTACGACCGCGGATCGGCACCGGTCTCCCCCGTGATCACCACCTTCGCGCCGGACACCGCCTCGGCGACCTGTTCGGCGATCTCGGCGACCGTGACGTTGTTGACCTCGCTGCCGATGTTGAACGCCCGGTCGTGCACCGCTTCCCGCGGCGCGGTCAGTGCGGCCGCGAAGGCGCGTGCGATGTCGGCGGCGTGCACCAGCGGGCGCCAGGGGGTGCCGTCGGACAGCACCAACACCTCGCCGGACAGGAGTGCGTGGCCCACCAGGTTGTTCAGCACGATGTCGGCGCGCAGCCGGGGCGAGTAGCCGAAGGCGGTGGCGTTGCGCATGAACACCGGGGTGAAGTCGCCGTCGGCCAGCGCGTGCAGGTCGTCCTCCACTCGCACCTTGGACTCCGCGTACGGCGTGACCGGGCGCAGCGGGGCGTCCTCGGTCACCAGGTCGGCGCCGCCGGCGGCGCCGTAGACGGAGCAGGTCGACGCGTACAGGAAGCGCCGCACTCCGGCGTCGCGGGCCAGCCGGGCAAGCCGTACGGACGCGTGGTGGTTGATGTCGTAGGTGAGCTCCGGCGCCAGCGATCCCAGCGGGTCGTTGGACAGCGCGGCCAGGTGGATCACGGCGTCCACCCCGGCCACGTGCTCGGGCGTGACGTCGCGCAGGTCGACGCGATGCCCCGACGGGTCCGCGGGCGGCGGGCCGAGGACGCAGTCGGCGAACAGGCCGGCGTCGAGACCGACGACCTCGTGCCCGGCGGCCGCGAGGACCGGGGCCATCACGGTGCCCAGATAGCCCTGGTGTCCGGTCAGCAGTACGCGCAAGGTTCATTCCCCCAGGTTGAGAGTGAGTTTGGTGACGGCGAACGCCTCGGCGTAGCGCGCGTGGCATTCGATGCCGCGGATGCGCGCAAGGCCGAGGAAGGCTTCCCGGTCGTACCAGGGCCGGTGCCGCTGCGAGGGGTAGTGCTCCTGCAGCAGCCGGACCTTCTGTTCGGCGATCTCCGGCGACAGCGGCTGGTACACCGCCGGACGGCCGAGATCGCCGTCCCACTTGACGATCTCGTAGCCGAGCACGAGGTGGTCGCGGAATGCGGTGGGCAGCAGCTGCGCCAGGCCGCGGTGATCCTGGTGCGCGTCATCGGTACGCGGGGCGAGGACCAGATCCGGCTCGGTCTGCAGCCGCAGCTCCTCGACCGCGGCCTTGGCCTCGTCCCAGTGCGCGGGCATCCTGCCGTCCGGCAGCTTGAGCACGGTCAGCCGCAGATCGGCGCCCGGGCAGAAGGCGGCGAGCGCGGCCTGCTCCTCCTGCTCGCGCGCGCTGCCCCCGCCGGAGAGCACCAGCGCGTCGACGCGGATACCCGGCCGCGCGAGGCACAGCGTCAGCAGCGTGCCGCCGGCGCCGATGGCGATGTCGTCGCAGTGCGCGCCCACCGCGACGATCCGGTCCAGGCGCCCGGCGCCGAGCCGGATCACGCCCTCGCTCCGGCGTCGTCCCTGCTGCCGGTCGCGCTCGCCCCGTCCCGTTCCCACACGGCCCACGGGCGGTCGCCCCGGGCGTAGGCGTCGTCGAGCGCTGCCCGCTCCTTCACGGTGTCGGTCGGCTTCCAGAAGCCGCGGTGCTGGTGCGCCACCAGCCGACCGCGCTTGGCCAGTTGGGCACATCCGTCGGCGACCAGGTCCCCGTTCTCCGGTATGTGGTCGAAGACCTCCTGGCGGAGCACGAAGTAGCCGCCGTTCTCCCACAGCGGCATGTCGCTCACCGCGGTGATGCCCCCCACGAGGCCGTCCTCGCCCAGGTCCACGCAGTGGAACGAGGACTGCGGCGGCACCACCATCATCGACGCTCCGGCGTCGCGCCGGGCGAAGCGGTCGATCATCTCCGGCAGCGGGGCGTCGGTGAGCACGTCGGCGTAGTTGGCGAGGAACATCTCGTCGCCGTCCAGATGGTGCCGCACCCGGCGCAGCCGCTCCCCGATCGGTGACTCGATGCCGGTCTGCGCGAACGTGATCGTCCAGTCGGCGATGTCGGTGGACAGCAGCTCGGTCCGCCCGCCCCGCAGCACGAAGTCGTTGGACGTCGTCTCCTCGTAGTTGAGGAAGAAGTCCTTGATGTGGTGGGCCCCGTACCCGAGGCACAGGATGAACTCCGTGTGCCCGAAGTGCGCGTAGTAGCGCATGACGTGCCAGATCAGCGGTCGCGGCCCGACCATCGCCATCGGCTTGGGCACGTCGTCGGAGGTTCCGTTGCGCATGCGCATCCCGTAACCGCCGCAGAACAGGACGACCTTCATGCTGTGACCTCTTTCAAGACGCGACCTCGACAATGCTCAGTTCCGGGACGGGAAAGACCAGCCGGCCGCCCCACTCGTGCACGAAGGACAGCTGCTCGACCAGCTCGTCCCGCAGGTTCCACGGGAGGACGAGGACGTAGTCCGGTCTGTCGGCGGCTATCCGCTCGGGCGGCAGGATCGGGATGCGGGTGCCCGGGGTGAACCTGCCGTGCTTGTAGGGGTTGCGGTCGACCGTGTACGGGAGCAGGTCGGGCCGGATGCCACAGTGGTTGAGCAGGGTGTTGCCCTTGCCCGGGGCGCCGTAGCCGACGACCGTCTCGCCGCGCTCGGCCGCCTCGATGAGGAACCGCAGGAGGTCCCGGCGCACCTTGGCCACCCGGGCGGAGAACTCGGTGTACCCGGACAGCTCCTGCAGCCCGGCGGCCTTCTCCCGGGCCAGCACGTCGGCCACCCGCTGCGAGGGCTCCCCTGCCACCTCGGCCGGCCGGGCCCACAGCCGGATGGAGCCGCCGTGCGTGGGCAGCAGCTCGACGTCCACGAGCGTGAGTCCGCCGCTCGCAAGGGCTCGGGCCGCGGACGCGACCGTGTAGTACTGGAAGTGCTCGTGGTAGATCGTGTCGTACTGGTTCTCCTCGATCAGCGTCAGCAGGTGCTGCACCTCGATGGAGACCCAGCCGTCGTCGGCGACCAGGGCGCGCAGCCCCTGGGTGAACCCGCCCACGTCGGGGATGTGCGCGTACACGTTGTTGGCCACGACCAGGTCCGCCGGGCCGTGCTCTTCGCGGACGGCGGCGCCGGTGGCCGGGTCCAGGAACTCCGTGAGCGTGGGCACACCCGCGTCCCGCGCCGCGGCGCCGACGTTCACCGACGGCTCGATGCCGAGACAGCGGATCCCCCGGTCCACCACATGCCGCAGCAGGTACCCGTCATTGCTCGCGACCTCGACCACGAAGGCGTCGGGCCCGAGACCCACCCGCTGTACGGCATCCGCGACGAACGTGCGCGCGTGCTCCACCCAGGAGGTCGAGTACGAGGAGAAGTACGCGTACTCCTTGAACGTCTCCTCCGGCGTGATCAGCGGAGGGATCTGCGCGAGCCAGCAGTCGGTGCAGACCCGCAGGTGCAGCGGGTACGCCGGCTCCGGCATGTCCAGTTGGTCCGCGGCGAGAAAGCTCTCGCACGGTGGGGTCGCCCCCAGGTCGACGACGCTCGCCAGCGTCGCCGAGCCGCAGAGTCGGCATCGTGTCATCTACTTCCCCCATCCCTGCCCGCGCGGGTGTCCCCACCGCGAGCCAGTGCTGACCGACCCGCGATCGCGGTGCGGTACCCCTCCACCAGGCGCTCGAGGCCGACGGCCGGGCTGAACCCCTGCTCGTAACGGCGTCGGGCCGCCTGGCCCATCTGCTGGTTGCGGGCCGGGTCGGCCGCGATCCGGCGTATGCAGGACGCGAGCGAGGCCGGCTCGCCCGGCCGGTGCAGCAGCCCGGTCACCCCGTCCTCGACGAGTTCGACGAAGGCGCCATGACCGGCGGCGACCGCCGGGACCGCCGCCGCCATCGCCTCCACGACCACCAGGCCGAACGCCTCCAGCCACGTCGAGGGAGCCACCACGGCGACCGACCGCGCGAGGGCCTCCCGGCACTGGGCCGAGTCGTACAGGCCGACGTACCGCACGTCGTCCCGGCCCGCCGCCCAGGCGGTCACCTCCGGCTCCAGCGGCCCCGTACCGGCGATCACGAGCGGGACGCCCACCCCGCCGTCGGCGGCGAGTTCGTCCCACGCGGCCATGAGCAGCCGCAGGCCCTTGGCCTCCGCGAGCCGGCCGAGATAGAGCAGATGCTCGCCCGCGCCTTCTCGGCGGGCGCCCGGGTCGGGCACGAAGTTGTGCTTCACCGCCAGCCGTTCGGCTGGCATGCCGGCCCGCACCAGGACGTCGCGCTGCGCCGCGGAGATACAGAAGAACCGCTCCACGCCGGACCACCAGCGCCGCCGGTTGACCGACAGGCTGACCGCGAGCGGCACCGTCGCCAGGCGGGAGTTGCGGTAGCAGCCGTGGCGGACGGCGGGCAGCGGCGCCGTCCCGACGCACTCGGTGCACGGTCGGCCGTTCCGCTGCAGGGTGCCGGGAGGGCAGACCTGGGTGTAGTTGTGCAGTGTGGCGACGGCGGGCACGCCGGCGTCGGCGCAGGCGGCGAGGACCGCGGGCGACAGGAGCGGGAAGACGTTGTGGACGTGGACCACGTCCGGCCGCTCGGTGCGCAGCCGGGCGGCGAGTTCCACGCGGACCGCCGGGTTCCACGGCACAAGGAGCGGCACCGCGGCTTTGGCGAGGAGGGACCGGGCGGCGATGGTGTCGCTGCGCCGCTCGAACACCTCGACCCGGTGGCCGGCCGCGCGCAGCAGCTCCACCTCCTGGTCGACGACCTTGTTCTCCCCGCTCGGCTGCGCCGAGGCGTAGTGGTTGTGCACCACGAGGACGTGCATGGTCAGGTCACCTCCGATCTCCGGGCCCAGCGTGGGATGTGTCGTCGAGGGACTGCGGGCGTCGGGAGCGGAGTGGCCGCGGCTGGTGCCGGTGCCGGTGCCGCCAACAGTGAGGCGGCCACGGCCAGATGCAGCAGATACGGCGAGGCGTCGCCCAGGCCGGCCTCGGTGTACGACGCGATCGCGCAGTAGCTGATCAGGAAGATCGCGCAGGCCCTCTGCAGTGACGGTGGCCGCAGCAACGCGACGCCGGCAAGGACGATGATGATCGCCGCCACCAGGGCGACGCCGGTGAGCCCCTGCTCCTGGTAGACGGCCAGCCAGCTGTTGTCGATCGGCAGCCCGCCGAACGACTTGTCGCCCAAGCCCATGCCGAACAGCTGCTCCGAGGTCGACCGGGGCGCTGCCAGCAGGGCGTCCCAGACCTTGGCCCGACCGGTGAGGTTGGAGAAGTTCTCCTGGCTCTGTCCGCGCAGGAACCACGCCTGCAGCGCGGAGCTGAACCCCACCGCGGCCACCGTGGCGCACAGCACCGTCCAGGTGAAGAACCGGCGGGCGGCGGCGCTGGTCAGGATGAGTGAGCCGATCGCCAGCACCAGCCCGATGAGCAGGCCGAGCGTGGCCGTCCGGGTATGGGTCAGCGCGAGCAGGACGAGTGACGGGACGATGACCACCGCCGCGCTGACCCTGTCGGTCCGGCGCCCCAGGACGAGCAGCACGGTGAGCCCTATGATCACCGCGGCGTACTGTCCGATCTGCGGCGGGGTGAGCGGCCACAACGCGCCGACGAGCCGCCCGCCGTAGAGATCGGGCAGGGCCGCGCCCGGTGAGACGACCAGGCCGACGGCCACCGAGCCGAGCACCGCGAAGTACATCCGGATGTGATGCCGGACGAACGTCGGGCTGCCGTCCCACCAGCGGCTGAGCAGCCACAACGTGCCGATGAAGAGGGTGAGCCGGGCGCAGCGGAACAGCGCGCCGAACCCGGCCTCCAGGTTCACGCTGGAGATCATGCTCGGCACCAGCAGCAGGGTGAGCAGGAACACGAAGGCGCTGGCTCGGATGCGCAGCCGGAGATTGATTGCGAGCGCCAGGGCGAACGCGGCGACCAGCGCGCCCATGGTGACCATCTGGATGAGGGAGCGGGGCAGCGGGATGATGGTCTTCGCCCCGGCTGAGCCGAGCGTGTTGAGGACCAGCAACCCCCAGACGATCCCGACGATCTTCGGTGTGCCGACAGGGCGCGGTTCGGCGCCGGGCTGCGTGCCCGCCGTGTCCGGTCCGCCCGGCAGCCCACCGCGCCGCAGGCCCTCGCCCATCTCAACCACCGGCCTGTGGGTCGAGGGTGCTGCCCGCGTCCTGCTGGTAGGGCGTGACCTGCCACTGTTCGAAGTCGAGCACCCGGCTCGGGTCGTGGGCGACGAATTTCCACGGTCCGAGGTAGACGTTGTCGTGCCAGCGGTTGTGCTGCTTGCGGGTGATCGCGTCAGCCACCCGTTCGCCCTGGTACGGCGACCAGTCCGGATAGGTGCCGTAGTTGGCAAGGACCGCCATGCGGTCGCACTTCACTGTGCACTTGACGACGGACTTGTCCAGCACGAAGCGGTTGTCGTGGATGTCCACCCGCTGGGTCTTCCACCGGCAGTCGGCGTAGAGCGGTGCGGCGGCGATCGCCGGCTTCGCGCAACGGTCGGTGTCCCGCACCAGCAAGGTGCAGTCACCGGACGAGGTGTTGGCCGGGCTGTTGCAGAACCGGTCGGCGTTTTCCCACAGGGTGATCCCGGACCAGTTGTTCTCCAGCACGTTCCGGTAGATCTCGATCTTGTTGGTGCGGGCTCGGACCCGTGGTTCGCCGCCGGACTCGGACAGGTAGACGGTCGCGTACGGGAAGTCGTCGCCGCGGTCGGCTTCCCTGCGGCCCTCGACCCAGTTGTTCCGCCGGATCGTGTTGTTCCGGATGACCGCGTTGTAGCTGGTCTCGTAGATCAGTGCGGCACCGTCGTTGGCCTCGAGCACATTGTTCTCGATGCGGAAGTCGTTGTTGTTGGTGTCCGCCCACAACCCGGTTCCGCGGTTGTCGTGCACCCAGTTGCCGCGCACGTCGGCGCCGTTGACGGCCCAGAACTTGATGCCTCCGGTGCAGCCGCAGCCCTTCCGCCGCCGCTCCCAGTCGCCGGTGTTGTTGCCCACGATCTCGTTGTCCTCGACCACCAGGCCGGCGATGCGGCCGTTCGCCTTGTAGGCGTTCATGCCGTACTGGCCGTTGTCGCGCAGACAGCTGGCGCGGACCTGCTGGCGGGCACCGGCCATCAGCCCGGCGCCGGAGTTGTCCTGAATCGTCGCGTGCTCGATCACCCACCCGTCGGCCGAGTCATGGTTGACCACGCCCTCGTCCGGCGGCGCCACGAAACGCTGCACGGTCAGGTAGCGGATGGTGACGTCGCGGGCGGTGCCGCCGAACGCGTACTGGTTCTTCTTCCGGCCGTCGAGAACCGCGCCCGGCGCACCGAGGTAGCGGTCCCCCTCCTTGGGGATGACCTGGGCGTAGCGGTCCGGTTCGAGCCTGTGCGTGCCCGGTCGAAGCCAGAAGGTGGTGTTCGGGGGGCTGCTCTTGGTCTTCGCCGCCAGGTCACCGACCACTGCGGGGTCGACGGTCACCGCGCCCGACGGCGCCTTCGCCGGACCGGCCGCGGGCTTGGCGCACACCCGGGCCACGGATCGGGTCGCCGACGTGGTCGGCGCGGCCTTCGCCTCCGCCCCGGCGTCCGGCGTGCTCTCACAGCCGGTCGCCGCCAGCAGGGCCAGCGCCAGCGGTGCCGCCGCCAACTTCCGCCTCTTGATCCCCACGCGCCCCCCTAGCCGCGGAACCTGAGCACGGTGGTGAACCCCTGCGCGCCGTCGGCGAAGCCGGTGCCGACCAGCGTGGTGGCAGGTTCCTTGCGCCCGAATCCGGCGGAGTACCAGCCCAACGGCGGGTCGCTCTCGCCGCGATGCGCCTGCCAGCGCAGCTGCCCGGGCAGGTCGAGCACCGCGGAGCGGTCCTCGCCGTCACGGGTCCAGGTGAGCAGGGCGCGGTTGCCCGCCAGGTCCGCGGCGATCGCCGGGCCGAGGTGGAACGCCAGGTGCACGGCCCGACGGGGGCCGCGCACCTCGTCGACCACCCTCAGCTCCTGGCTCGCGGCCGTCAGCTCCACCCTGCGGCGGTGCACGGAGCGCTGGTAGCCGTCGTGCTCGGCACACCAGCGGGCCACACCCTCGTCGGATGTGTCCGCGGCCAGGACGCGGCTGCGGGCCTGCCGGGTCCACAGGAACGGGCCGCCGGAGACGGACTGGTCGCTGCCGTCCAGTTGCAGGGTGTTGTGGCCGAGGGTCGACCGGAAGTACTGCCGCCACTCGGGTTGCCCGTGGTAGCAGTACGTCCCCGGGTCGGCGAGCACGTCGACCCCCTCGTGCCGGACCTCCACGGACAGCGCGTCCGCGTGGGCATGCGCGGCGATGGACAGGAAGCCGTGCGGACCACCGTCGCAGCGACACCAGATCCCCGCCGGACCGCGCAGGATGGTCATGCCCGCGTCGGCGAAATGGGCCGGCCGACTTGCCGGGCGGGTCACGGCCGGTGCGGTTCCGTTCTTCGAGTACGGCCGGATGAGCGCGGCCAGCAGCGGGGTGCGCACATCGGTTCCGGTCACCGCCGGCCACCAGGCGAGCCTGCCGAACACGGCGTCCCCGGTGGCCAGCAGCGAGGCCCAGCGGTCGGTGCCCGCGCCGTCCACGATCAGACCGTGCCCGTCGTCCGCGTCCCCCTGGCGCGGCGGCCGCAACCGGCTGTCCACGATGGCCGCGAGCGCGTCGGTCATCCGCAGCAGTACCAGCCGGATCGACGCGGGGACCGGCACGCCTGCGGCGTCCGCCTCGGCCACCGCGGCCAGGCCGAGCTCCAGCACAAGTCCGTGATATTCGGTGGCCAGCTCGCGGTTGAGGCCGGAGTCGAAGGTGTTGCCGCGCAGCTGCCGCTCCAGCGACCGCAGCGCGCCGGCTCGCCAGCGCGCCGAAGAAGGAAACCACCCGAACGCACAGGCCGCGGCGAACTGCCCGGCGGCCTCGGCGATGACGTGGTTGTTCGCCGAGGAACCCCGGCTGGGGAAGGCGGCCAGCCAGCGCTGGTGGTGCCAGATCTGGTTCAGCGCCACCGGGTTGTCCTCGAACAGGCCGGCCGCGCCCGGCCAGCCGTCGAGCAGCCGGCGGATCCACACCCAGGACAGCAGCCGGATGCCCAGTTCGATGCCGCTGATCCAGTGCACGCCGCGCAGCGGTGGGTTGGCCGCCCACCACGACCGCAGGTGCTCGGCCACTCGCTCGGCGTACCGCTCCTCCCCGGTGATCGCGTAGGCGGCGGCGAGCACGGTGAGGTACTGATGCCGGGACAGCTCCCAGATCTGCTTGATGTCCCCGACCGCGTCCTCGTTCCGGTACGGCACGTCGAAGGCGTAGCCCCACGGGGCCCGGCGCCCGGTCTTCGGGTCGCACCACCAGTCCGGGTCGTCCAGATCGTCGCGGACCACCCCGAAGAACTCGGCGTGCCCGTACATCAGCCGGTCCGCCTCGGCGATGAGACGTTTCGCGGCGTCCGGAGGTATTGCGGCGATCGTCCCGACGGGCAGTACCGCGGTGAACCGGGCGCCGGTCACGCTCGGGCAGTGCGGCCGCGCCGACCGCCACCGCCGTCTGCGCACGGCGTCGCCCACCCGCCCGCCTACCTCCCGCGGTCCCATCCGGGACAGCCGTCGCAGGTACCAGCCCGCGCTCATGGTCATCGTGCCCTCGCCAGTGTCACCGGCGCGCCGCCGGCCAGGCCGGCCTGCACGGCGAGGGTGGCCGACGTCGTGGCGACCAGCGACTCCAGCGGCACCGGCATCGGCGTTCCGGTCCGCACGGCCTTGATGAACGCGGCCAGCTCTGCGGACTGGCCCTTGTCCCGGGCCTTGGGCAGCCGCGAACTGACCCACTTCTTGCGGCCGACCCCCCCTTCTGCAAACACCGAGGCACGAACGAAGTCGTCGAGCCGCAGCACCTTGCCGTCCGCGATGAGGTCCAGCGTCTCCTTGGGGAAGCCTGCCGCGCCGGTGGTGACGTAGCTGATGGTGGCGGTGGACCCGTCCGGGTAGCGCAGCACGACCTGCAGGTCCTCGTTGCCGGACGCGGCGACGGCGTACACCGATACCGGGTCGGCCTCGAGCAGCCAGCTCGCCGTGTCGATGAAGTGTCCGCCCTCGCCGGCGAACCGCGAGCCCTCGGTGCCCTGTTGGAGGTACCAGCTGCCGTGCTGCAGCCGGCCCGCGTTGACCAGGTAGCGCAGGCTCGCCGGACCGGTCCGGGCGCCGAACCGCATCCTGGCTTCCTGGAGCAGCGGCGCGAACCGGCGGTTGAAGCCCACCTGCAGCCGGTCGTTGCCGGACTCCTGCACCGCCGCGAGTACGCCGGCAAGCTCGTCCTCGGTGAGGGCCAGGGGCTTCTCCACGAACACCGTCTTGCCGGCCAGGAGCGCCTTCCGGGTCAGTTCGGCGTGCGAGCTGTGCCGGGTGACGACGAACACCGCGTCGATGGACGTGTCGCCGAGCACGGCGTCGAGATCGGTGGTCGCCTCGGCGAAGCCGAACTTCCGCTGCGCGTTGGCCGCGGACAGCGCGGTCGTGGTGACGACCGTGGACAACTCGACGCCGTCGCGCTGTGCCAGGTGCGGCAGCAGCATCGACGTCGCGTAGTTGCCCGCGCCGACGAACGCGAGGCGCACCGGCGTCTTGGCGGACCGGGCCGGGGTGGACGCTCCGCCGCTGCGTCTGTTCACCGCGGGCACGGTCACCGCCGGGGCCTCCGCTTCCCCCGCTTCCTCTTTCTGCTCGGGGTACCGGAACAGCACGGCCACGGCCTTCAGGTCGCCGTCTTTCAGGCGCTGATACGTCGCGACGGCGTCAGCGAAGTCGGCGACGTGGGAGACCAGGGGCTCCACGTCGACGCTGCCGCGGGCGAGGAGATCGAGGAAGCATGCCAGGTTGCGGCGCTCGGTCCAGCGCACATAGCCGATCGGGTAGTCCCGCCCCTCCAGCTCGTACTCCGGGTCGTAGCGCCCGGGGCCGTACGAGCGCGAGAACCGGACGTCGAGCTCCTTCTCGTAGTACGCGTTCCACGGCAGGTCCAGGCGGCACTTGCCGATGTCGACGACCCGGCCGCGGTCCCGGCAGAGCCGGGCGGCCAGCTCGACGGGCTGGTTGCTGCCGCCGCCGGCGGCCAGGTACACCTGGTCCACGCCGTGACCGTCGGTGAGTTCGGCGACGGCGACTTCCACGGCCGCGGACGCGGGATCGCCGCAGGCCGCGGCGCCCAGGCGCTCGGCGAGCTCGCAGCGCACCGGGTCGGGGTCGACCCCGACCACGCGGACCCCCGAGGCGGTGAGGAGCTGCGCCACCAGCTGCCCGATCAGCCCGAGGCCGATGACAAGGGCCACCTCGCCGAGTTGCGGCTCGCCTTGGCGCACGCCCTGCATCGCGATCGACCCGACGGTGCCGAAGGCCGCGTGGCGCGGCGCGAGGCCGTCCGGCACCGGGGTGTAAAGGTTCTTCGGCACCCAGTTCAGCTCGGCGTGCAGCGCGTGCTCGTTGCCGGCGCAGGCCACGAGGTCGCCGACCTTCACGTCGTCGATCCCGGTGCCGACCTGCTCGACCACCCCGCTCAGCGAGTAGCCCAGCGGCGTGTAGGAGTCCAGCTTGCCCATCACCTTGCGGTAGGTGGCGGGCACCCCGTTGGTGGCCACGCTCTGCATGACCTTGGCCACCTGGTCCGGCCGGGAACGGGCCTTGCCCAGCATCGACATGCCGGCCTCGGACACCTTCATGAGCTCGGTCCCGGTGGATATCAGCGAGTAGGCGGTGCGGACCAGCACGCCGCCCGGTTTGCACCCCGGCACCGGCACGTCGAGCACCGCCAGCTCGCCGCTCTTGTAGTTCTGAACAACCTGTTTCACCCGAGCTCCTCTTGTTTCTACGCCGTCACGCCGCTTTGCTCTGGCCGGAGCCAGAGGTCGCGTCGCGATACCAGTACTCGAGCGTCAGCACATGCCACAGATGCTTGGAGAAGTCCCGCTGCCCGGCGGCGTCCTCGGCGACCATGCGCGCCAGGGCGTCGCGGCGCAGGAGCCCGGAGTTGACGAGCACGCCGTCGTTGACCACCTCGCGCACCAGCGGTGCCAGATCCCGGCTCATCCAGGCGCGCAGCGGGGCGCTGAACAGGCCCTTGGGCCGGTAGACGATCTCCCGGGGCAGGATCGAGGTGGCCGCCTCCTTGAGGACGACCTTGCCCTGCCGTCCGACGATCTTGCGATCGCCGGGCACGGCGAACGCCGCCTTGACCACCTCGACGTCCACGTACGGCACCCGCACCTCGGTCGAGGCGGCCATGCTCGACCGGTCCGTGTAGGCGAGGTTCAGGCCCGGCAGGAACATCCGGGTGTCGCCCAGGCACATGCGGTTGACGAAGTCGTCGAGGTCGTTGTCCTGGTAGATGTCCGCGTGCTCGGTCAGCACGTCCTCGACCGTCCCGGCCAAGTCCGGATCGACCAGGGCGAGCAGCTCGTCCTGGTCGTACATGGTGTAGCTGCGCCGGAACGCGGTCTCCTCCGGCAGGTCGGCGAAGGAGAGGAACCGCTTCGCGAAGCGCACCGACCGGTACCCCCGGCGGGCCGTGGCGACCGGCAGCCTGTCCACGGCCCTGGACAGGCCGTGCCGCAGGGGCCGCGGGACGCGCTGGTAGCGCAGCGCGAGCAGGTTGGCCAGGTGCTTGCGGTAACCGGCGAACAGCTCGTCGGCACCCATCCCCGAGAGCATCACCTTGACCCCGGCCTCCCGGGCGGCCGAGCAGATCAGAAACGTGTTGATCGCGGCGGGGTCGCCGATCGGCTCGTCCAGGTGGTACGTCATCTGCGGCAGCAGGTCGAGCACATTCGGAGCGATCTCGATCTCGTGCAGGTCGACGCCGAACCGCTCGGCCACCCGCCGGGCATAGTGCAGGTCGTCCGGCATCGCCTCGAACTTGGCGTCCTCGGCGCGGAACCCGATCGTGTAAGCGGAGATCCCGGGTTGCCGGCGCGCCGCGAGCGCGGTCAGGTAACTGGAGTCGAGACCGCCGGAGAGGAAGGTCGCCACGGGTACGTCGGAGAGCATGTGCCGCCGGGTCGACTCCTCGACGATGGCGGCCAGGTCCGGCTGTTCGCCGGCCCGGGCGCGCTCCCGGCCCTCGGCGGCGACGTCCCTCAGGTTCCAGTACTGGCCACGCTCCACCCGGCCGTCGGGACGGCACCGGAGCCAGCTCCCCGGCGGCAGCTTCTCCGCTTCGCGGAACGCGCAGCGCGAGTCCGGCACCCAGTAGTACAGCAGTGAGGCAACCAGCGCCGCATGGTCCACCTCGAGCGACCCACCGGTGGCGGCGGCGAGCGCCTTGAGCTCGGAGGCGAACACCAGACCCTCACCGCGCCGGAGCAGGAACAGCGGCTTGATGCCGAGCTGGTCGCGGGCGAGCACCAGCTCACCGGTTCGCTCGTCGAAGATCCCGAACGCGAACATGCCGCGCAGCCGGGGCAGGCAGTCCGTGCCCCAGCGCCGCCAGGCCTCGAGCAGCACCTCGGTGTCGGAGGTACCGCGGAAGCGCACCCCGGCGGCTGCCAACTCGGCCCGCAGCTCGGGCGCGTTGTACAGCTCGCCGTTGTACGTAAGGGCGAGGCCGCCCGAGACCATCGGCTGAGCGCCGGTCTCGGACAGGTCGATGATGGCCAGCCGGCGGTGCCCGAGGTGCACTTCGCCGTCACCGACGAGGTGGCTGTACCGGCCCGCCCCGTCCGGACCGCGGTGGGCGAGCGTCTCGGTGAGCCGGTCGGTCACGACCTTCCCATCCGGCCATCGGTACGTACCTGCGATGCCACACATGTCTTACCGCGCCTCCTGGTCGATGTCCGGGACTCGTGTCCATGACGGCCGCTCCGTCCGCGGCCGGCCCGTCACGTTCTGCCGGGCCAGCCGCTCGTTGTGGCCGCGCAGCGCGGTGTGCAGCCCGTCCCACAGGGTGCCGTCGGTCCGGTCCCGCGGATCGGGGTCGATCAGCACCACACCGATCACCGGAATGAGCAGGTCCGCGAGTTGCCGCGACACGGTGTGCAGCCATGCGGCGCTGCCGTGCCCGACACGCACGACGAGCACGGTCTGGGTACCGAGGTCCTGGAGGCCGGTCCACGCCGTGCCGGGCGCCACCGAGCCGACACCGAGTCGGCGCTCCTCATGCGACACGGCCGTGGCACGCTCGCCGCTGACCACGGTCGGGTCTCCTGGCTTGGGGCGGCGGCCCGCGAGCTGGGGGCCGGGCAGACCGTCGATGATGACCACCGGCCCCTCCGCCGCCAGTGCCTTGGCGAGGTCCAGGGCGATCACGCTCGCGCTGCGCGCACAGCCCAGTTCCAGCAGCGACACCGGTTCCGCGGAGCCGCGCACGGTGCGGGCCAGGGTCGCGGTGAGCCGTTCGCGTGCCACCCGGGTCCGGCGGCGCTGCCACAGCCTGCCCGACCGGCGGGGCAGCTCCGCGATGACCGAGGCGCCCAGGTTCGCCGCGATGTCCCGGCGCAGCACGGGACGGTCCGCCACCACCGTGCCGACCGCGGCCACCGCCAGCCCGAGGAAGAGCCCGAGGACGAGCCCGATCGCGGCGTTGGTGGCAGCGGCCTTGGGCAGGGAGTGCCGCACCGCGCGCGGGGCGTCCACGATCTGCGTGCCGGCGATGACCTTGGGCGTGCCGGTGCGCGCCTCCTCGGCGCGTTGGTCGAAATCGGCGATCCGTGAGTCGAGTTCGGCCCGGCGGGCGAAGAGCGACTCGATGGTCGCCGACGCCTTCGGGTCGCTCTCCGGCGATCTGCCCCCGATCGCCTTGTTGACCTGGGCGAGTTCGTCCCGCATGCGGTCGCGCTGGTCGGCCAGGGCCTTGGACTCGGCCTTCGCGGCTTCCTGCATCCGACTCACGTGGTCCGCTACGAACGCATCGGCCAGCGCCTTGGCCCGGGCCACCGCTTCCGCGTCGCTGCCACCCGTCACATCGATCTGGAGCAGGTTGTTGGTCAAGCCGGTCCCCCGGTAGTCCCGCATGAAGTCCTCGGGTTTTTCCGGGGACTTGAGGGACTGCAGGGCCTTGGCGGCGATCCGCGTGGTCCGCAGCAGCTCCACGTCGGTGCGGATCAGCGTTCCGGTGTCGTTCGGCTGGTCCTCCTCATGCGCGACCAGCACCTTGGTCACCGCGGCCGGCGGCTGCGGCCGCAGGACCGCCAGCGCCGCGCCGACCAGCAGCCCCACGAGCGCCAGGGAGCACCAGAGGCGGCGGCGCCTGCGCACCGCCACCACCAGCGCCTGCAGGTCAAAGAGCGGAGTGGCCGCCGACGACTCCGAAGTCGTGCGCGTCGTCACACTGAACCTCCCGTCGCGTGACCGCGAACCGCGAACGCCACAGTGTCGTCGTCCGGAGGATGGACGGCGGATCGCGTCGGACGGGCCCGGACCATGCCGGCGACGACGATGCCGACAACCTCATGCCTGCCGTCCGCACACGCCTCGGCGATGCCGGAGAGCTCCTCAGCGGTCCAGCTGCCCGCGCTGAGCACGACCAGGGCACCGGACTCCGTGTCGCGGTCCGGCACTGTCGGCCGGTCCACCGAAACCTCCACCACCCGCAGCAGCGGATCGCTCTTGGCCTCGGCGACGAGCTGCCCGGCGGCCCGGCGGGCGGTCTCGTCGCCGTCCGGTACGACGACCAGCAGCCGCCGGGGGGCCGGCAGCTGGTCCCGGAGGCGAGCGCACACCCGCCGGTAGCGGATCCGCGTGCCGGCCTCGTCGCCGGACGTCTGCGGGGTCGGTATGTCCCACCGGGTGTCGAGGCCGAGGAGTCGGCGGATCCGGGCCCGCGGGCCACGGCCTTCTGGCCGGTGCGCGCGCCGTTCACCCGGCACGTCGACGGTGCCGAGCAGCGACGAGCCCAGCGCCGCGGCGATCTCCGCTTCGGTGCGCAGTCGGCGATTCACCCGTGCGGCGACGAGATGGCCGATGACCGCGAGCAGGAAGAACAGCACCGCCCCGGCGATGATGAGCTGCGTCCTCGTCGGCGGCGCCTCGCCGGTCGGCCGGGCCGCCGGCCCCATGACGACCATGCCGGCCTTGTTGGTCGCCGGGTCGGCCTCGTCCAGCTTCGTCATGGCCTCCTCCAGCGAGGTGCGCAGCTTCTCGAGGTCGGTGCGGGCCTGCACGCTCTCCACGGTCTGCCCCGGATCGGCCGCATTGGCCAGGTCGGTGATGCGGCGGTTGGTCTCCGCCACCTTCTGCCGCAGCGCCTCAGTGCCGGTAGCCGCGTCGGAGTCGGCGCTGCCGCCCGCGATCCGCTCGGCGAATGTGACGAATTGCTGGGCCATCCGGTCGGAGAGCTGCTGCGCGCGCTCCGGGGTGTCGGCCGTACCCGAGATCTTGATGATGTTCCCGTCGGCGGCCTTGGCGGTCACTCGATCCCGCAGCTCGGTGCCGCTGACTCCACTCCAGTGGAGAGCGGCGGCCGCGCGGTCGACCACCGTCGAACTGGTCGCGATATCCACCTGAGTGAGCAGCTCGCGCTCTTCCCACTGCCCCGGCAGCAGTACCGATGCCGACGTCGTGTACCGCGGCGGGAACACCACCGAGGCGCCGTAGCCGACCATCGCGCCCACCACGGCGAGGACGGCGAGTAGCCGCCACCGCCGACGGAGAATCCGCCCGATCGTGACCAGGCGGATCGTGTCATCGCTCAACGACGCTGCCTCTTCCCTGTGCGGACCGGGTCGGTCGCCGACACCGGGGTGTGGTCACGGCACGCAGCGGCGTAGGCGGCGAGCAGCGACGCTTGCGAGTTCCGCCAGGAGAGCTGTCCGCTGATCCGCTCCTGGCCGACCTTGCCCATCTGGGCCCGCTTCTGCGGATCGTCAAGGAGCAACGCGATGAGTTTGGCGAATTCGGCCTCGTCGTTGGCGGGCGCGTAGAGGGCGGCGTCACCGGCGGAGACGCGCGCCTCCCGGAGGTCGAACGAGACGATGGGCCGGCCCATCGCCATGTACTCCAGGACCTTGTTCATGGTCGACACGTCGTTGAGCGGATTGCGCGGGTCGGGGGAAAGGCACACGTCCGCGGTGGACAGGTAGCGCACCAGGTCGGCGTCCGGAATGCGCCCGGTGAACTGCACCTGCTCGGAGAGTCCGAGCCGCCGGGACAGCTCCACCATCGCGTCGAAGGCGTCGCCGGAGCCGACGAACACCGCATGCCAGTCGGTCCGCCCGAACTCGTCGCGCAGCTTCGCGAGGGCGCGCAAGGCGTAGTCGACGCCGTCCTGCGGGCCCATGACGCCGAGGTAACACAGCAGATGAGGCTTGCCGCGCTTCAACTCCGGCTCCGGAGGCACCGGTTGGAACCGGTCGGTCTGGGGCGCGCTGCGCACCACGAAAACGTCCGATGCCCGCCGACCGCCACGGCGCAGCGCGACGTCCCGGTAGCTCTCGTTCGTGGCGAGCACGACGTCCGCGGCCCGGTAGGTCAGCCGTTCCAGCGCGCACACGGCGCGATAGAGCAGATCCTCGCCGCGGTCGAACCGGGAGAGATACAGCTCGGGTACCAGGTCGTGCTGGTCGAAGACGAACCGTGCCCCGCGCCGCTTCAGCCACAGCGCCGGCAGGAACAGCAGGTCCGGCGGATTGCAGGCGTGCACCACGTCGACCGGGCCGACCTTGCGGGCCAGCCGGACCGTATGCCACAACGCCGATCCGTACTCCCGCAGGTAGCCGGCCGGCCCTCCGGTGGCCGCGCGCAGCGGGTAGCGGTGGATCCGCACCCCGTCGATCTCCGCCTCCGGCTCCGTGTCCCGCTTGCTCCCCCGGGGACAGATGACGTGCACCGTCCAGCCCGCGTCGCGCAGCGTCGTGCACTCCTGCCACACCCGCCGGTCGAACGGCACCGACAGGTTCTCCACCAGGATCAGCGCGCGCCGGTCCGGCCGGTCGCCGCCGGCTGTGTCTTGAAACGACCTGTCACCAAGCAAGGCCCACGTACCCCGGTTCGGCCCGGCGCGCTTCGGCGTCGGGAAGGCGGATGAGGTCGATCAGCACCGGTCCTTCGCCATGGGGCAGCGCTGACACGACGGCCGGGTCCCTGGTCCCGACCAGGCACACCTCGGCGTGCTCGAGCACCTCGCCGACGGAGTCCGCAAGCAGCTGCCCGAGGTGCGGCAGCCGGGTCTCGATGTACTCGCGGTTCGCGCCGATCAGCCGGGAGAGGCTCACGTTGGCGTCGTAGATCCGCAGGTCGTAACCCTTGCCGAAGAGCCGCTCCGCCAGCTCGACGAGCGGGCTCTCGCGGAGGTCGTCGGTGCCGGGTTTGAAGGACAGCCCGAACAGGCCCACCCGGCGCTTGCCGGTGCGCTCGACCAGGTCCACCGCGCGCTGCAGATGGTCGGAGTTGGAGGGCAGCACATGGGCGAGGATGGGCACCGAGACGTCGGCCCGCTGCGCGGCGTGGATCAGGCTGCGCAGGTCCTTGGGAAGGCAGGAGCCACCGAAGGCGAAGCCGGGCCGCAGATAGGCGGGACTGATGTTCAGCTTGCGGTCGGCCAGGAACACGTCCATCACCTGGTGCGAGTCCACCCCGAGCGCCTGGCACACCGCGCCCAGCTCGTTCGCGAAGCCGATCTTGAGGCCGTGGAACGCGTTGTCCGCGTATTTGATCGCCTCGGCCGTCGGGACCGGCACCCGGAACACCTCGCCGGGCAAGCCGTCGTACAACGCCGCCACCACGTCGCCGCTCGCCGGGTCGAGCTCACCGATGACGGTCTTGGGCGGGTCGAAGAAGTCCCGCACGCTCGTGCCCTCGCGCAGGAACTCCGGGTTGACCGCGACCCCGAAGTCCGCCCCGGCCGTGCCGCCGACGTACTTCTCCAGGATCGGTATCAGCAGGTTCATGCAGGTGCCCGGGAGCATGGTGCTGCGGAACACGACGGTGTGCCGGCCGCCCCGTTCGGCCAGCGCGGCGCCGATCTGTTCGGTGACCCGCTCCAAGTACGTGGTGCACAGGCTGCCGTTGGGCTCCGACGGTGTGCCCACGCAGACCAGCGACACCTCACTGTCCATGATCGCCTCGCGGACGTCGCCGGTGGCGCGCAACGCTCCGGTCCGCACGACCTCGGCGATGAGCTCGCCGATCCGCTCCTCGACCACGGGGGCCTTGCCCTCGTTGACCAGGTCGACCTTCGCCTGGTTCACGTCGACCCCGATGACTTCGTGACCAAGGCTCGCCAGGCACGCGGCCGACACGCAGCCCACGTAGCCGAGCCCCAGGACGCTGACTCTCATGACCCGTTCCTCCCCCCAGGCAGGCCCTTTTGGCCTGCGGTCCGTGCGCCGACCGGACAACGCCCCCCGCGCATCAGTAGGCCCCCTGCCCCTGGAGCACCGCACGCAGCGTCTTCCACAAGATCACCGTGTCGAGGGCGAGCGACCAGTCCTCCACGTATCGCAGGTCAAGGCGGACGGCCTCCTCCCACGGCAGGTCGCTGCGCCCGCTGATCTGCCACAGGCCGGTGAGTCCGGGCTTGACGAGCAGCCGCCGCCGGATGTCCGGGCCGTACGCGGCGGACTCCTCCGGCAACGGAGGCCGCGGACCGACGAGCGACATCGATCCGGTGAGCACGTTGAAAAGCTGCGGGAGCTCGTCTATCGAGTACCGGCGCAGCGCTGCTCCCACCCGGGTCACCCGCGGATCCCGGCGGAGCTTGAACAGCACGCCGGCGCCCTCGTTGCGGTCGGCCAGCTCGGTACGGGCCCCGTGAGCCCCGGCGACCATGGTGCGGAACTTGAGAATGGTGAACTCGCGGCCGTCCTTGCCGACCCTGCGCTGGCGGTAGAACGCCCCGCCCCTGCTGTCCACCAGCACGAGCAGCCCGACGAACACCATCAGCGGCGCGAACAGCATCAGCAGGATCGCCGCACCCATCCGGTCGACGACCCCTTTGATCGCCCGGCGACCCCCGGTGAAGGTCGGCATGCTGACCCGCAGCAGCGGTATCCCGAGCACCGCGTCGACGTGCAGCCGCGGGCCGGCCACCTCCATCAGCACGGGGGCCACGACCATCTCGGCGTCACTGCCTTCGAGGTTCCAGGCCAGCCGCTGCAGCCGGTCCGGTGACCAGTGCGGGTCCGGTGTGACCGCGACGACGCGGTAGCCGTCGTGGCGGACGTGCTTGGCGACGTCCTCCAGCAGGCCGATGACCGGCACTCCGTCCAGTTGGTCGCCGTCGAGCCCGCGACCGTCCGTCGTGCACACCGCCTCCACCCGCCAGCCGAGGTGCGGGAACTTGCGGGTTCGGTTGATCAGGTCGCGCACGGTGGCCGGGCTCCCGGCAGCGAGCACCGGTCTCAGGCACTGTCCTTCCTTGCGCTGTTTGTGCAGCCAGAGGCGGAGCAGATACCGCGCGGTCATCGTGACGAGCGCGATCGCGGGGATCGCGACGAAGATCCAGAGCTTGATGTTGCGCGAGGTGAGGGCGATCCCGCCGAGCGCCAGTACGACGGTCGCCGTGAACAGTGAGCGTCCGAGCCGGCGGAATTCCTCGGCACCCTGGCCGAGCACGGCCGGAGACCACGACCGGCTTACCGCAAGCGCTCCCAGCACCAGCAGCTCGGTGCCGAATGCGAGAATTCCCCACTTCTCGTGCCAGTTGGCCGCGTCCCGGGCCCCGAAGAAGTTGCCGATCGCCCCAACCACCATGGCGGTGGCCACGGTATCGCTGATGATCACGGTACGGCGGTACCGCTGCTCCCAGTCATTCGGCGGCCGGCTCAATGCCCCGTTCGCCAGACGCCCGCGCGCCGACGGAAAAGGGCCGACTAATCCCCCCTGCCGCACAGAACCCCCCCGGTCCCCAGTGGTACGACGTGGTCGCCCGACACTCTTCCTCCCCCCGGGAGGCCCCCGCCCCCCGCACAGTTCCTCCCCTCGGGAGGCCCCCGCCCCCCGCGCCGCGCTGTTCCTCCCCCCGGGAGGCCCTCGCCCCTCGCGCATGACATCCCGGCTAATTCAGCGCTGCTTGAACAATCCACCCGGAACCCGTCGGAACCTCGGGCGCTCCTGACACCCAAAGCCCCCTTTCGGGCTCCAAGAATTGATCAACCCCACGTCTGGCGGCGGAGACGCGGCTGCTGGCTGTACGCAACTTTTGACCCAAGATCATCATTTGTCGCCTCGTGTCCCAGCATGTGAAGCACGGTCAATCTAGACCATCGAGGCCCGTCTGAAGAGAGGGATGTGTGTAATTTGTGCTCAAGATTTGAAGCTCAATCCTGGGATCGGTGACCGTGCGGGTGCCTCGATGACGAAGACGTGCCCTGTGACCTGTGACGACGGGAGTTCTCCGGGCTGCCGCACCGGCAACTCCGGGGCGTCCTGGCACTGCCAACTGGGCCGCGCCCAGGGCCTGTCCGGCGGAACTCGTCGGTGAGCACGGGGCGGTGGATGCGGGTGTAGGCGATCGACGGCACGAGCTCCCGCGGCGGACGGACCGCGAAGATCCACCTGCCGGTCGACGTCCGTTACCGCCCGCTCGCCTTCCAGACATGCCGGGGGCGCCCGCCCGCCTACACAGGTCATGGCCCGTTTGCGGGCGCCGGGCGGATCGGCCGCCCCCGCAGGACGCCAGATGCGGTCCTGGCCGAAAAGGCGCCCCCCTTCTGCCAGACCTGGTGTGTCGAACCGAGACGTCATCCGCTTGTCGGTCACGGGGCCGGCCGGCCCGGCCGAACGGGGAAGCCAGACCGGACCAGTTGGGAACACCGCTGATCCGGGGTCTGCATCCTTCGGGTCGCCACAGGTCACAACTCCGTGCGCGGACGGGATCATTGGGACGGGACACCGGGCTGCCGGGGAGCGCGCCGCGCAACTGACCGGTCAGCGGCCCGAGTCAGTCGTTCACATGCTCTGTCAGCCGCGAGCCATGGCGGTGGAGCCCGAGAGCCGTTCCCCCGCTTCGTAGATCATGTACGGCACTCCCCCGTCGGTGCCGAACGACGGGGCGGCGGAACGGCCGTTCTCGGGCGCGCCGCTACGGGAGTTGTAGAAGACCCCGAGGTGGTTGCGCTCGCTGAAGTCGTTGCCCACCTCCGTGATCATCAGGTCGCCGCCGCTCTCCTTGTCCTTGTTGTCCGGCAGCGGTCCAGGAAGCGCTGGATCGCGGTGCGAGCCACGGTCTTGGCCATCCGCTGGGCGGCCGTGGGGCACTCGTGCGGTCCAGCACCGTACGCGGCACCGGCCGAGGCCGTGCGAGCTCTCGTCACAGCCCCTCTCGACGCGGAGGAGCTCGACCTCGATTCCCTCCAAGCGGCCGCCACCATCCGGCACGCACGGCAACGCCGCGACGCCGCCCAAGAGTTGGGTCTCGGGGCACCGGACACGGAAGACTCCACCGTGCCACGCGAGAACACTCCTCCCTCCCGCGAACGCGGCCGCCAGGTCAGCATCGCTGCGCACCTGTCCCACCCGCTCGTGGCTGAGGCGCTGCGCCGGCTTCCCTAGCCGCCCAGCCCCGCTCTGCGCCACCGTCACCTGGGACTTCCTGACCCGATCTTGGGGAGCTGACCGTTGCGCCCGGACAAGGCGTCGAGGACGCCGACGAACTCACGTGGCGCACGACACGCGCCGTGGCGGATTGCGCAAGGGAAGGAGAAGGGAATTGATATGGGCGCGCCATGACCCCTCGAAGGGAGCACATTCTCGTGACGGCCGCAGCGCCTCCCATACCCAAGGCAGCCGGATGGCTCCCGCTAGTGGGCCACGCGATACCGCTCTTGCGCGACAACCTCGGCTTCATTGCTTCGCTCCGCGAGGCCCACGGCCCCGTGGTCGAGATCCAACTGCAGCCCGGACAGCGGACCATCATCGTTCAGGACCCCGAGCTGATCCGCACCATGCTGGTCACCCTCGGTCCGGACCTCGACAAAGGCCGATTCTTCGACAAAATGGGCCAGCTCCTCGGCGACAGCGTGGTCACCGCCGCAGGCCGGGTCCATACACGCAAGCGCCGCCAGCTCCAGCCGGCCTTCACGCACACCGAGATCGCCTCGTACGTCGACACCATGCGCGAGCAGGTGAACCTCGCCATCGGGGGCTGGACTCCCGGGCAGACCCTTGATGTGCGCGAAGCGATGGTTGGGCTGTCCCTGGACATGCTCGCCAAGACCGTCTTCTCCGGCAGCCTCGACGAAGAAACCTTCCGGCGCCTGCGCGCCGACCTGTCGGTGGTGATGTCCGGCGTCGGCACCCGCATCATGATGCCGGACTGGGTGGAACGCCTCCCACTGCCCTTCAACCGGCGCTTCAACGACGCCCGAGACGCCGTACGCGCCACCATCAGCAACGCGGTGGACGAACTCAAGGCCTCCGAGCACGCCACCGGCGACATGCTCTCGATGCTGCTGCACGCCAAGGACGAGGAAACCGGCGAACAACTCTCGGAGCACCAGATCTGCTCCGAGATCCTCACCCTGGCGGTCGCCGGCACGGAGACCACAGCCTCCGTGCTGTCCTGGGTGCTGTACGAACTCGCGCGCAGCCGCGACATTGAAGACCGCGTCCACACCGAACTCGACGAAGTCCTCGGCGATCACCCAGTGACCTTCGACGACCTTACCCAGCTCCCGTATCTGAACCGTGTCATCACCGAGGCTCTGCGCCTGCACCACACCGGATGGCTCGTCACCCGCCGCACCATCACCGAGACCCGCCTCGGGCCGTGGACGCTGCCGGCCGGAACCGAGCTGGCCTACTGCCAGCACGCCCTGCACCGCGACCCACAGCACTTCCCCGACCCCCTCAGATTCGACCCTGACCGATGGCTGGACGACACCCAGACGCGGCTGTCTCCAGGGGCGTTTCTCCCCTTCGGCGCGGGCAAGCACAAGTGCATCGGCGATCGTCTCGCCCTCACCGAGCTGATCACCGCGATCGCCACGATCACCCGGGCAGTCCGCTTCGAACTCGCCCCAGGCCAGACTGTGCGGCCGGTGGCCCTGGCCACCGTCCGGCCCCGCCCCATGCAGATGACCGTCAGACTCCGGGAAAGCTCCAGCCGGAAGTCCAGCGCGACGACCGGGAGTTGAACGTCGCCACGGCCAGACGGATTCCGGCCGGACCCAGCGAAGTGGTGTCCCGGCGGTCCGCCGCGGGAAGACACCGCTTCCCCAGACCCCATTGATCAGGAAGGGCCCTGGGCATGTTCCCGATAGGAACGCCCCGCTCAGTCGCCCGGCTCACGCCGCTCGGCCGGGCCTACGACGCTCTCCAAGCGAAGCTCGCACTGGCGAAAAGGGCCCCGTAGAAGTCCTGGTAGACGGCTGCAGCCATCTGCGTGCGCATGCGGGGGCTGCAGCCCTCTACCAGGACTCGGAGGAGGAGCCTAGCGGCGCTGTCGACGAGCGGCGATGACTGCGGTGAGGATCTCGTCCATCGCATCCGGGTCCTGGCTCAGATCTTCCGTACTGCGCGCCGCGACCCCTGTGGGGCGTGTGTGTCGGCTCCGGGAGGTCAGGTGGCGGTTCCGTGGTGGTCGTTGCCGGCCTGGCGGAGTTGGTCGGCGTGGTGGGTGATGGTGGCGATGCGGGCTGCGAGGTCGGGGTGGTCGGCCTTGAGGTGTGTGTGGGTGTCGGCGAGTGGGGCGATGAGGCGGGCGGCGTCGTTGTCGGCGAGGGCTTCGGCGAGCCGGGCCAGGGGTGTGCGGGCACGAGTGGGGAGGTCGGTGAGGGCGGTGATCTGGCCGGCGAGTTGGCGTAGTTCGGCGGCGTTGGTCCGGGCCCAGGCGGTGATGGTGCGGTCGGCGGCACGGCGGTTGCGGGTGGCTTGTACACGCTGTTCGCCGGTGGTGCCGGGTGTTCCCGGGCGTACGCGCAGATAGCGGCGTTCGGCGGCCTGGCGGCTGGCGACGCCCAGGGGGTGGGCGAGGTCCGCCCAGCTGGAGCCTGCTGCCCGGGCTGCCTCGATCAGGCCTGGTTCCCATTCTGCGAGTCGGTCGCGCAGTTCACGCAGCAGGAGGAGTGCGGCCAGGGCCTGGTCCGCACTGGCCGGCCCGTCCTGGGGGTGCGTTCCGGTCTGCGGGGTCTGGGCGGTACGGACGGCCTCGTTGATCGTGTTCAGCGCTGCCGCAGCAGCGAAGAACGAGGTGGGGTCACGGGGCTCGGGGGAGGTGTTCATGAAGATCCTCTCGGACTGTCACCCTTTGGACGACACTTCGCTTGTCATCGTTTGGATGACATGTTACAACGGTGTCAGACGAAGCGCATTGGCAGTTCCTGCCGGACCTGTGGAGGTGGTTTCACGATGTTGATGCGCACTGACCCGTTCCGCGAACTCGACCGGCTCGCCCAGCAGCTGACAGGTGCGACCGGCACCTGGTCCAGGCCCTCGGCGATGCCGATGGACGCCTACCGGGAGGGCGAGGAGTACGTGATCGCCCTCGACCTGCCCGGTGTCGCGAAGGACGCGATCGACATCGATGTCGAGCGGAACATGCTCACCGTCAAGGCCGAGCGCCGCCCCGTCGTGAAGACCGACGACGTACAGATGGAGCTCTCCGAGCGTCCCCTGGGTGTCTTCTCCCGCCAGCTGGTGCTGGCCGACACCCTGGACACCGAGCGCATCACGGCCGACTACGAAGCCGGGGTGCTGACCCTGCGGATCCCGATCGCCGAGCGCGCCAAGCCCCGCAAGATCGCGATCGGCGGGGAGTCCGAGCACAAGCAGATCAGCGGCTGAGGAGCCAGTCCTCGACCGCGCCGACGGCGGAGGACGGGCATCGATCTCCCCCTCTGGTCCCGTCCTCCGCCCTACGTCCATCGCACAACGACGTAAAGGGGCAGTGGTGGCCATGCGATGGGAAGCATTCCTCGACCACGTGCGGGAACGCGGTGAGTACGCCACACCCCAGGAAGCCGAACGGGCCGCACGCACCGTTCTGGCATTGCTGGGCGCGCATCTGGTGGGTGAGGTCAGAGCCGAGCTGGCCGCCCGGCTCCCGGAGACCTTCGCGATGATTCTTCTCAACCCGCTGCAGGCCACCGAACCGCTCCCACCGGAGCGTTTCCTGCGGGCCACCGCGGCATGGATCGAGGGAGCCAGCGAACAGACCGCGGCTTGGGACGTCAGCGCCGTACTGAGCGTGACCGCCGATGCGGCGGGCGACGAACTCACCCGCCGCATCCTGCTCCAGCTCCCCCCGGGCTACGACCTCCTCTTCGGCCGCCCCGAGCGCACCTGAGCCCAGGAAAGCGCGACCCGCTCACCACATCAGCAGGGCCGGCCCACACCCACCCGGCCGGCCCTTCCCACTGGCGGCAACGCCCTTGCACGAGAAAGGCAACCACTCCCCGATGCTTCCGCTGCGTGAACCGGCCGCTGCCCGACCCGGCATGACGTTTCACCAGATGCTGGAAAGAATCCGGTACGAAGGCGCGTATCCCACCCGAGAGCGTGCCGAGGCCGTCACGCGGGCCGTGCTGGCGGCCCTGGGCCGCCGGCTCACCGGCGACGAACGCGTCGACCTCGCCGCCTGTCTCCCCACCGAGGCGGCCCTCGTCTTCACCGGCCAGATCCCCGACCGTCAACAGCTCACCGGCTGGGGCTTCGTCAAGGACCTGGCCACCCGCACGAGCGGCACGCCTGCGACCGCTCGCTGGGACACCGGAGCCGTCCTCACCGTCGTCGGCCACCTGGCCGGCCCCGCTCTCCTGGACCGCATCCTCGCCCAGCTCCCGTCCGGATACGCGCTGCTGTTCGGCCGCGCCGAACTCACCCAAGCCGCCTGACCGGTTCCGGGCTGGGAAGGTGCCGGGACAGCTGTAGTGGCTGAGTGCGGGGTCTGAACAGTGAAGGGCTCCGGCGATGACATCGTCGGAGCCCTGCCTGCGGGCTGCTGTCGGCGGACCGGTCAGGCCGCCATTCAGCCGCCTTGCCATGCACAGTCGGGAGGGGGACCTGCCGTCGGCTTCGTGGCCGGCGGGTCAGGCGTCCGCCGTGCCGCGCGACACAACAGCAGCCCGGTGGTCCTCGTTGATGCGCTGGGCTTCTTCGAGCTGGCCTTCGAGGACAACGATGCGGCAGGCGGCCTCGACCGGAGTTGCCTGGTCGACGAGTTCGCGGGCGCGAGCGGCGATCTTCAGCTGGAAGCGGGAGTAGCGGCGGTGGCCGCCCAACGCCGGCTCCGAAGGCACCAACCGGGTCATCAAGACCATCGCCCGCGACTCCTACGGCTTCCCAACCCCGGCAACCAGCGCTTACGCACCCGCTGCGCGACCACCCGTCGAGCCCGTGGACACCTCGATGGCCGCTAATTTCGTTGAGCCCGCGCCCTGCCATCGTGTTGGCTAGCGGCACCGAACTGTCAGTACCGCAGGCGTCCGCCTGGCTGTAGCAGGGAGTTAAACGTGCAGGACATTGTTGTCGATCCCGTTGCCCACAATCGGGCAGCCTGGGACAAGTGTGTCCAAGAGGGCAACGAGTGGTCGAGGCCGGTGAGTGCTGAGGACGTCGAGCGCGCCCGCAGGGGCGACTGGTCGATTGTTCTCATCGGGCGTGAGCCAGTCAACCGCTCCTGGCTGCCGACGGACCTGACCGGCAAGGACGTGTTGTGCCTGGCCTCCGGCGGTGGCCAGCAGGGTCCGATCCTCGCCGCCGCAGGGGCGCGGGTCACCGTATTCGACAACTCACCCCGCCAGCTCGGCCAGGACCAGATGGTGGCGGCGCGCGACGGACTCGAGCTGCGCACCGTCCTGGGCGACATGCGCGACCTCAGCGCCTTCGGCGACGCGACATTCGACGTCGTATTCCATCCGGTCTCCAACCTTTTCGTACCAGACTTGGCACCGGTGTGGCGTGAGTGCTTCCGCGTCCTGCGACCGGGCGGAACTCTGCTCGCGGGCTTCCTCAACCCTGATGCGTACTTGTTCGACCACGAGGCGCTCGATGAGCGCGGCGAGCTGGTCGTCGTGCACAAGCTGCCCTACAGCGATGTCACGCAGTACTCCGCCGAGGAACGCGCCACGAAGTTCGGCGCGGAAGCCCCTCTTGAATACAGCCACACCCTCACCGACCAGATCGGCGGGCAACTCGCCGCGGGGTTCGTCGTCACCGGCTTCGCGGAAGCGCCGCACCAATCCAACGCATCCGCTCAATACATGTCGAACTATTTTGCGACGCTGGCGGTCAAGCCGGGCTGACCCAGCCGTGGAGCCGGCCGAGACGACCGTGTCTCCGAATGGCCAAGTGGAGCGCTGTGCCGGCCCGGCCCCCACTCACTTCGCTGAGCCTTCAAACCCTGCTGCGTGTGAGCGACCAGGATCCCAGTCCATTTCGACGATCCCCACCCGCAGAGCCGTCTGCGCCCGGAGCGGGATGGGTATGGTCGGCGTATGTGAGACGGTGCGGGGTCAGCTGCCCGTGTCCTCGCCGGGGGGTGCGTCGCCATCGCTGTTCAGCCCGGCACCAGCACCGACAGCGCCGATCGCAATCCCGGCCCGGAACTGGTCCCGCCGGGTGACCGGGACAAGCTCACCCTGCGCCTCCAACAGGCTCTCAACACCTTCGTCGACAGCCCACGCCACGCGGTGGAAGAGGCCGACACCGTCTTCGACGAAATCGCCGCCCCATTCACTCACACCCTCGCTGAACGACGGCGCGTCCTGCGAGCAAGCCGGCAGGACCCGGACACTGATGCGCAGACCGAGGAACTCCGGCTCGTACTCAGGCAGTACCGGGAGATCACCGAACGGCTCCTGCACATGTCGGCGCCTGCCCGTCAGTGACACCGTCCTCCCCGCAAGAAGCACAGCCGCCACAGGAAACCGGTGCGTACACCACACCGGCCGGACTGCGGCGGCTGAGTTCTGGCACCAGGGGGATCCGGAGTAGGGCGCGAGCCGGCGGAACCGCAGCTCACGCTCGACGAGGGGCCGTGCGTGGACACCTTCATCCGCAGGGGGCGAGGCGGACCGTTCATCCGCAGGGGGCGAGGCTGACAGCCGGCCAGGCCGAACGGTCAGGCGATCCCGGTGCCGCGCAGCAGCAGCAAGGCCACGTCCACCACCGCCACGGCGACCGCCGCCGCGAACGCCACCCGCTCCCAGCGGCGTCCCAGCACCGTCCCCGCCACCGCGAGCAGGCCCGCCACCGCGAGCACCGCCACTCCCCATCTGCCGGGTGGTCCGGCGGGCCCCAGCGCCAGAACCGCGGACGCGGCCACCAGCGGCACCGGCAGCAGCAGCCGCGCGCCGTCCGGACCCAGCCGGTGCGGCCATCCCCGTACGCCCAACGCCAGATCCCCGCGGATGTCCGGCAGCGCATCGCCCAGATGGGCGCCGACCCCCAGCAACGCCCCGGCGATGACGACCCACCAGAGGGGCCACGGCTGCCCCGGCAGACCCAGCGCCACGAACGCCGGGAGCGCGGCGAAACCCACCGCGTACGGTGCCCAGGACCATGCTGTCGCCTTGAGCCGCAGGTCGTACGCCCACGCCGCCGCCACCCCGGTCAGGTGAACGGCGCCCGCCCACAGGCCACAGGCGAACGAGAGCGGCACGCACAGCGCCAGCGCGGCATACGCGGCCGCCCACACCTCCGTCACACCGACCGAGCCGTCGACGACGGGTTTGCCACGGCGGCCGGCGGCGATGTCCCGGCGCGCGTCGAACGCGTCATTGCACCAGCCGACGGACAACTGCCCGGCCAGAACGGCGGCAGCGGTCAGGACACAACGCGCGGCGCCCTGCCCGGCGGTCACGGCCAGCGCGGACATCAAGGCGGTAACCGCCACGACGGGCCCGGGGTGGCACGACCCGGCCAGGCCACCCACCCGGCCGACCCAACGCGCGGCCGGGCCGCCGGTCGTCGACTGCTCGGGAGTACCCACCCGGCCGATCGTAGGCGCCCGGCCCTCACCCGGCCGGTGCACCGCGCCCCGGGACGAACGGCCGTACGGGCGATCCATGGTGTCGAAGTCCCGGTCCGGGGAACACGTGCAGAGCAACTCACCCCAGTCGGTAACCGGACGGGAACTACATGACGCGGATCGTCGCCGTTCACGGTGCCCTCGCACCACACCGTCGCACCCAGTCCGAGATCACCGACATGGTGGCCCGCACCTGCCTGCCCGAGGGCACCGATCGTCGGGTCCTGGACCGGCTGCACCGCAGCGCGCAGGTCAGCTCGCGCCATATGACGCTGCCGCTCGAACGGTACGGGGAACTGGACGGATTCGGCGCCTCCAACGACGTCTTCATCGCCGCCGCCACCGACCTGGGCGCCAAGGCCGTCCGGGGCGCTCTGCACACGGCCGGTCTGTCCGCAGCCGACGTGGACCTGCTGATCTTCACCTCCGTCACCGGCATCGCCACCCCCTCGATCGACGCACGGCTGGCCGGCCGCCTCGGACTGCGGCCGGACGTCAAACGACTGCCCCTGTTCGGCCTGGGCTGCGCCGGCGGCGCCGCCGGCCTGGCCCGCATGCACGACTACCTGCTGGGCCGGCCCGGCCACGTGGCGGTGCTGCTGTCCGTCGAACTGTGCTCGCTCACCTTCCAGCGCAACGACGCCTCCATGGCCAACCTGGTCGCCACGGGACTCTTCGGCGACGGCGCCGCCGCGGTCGTCGCCTGCGGCGCAAACCGTCCGGGCCGTCCGGGCCGCCCGGGCCGCCCGGACGAGACCTCCGGTCCGACGATCGTGGACACCCGCAGCCACCTGTATCCGGACACCGGGCGCGTCATGGGATGGGACATCAAGGACTCCGGCTTCCAGGTCGTCCTCGACCCGCGGGTCCCCGATGTGGTGCGCCGTTACCTCGCCGATGACGTCGAGGGGTTTCTCGGCGACCACGGCCTGAAGCCGAAGGACGTGACTGCCTGGGTGTGCCACCCCGGCGGCCCCAAGGTCCTTCAGGCCGTCACCGAGGCCCTCGACCTGCCCGACGACGCACTCGATGTGACCTGGCGTCACCTGGCCGACGTGGGCAACCTGTCCTCGTCGTCGGTGCTCCACGTACTGCGCGACACCCTGGCCGAGCGCCGCCCGCCGCCGGGCACCCCCGGTGTGCTGCTGGCGATGGGGCCCGGCTTCGCCTGCGAACTCGTCTTGCTGCGCTGGTAGTTCGGACCGCCGAAGCTACGGCCGAAGGATACGGACGAAGGATACGAAGGACACAGGACATATGATCTGGTACGGACTGCTGGTGGCCGCCGTCGCCGCCGAGCGCGTAGCCGAACTCGGCGTCGCCCGCCGCAACGAACGGTGGAGCACCGCCCGCGGCGCCACCGTGTCCGGGCAGGGCCACTACCCGGCGATGGTCGCCCTTCACACCGGCCTGCTGGTCGCCTGCCCGGCCGAGGTCTGGCTGGCCGACCGCCCCTTCGTACCCGCCCTGGCCTGGCCGATGCTGGCCGTGCTCGCGGGCGCCCAGGCACTGCGGTGGTGGTGCATCCACACCCTGGGACCCCGTTGGAACACCCGGGTGATCGTCGTACCCGGCCTGCCGCTGGTGACGAGCGGCCCGTACCGGTGGCGTTGGCTGCGGCATCCGAACTACGTGGCCGTCGTCGCCGAGGGCGTGGCCCTGCCCCTGGTGCACACCGCCTGGGTCACCGCGGCCGCATTCACGGTACTCAACGCCGCCCTGCTCACCGTGCGCATCCGCTGCGAGAACCGGGCGCTGGCCGCCGCGACCACGCCGACCACGCCCGCTCCGGCATGATCGACGTCCTGGTGGCCGGCGGCGGACCGGCCGGTCTGGCCGCCGCTGTCCACGCCGCGCTCGCCGGCCTGGAGGCCGTCGTCGTCGAACCCCGGAACTCGCCCGTGGACAAGGCCTGCGGCGAAGGAGTCATGCCCGGCGGTGTCGCCGCGCTGCGAGCACTGGGCGTCGAGGTCACCGGCCGCGAACTGCGCGGCATCCGCTACGTGGACGGCACCACCCGCGCCGAGGCGTCCTTCCGCGGCGGCAACGGGCTGGGAATCCGCCGTACGACACTGCACTCCGCACTGCGCCGGCGCGCTCTCGGCCTCGGCGTGCGGATGCTGACGGGCAAGGTCGGCGAAGTGCGCCAGAGCGCGGACACGGTCACCGCCGCCGGAACCACGGCCCGTTGGCTGATCGCCGCCGACGGCCTGCACTCCCCGGTGCGCCGCGGCCTGGGACTGGCACTGCCGGGCCGCCCCCATGGCCGCTACGGACTGCGCCGGCACTACCGCGTCGAGCCGTGGACGGACTTCGTGGAGGTCCACTGGTCCCGGCACGGCGAGGCGTATGTGACACCGGTCGGCGACGATCTGGTGGGCGTCGCGGTCCTCAGCCGCAGCCGTCGCGGGTACGACGATCACCTGGCCGGCTTCCCGGCCCTCACCCCGTCGCTGCGCGGGCCGGCAGCGACGGAGGTACGCGGTGCCGGACCGCTGCTGCAGCGGGTGCGGCGCAGGGTCGCCGGCCGTGTCCTGCTCGTCGGCGACGCCGCGGGCTACCTGGATGCCCTCACCGGTGAGGGCATCGCCCTCGCGCTGGCGACGGCCGGGGCCGCCGTCCGCTGCCTGGCCGCCGGGCGACCGGAGGAGTACGAGCGCGCCTGGGTCCTGCTGACCCGGCGCCACCGGCTGCTGACCGGGGCCCTGCTGGCCGCGAGCCGGCGTCCCAGCACCGCCCGCCTCATCGTCCCCGCAGCGTCCCGGATGCCCCCGGTGTTCTCAGCCGCGGTCCACGCACTGCAGTAGTGGCCTGGCCTTGCTCACCGCGAAGGTGAACGAGGGCACCCGTACGCCTGGGTGCGTGACCCTGGAGAAACAGTTTCTCGCCGGGCACCCGCGCGATTCCCGCGGAGTCGGGAGCTGCGGGTGAGGATGTGGAGGCTCGGACGATCAGCGGCGCCGCAGTGAAGGGTCGAGCAGCGCGGGCGGAGTGTCGTGCTTCTCGTGCGCGGCCAGGTCGGTGCCGGGGGCGACGATCGCGTCGATCGCGTCGAGCACGTCGGCGGAGAGCACGGTGTCGGCGGCGGCGAGTTGCGCGTGCAGGTGGTCCAGCGTGCGAGGGCCGATGAGCGCGCTGGTCACGGCGGGATGCGCGGTCACGAATCCGAGCGCGAGCTGGATCATGGTCAGGCCGGCCTCGTCGGCGACCTTGGCCAACCGCTCGACGGCGTCGAGCCTGGCCCGGTTGGAGGGGATGGCGGTGTCGAAGCGTTCCGGCATGAACGTCGAGCGGCTGGTGGTGATGTCCCGGCCCTCGCGGATCGCGCCCGACAGCCAGCCCGAGGCCAGCGGGCTCCACACCAGCACACCGAGCCCGTACTCCTCAGCCACGGGCAGCACTTGGCTCTCGATCCCACGCTGCAGGATCGAGTAGCTGGGCTGTTCGGTGACGTAGCGGCTCAGGTGATACTCGCGGGCAGCCCACTGGGCTTGCACGATGCGGTAGGCGGGAAAGGTCGAGGACCCGAAGTAGCGGATCTTTCCCGCGCGTTGCAGGTCGGTCAACGCCGACAGGGTCTCCTCGTCGCCGGTGCTCGGGTCCCACCGGTGGATCTGGTAGAGATCGACGTGGTCGACACCGAGACGGCGCAGGCTGTTGTCCAGCTCGGTGACCAGCCAGCGGCGCGAGCTACCCCGGTGGTTGCGCTCGTCGCCCATGGGCATGCTCGCCTTCGTGGCCAGCACGATGTCGTCGCGGCGGCCGGCGATGGCTTTGCCGACCATCTCCTCCGACTCACCACCGCTGTACACGTCGGCGGTGTCGATGAGGTTGATCCCGCCCTCGAGAGCGGCGTCGACGACGGCGGTGACCTCGTCCTGGGTGGTGCGTCCGATCTTGCCGAAGTTCATCGCGCCGAGCGCGAGGGAGCTGACCTGCACACCGGTGCGGCCCAAGGTGCGGTGCTGCATGACCGTGTTCCTCCGTTGCGGATGAAGCGTGGTGGCAATGCGTGGCGTGGCTGCCGGGTCCCTGCTCTGACATCATGAGCAAACGGAACCTCGTTCCGGAACGATACGGAACACTGTTCCGGTTAGCAAGCCAGGCAACGGAGGGAGCGGCGCGGTGAACGACAGCGACGCGGGCGCGGGGCACGCGGCCCAGTCCAAGCGCAAGGACGCCCGGCGCAACAAGGAAACCCTGCTCGACGCGGCCGCCGCGGTCTTCGTCACCTCGGGCGTGGAAGCGCCGGTACGCGACATCGCGGCCAGGGCCGGCGTCGGGCTCGGCACGATCTACCGCCACTTCCCGACTCGGGCGGATCTCATCATCGCCGTCTACCGGCACCAGGTCGACGCCTGCGCCGAGGCCGGTCCGGCCCTGCTGGCGACCAGCGCGACTCCCCACGCCGCACTGGGGCAATGGATCAACCTCTTCGTCGACTTCCTGGTCACCAAGCACGGACTCGCCGCCGTGCTGCAGTCCGACAACACCGGCTTCGACACGCTCCACGCCTACTTCCTCGACCGCCTCGTACCCGTCTGCGCCCAACTGCTCGAAGCCGCCGCCGATGCCGGCGAGATTCGATCCGACATGGACGCCTACGAACTCATGCGGGGCGTCGGGAACCTCTGCATCGGCGCGGACACCGACCCCCGCTACGACGCACGTCGACTGGTCGAACTCCTCATCGCAGGACTCCACAGACCGCACTGACCCATGGGCCGGGCGGCAGATGCAGGCCGGCCGCAGCGCAGCCAGACTGCCCCCGAAACCCCCGTCACCTGTACCCACATGTGTCGTTGGTGATCACGTCGGCTTCATCCGGGGCGGGACGGGATTGTGACGGCGATCGAGCGGACCGAGCATGCGTGGTGTACGTGACTGATCAGCGTGGCCGAGCTGCCCCGGACCGGAGTGGCGCGGGCGTGGCGGTGGGCGGCCCGGTTCTGCGTATCCGGGATGTGCGCAAGGGCTATCGCCGCCGCTCGGTGCTGCGGGGCGTGTCGCTGGACCTGTTCCCGGGGCAATTGGTGGGCGTCGTGGGTGAGAACGGCGCCGGCAAGAGCACCCTGGTGCGGATCCTGATGGGTGACCTCGCGGCCGACAGCGGCGCGGTGGAGCGCCGCGGGGTGGTGGGAAGTTGCCCGCAGGAGACGGTGCTGCACGGCGCGTTCACGGTCGAGCAGCATCTGCGGTTCTTCCAGGCGGCCTACGGCCTGGAGAACCTGGACAGGGCGTTCGCGCTGCTGGATCAGCTGAACTGCCGCGGCTACCGCGGTGAGCGGCTGGAGGCGCTCAGCGGCGGCACCCGGCAGAAACTCAACCTGGTCCTGGCCCTGATGCACGATCCGCAGGTACTGCTCCTGGACGAGCCGTATCAGGGCTTCGACTGGGAGACCTACCTGCGGTTCTGGGACCTGGCAGCGGGTCTGCGCGACCGGGGCTGCGCGGTGCTGGTGGTCTCCCACCTCGCCTACGACGCGGCCCGTCTGGACACCCTGTACCGCCTGGAAGCAGGGACGCTGCGGGAGGCCGAGCGGGACAGCGCGATCGGAGTGGTGTCGTGAAACGCTGGTGGTCCTGCTTCGGTACGGCGCTGCGGTTCACGCTCGTGGAGCAGGCCCGCAACCGGCTGGCCCTGCTCATCGTGGTCCTGTTCGTGCCACTGTGGACGGCTCTGGCCTTCGAGGTGGTGGCCCGAACCGAGTTGCGGTTCCACCTCCGTCCGGTCGGCCGCTTCGTGGTCATGGACGGCAACGTGCTGACCCAGGTCTCCGGGGCATTGCAGGCGCTCACCCTGGTCGTGGGGTTCATGATGTTCGTCGCGACGGCCCGCTCCGCGCTGTTCGACCGGCGCCTGGTGCAGGCCGGGTTCCCGCGCTCGTGTCTGGGCCTGGCGAAGTGCGCCACGCTCGTCCTGGTGGCGGCAGCGGTCGCCGTCTACGCCACCGCGTGGGTGCACCTGTTCTGGCGGCCGGCGCAACCGGTGGTGTTCGCCGCGGGGATGTTCACCGGCGCCCTGATCTACGGCGGCATCGGCATCGTGCTTGCGGCTGTGCTGCACAGTGAGCTGGCCGGCATGTTCCTGGCCATCATGATCAGTTCCATCGATCTGCTGCTGCAGAACCCGCTGATCAACCCGAACGCGGACAGTGCCGTCGTGCGCTACCTGCCGGCGTACGGGGCGATGCAGACCTCCGTCGCGGCCGCCGGACTTCATGTGGTGCCCTTCAGCTGCCTGCTGCTGAGTGCGGGGTGGGCCCTGGGGACGGCCACGTTGGGCATGACCGCCTTCGCCGTACGCACCCGCACGCACCGCTCCGCCTCCCGGACGGCAGAGGTGTCGGCACCGGGCGTCGCGGAGACCACCCTGACGCGGTGAGGAGACCCGGCGCATCCCGGTGGCCGCGTGACCAGCTCTGTTCGGTGTCGTTGTGGGGGTGGACGTTCCGTCCGCAAGTGTTCGGAATCGTGATGGCAGGGGCTCCGCAGTGTCCGAGCAGAAGGTTGCGGTTGCGGCGAGGGCCGCGACGGCAGCGCGAGAATCCTCCACCACTGGTCCCGGTCGGCTTCGGGCCACCGGCGTTCCGGCCCGGAGTGAGACCCGCTTGGCCCGGTTCATCAGCGTCGGCTTCGAGCCGAGGAACTGGATGCTGCTCCTGGCCCCGCTGCTGGGCCGGCACGCGGGCGGCCTCACCGGCGCCTGCTGGGGCTTGCTCGCGGCTGTGTTCACCAGCGTGCTGCCCAGCGTGATCCTGGGACTGGGCGAGCGCCGCAATTACTGGGGCGACCGGCACGTACGGCGAAGGCAGGACCGTCTCGTGGCCGGACCCCTCGTCCTGGCCTGCGTGACCGCCGGCACCGCGCTGCTCTACGCACTCGGAGCTCCCGGCACCGTGCGGGCCCTGGTGGCAGCGATGCTCGCCGTGCTGCTGGTTCTGCTGCTGATCACCTTCTGGTGGAAGGTGTCGGTCCACTCCGCCGTCGCCGCGGGCGCAGTCACCGTCCTCTCGGCCGTGTACGGGACAGGGGCGCTGGCGCTGGCCCCACTCGTCGTCCTGATCGGCTGGTCACGGGTCAGACTGCGCTGCCACACCGCTGCCCAGGTGACGGTCGGCGTACTCGTGGGCGCGGGAGTCGCCGGCCCCCTCTTCGGTCTTCTGAGGTGACGTACATGCGCACGTTCCTTGCTCCCAGTCCCGCCGACCTCTTCATGCGTGACGTCGAACGGCGCGCGGAACACCCGGACGCCGCGTCCACCATCGGAGCGGTGCTGCATCTGACCGGCGCCGTGCCCGACCTGGCGGACCTGCGACAGCACGTGGCGGCCCGCCTGGCCGGCCTTCCGTGCATGTCGCACATCCTGTCCGGCGACGGACCGGCGGCGCGGTGGGCGCACGCCGCCCCGGACATGGAGCACCACCTCCGAGCACAGCACCTGGCGGCCGGCCCGGAAGCTCTCGACGCCGCGGTGCGCGAACTGGCGCGGGAACCCTGGCCCGAAGGAGTACCGGCCTGGCGCCTGGTTCTGCTGCACGGACATGCCCCCGACGGATTCGCCCTCCTCTACCTGACCCACCACTCGGTGCAGGACGGCGGGAACATCATCGCGGTGCTGGAGGCCCTGTTCGGGACGCCTGTACCGGCCGAGCGTTCGGCCACCGTGGCACGCGGAGTCCCCCACGCGCCCCGGCCCCGGCTCCGGCAAGTCGTCCGCAGCACCAGGATGCTGCTGCGGTACTTCGGCAAGCACCACCTGTGGAGCTCGCCGGACCGGCCGCTGTCCAGCCGCCGCCATACCCTGTGGACCCAAGCCCCCGCGGCATGGCTGCGGACGGCGGCCCGCAATGCCGACGCCAGCACCAACGACGTCTACCTCACCGCCCTGGCCCATGCCATCGAGGGATGGGGGAATACCGCGTGGCCGCGCGCCGCCGGTGCCCACATCCCCGTCATGGTCCCCATCAACCTGCGCACCGCCGACGAGGTGGCAGTGCCCGGGAACCGGCTGTTTCTGATCCGCCTCGACCTCCTGGGCGGAGCCAGGTCCCTGGGCCAGCGGCTGGCGCACACCCGCGCCGTCACCACCGTCCTGAAGTCCGCCGAGCACAAGGCGGTACTCCGCGCGGCTCTCACCCGCCTCCCGACGCGGGCCTTCCAGCGTCTCGTGGCGCTGAGCACCGCCCCGGGCCGGCTCACCCTCGCCGCTTCCTACCTCGTGATGCGTCACCGTCTTCACTACGGCGACGCGGAGGTGGACCGCATGTATCCCCTCATGTGCTGCCCACCGGGAGCGCCGATGGCGGTGGCCCTGCTCGTCTATGGAGAGACGGCGAGCGTGTGCTTCCGCATCGACGAAGCCCTCCTCGGCGGCGAAAGCCTTCCCGCACGCTGGCGACAGGCCCTTGACGAGATGTCCACCACGGCCGAGGCGGCCGCGGACTGAGGAGCGGGCCGCGGCCGCGCCTGCCAAGGGCCGCCGCGGCCTCCTCACGCGGTGTTCACAAGGCCCGCTCCACACCCCACAGCGGCAAGTACTCGAAGAAGGCGACCGCTTCCTCCCGCCACCGCGACCGCCAGCCGGCAGCTTCGGCAGCGGCCAGGTCCGCGTAGCGCCGCATGTCCGCCCGCAGCTTCCGCTCCGCCCCGCAGCTGTGTCCGATCTCTCGTACCGCGGCGATGGTCTGCGGGGTGCACACACCGTTGTCGAGCGCGGATTCCACCAGGGCGCGTTCAGAGTCGGTGGCCGCCGCAAGGATGGCGTGCACCGTGTAGTTGCGCCGCCCGTCACGGATGTCGGTGCCCGTGGGCTTGCCCATGGTCTCCGCGTCGCCGAAAAGGTCCAGGTAGTCGTCGCGCATCTGCGCGGAGATCCCGACCAGCCGGGCGTAGCGGCGCAGTTCCGGCTCGAAAGGCGCGGGCTGCTCGCCCGCGGCGAGCAGCCCCAGTTGCATCGGTGCCAGCACCGAGTAGCGGGCGCTCTTGTATTCGGCGACGTGGTGCAGCACTTCTTCGCCCGGGCTGGTGGCGAAGTCCCGCTCCATGTCGATGATCTGACCCACGAAGGTGGCCGAGGCCGCCCGCGTCTGCACCTCGACCATGGCCTGGCGCACCGCGAGGGACGCCTCGGAGTTGAGAAGCACCTGCAGGGACAGGGCGAGCGCCAGGTCACCCGCCAGCAAGGTGAGGCCGAGCGCGGCCTGCGGGTTCCGGGGGAACTTCTCGCGGTAGGCGTAGTACGTGGAAGGGCCGCCCCGGCGGGTGGGACTGTCGTCGATGATGTCGTCGTGGACCAGGGCGTGCGTCTGCAGCAGTTCGATGCTCAGCGCGGCAGCGTCCAGTCCTTCGACCGGCTCGTCGGTCACCAGGCGGGCCGCCTCGAACAACAGCGCCACCCGCATGCGCTTGCCGCCGCGCAGGGACAGATCCCGCAGCAGGCCCAGGCACTCCGGGGTGAAGCGGCTGAACGACGGCGCGTCGACGGCCCCGCTCAAACCCTGGAAGTACTCCTCGAAGAGGGCGGCGAACCGGTGCTCGTATCCGACGAGGCGCGCCCGGATCTGCTGGGTGAGGACGGCAGTATCGGTCACAACGGTCTCCTGTTCGAGAGGGTTTGGGACACACTCGCAGACATCGGGTGCGTGGCGCTTCGGGGTGGCGGCCGGTGCCCGCTCACGGAAGGAGCGGCCGGGCTCAGGCGGTGTACCGGGTGGCCGTGACGGCAAGGCCGCGCAGAGCCCCGGAGGCGGCCGGCGGCAATCCGGCCGTGTCCAGGACCCGCAGAACCTGCTCGTAGCGGGAGGCGATCATGTGCTCCGTTCGCTCCCGCGCCGCGGTCGCCTCCAGGAGCGCCCGTACCTCGGCGCCTCCGTCTTCGTCCAGATCGGCGCGCCCCACCAGGTCATGCAGGCGCCGGCGCTGGGGCGGGGTGGCTGCCTGCAGGCCCAGGGCCAGCAGAACCGTCCGCTTGCCCTCGCGCAGGTCCCCGAGACCCGGCGCGCACGCACCGTCCGCGCTGCCGAAGACGTCCAGCAGGTCGTCCCTGATCTGGAACGCCTCCCCCAGCGGCAGGCCCAGCGTCGTACAGAGATCCAGAGTGGCCGTGTCCGCCCCGGCGACCGCGGCCCCCAACTGCAAGGGACGTTCGACCGTCGCCGTGGCGGTCTTGTAGCGCACGATCCGCAGAGCCGCCTCGACATCGTCGCCCGGGCCGGTGCCCATCACGTCCAGGTACTGCCCGTACATCACCTCCTCCAGCATCGCGTCGTACAGCCCGTGTACGACCCGACGCCGCTCCGGATCCAGCTGCGCGGTGTGCAGCAGCTCCTGCGCCCAGATCAAGGCGAGATTGCCGATCAGGAGGGCACCGCCCGCACCGAGCCGCTCCGCACGCGGTGACGGCCCGAGGCGTTCCCGCAGGGCTCGATGGACAGCCGGGTGCCCCCGGCGGCTGACCGAGTCGTCCATGATGTCGTCGTGGATGAGGGCGAACGCCACGAACAGCTCCAGTGACGCCGCCACCCGCACGACGGACGCCGTGTCCTCGCCGCCGCCCGCGGCGTGCCAGCCCACCACACACAGCAGAGCCCGGATGCGTTTGCCGCCTGCGGCCAGAAAGTCCAGCAAGGTCTCCACCACCTCCGGTGGATGCCTCCGGCCTGCCGCCGCCCGGCCCTTGCCGACGAGGAAGTCCTCCAGCACAGCATCGACCTGTTCCCGCACCGCCCGCAGGTCGATCTCCTGGACGACCTCGATGCCCATGGACGCCATAGGCGCGCCTCTTGGGTGATGGTCGGGCCCGAGTTCCATGGCCCGAGGAGAACCGGACCCGGCAGGTTCCCGCGGCAGCGGCGGCCTGCCCGCTGAGGCACTGTCATGACGCCGGGCAACCCGTTCGGTCTCCATGCCCCCTCAACGACCAAGATCCCCCCTGATCACGGCTCCAGTGCGCAGGAAGCCACGGACCCCGCAGCGGTAGTGCACCGAAGCGATAGGGCCGCTTCGCACTTACCGGTGACCGGTGGGGGCGGTAACCATGAGAGAGGCATTTTGGCCAGTGGTGCGTGTAATCGCCCAATGATGCCTGTCATCACGTTGAGATGCCTATCCGCGCATCTATACGAGTAATCGCCGTTATCTCGTCATTGCCTGTAATGAGCTGATCCCTAGGAGGGCTCATGGACGCCCCGACCGCCACGGCGGAGGACATCGCCCCGCAGCACGACGCACAGGACGATCCGACCGTACACATTCTCTGGATCAACGCGGGGCTGAGCTGCGACGGGGACTCAGTGGCGCTGACCGCCGCGACCCAGCCGAGTATCGAGGAACTGGCGCTGGGCGCCTTGCCGGGACTGCCCAAGGTCGCGGTCCACTGGCCCTTGATCGACTTCGAGTGCGGCCCCGTGCAGGGCGCCGACAATTTCGTCGAGTGGTTCTTCAAGGCCGATCGCGGCGAGCTGGAGCCCTTCGTGCTGGTCATCGAGGGCTCCATTCCGAACGAACGGGTCAAGGCCGAGGGCTACTGGTGCGGTTTCGGGGACGATCCGGAGACGGGTCAGCCGATCACCACCAGTGAGTGGCTGGACCGGCTCACCCCCAAGGCCTTGGCCGTGGTCGCCATCGGGACGTGTGCGACGTACGGCGGTATCCACGCGATGGCGGGCAACCCGACCGGCGCGATGGGCGTCCCGGACTATCTGGGCTGGGAGTGGAAGTCCAAGGCGGGCATCCCGATCGTGTGCATCCCGGGCTGCCCGGTCCACCCCGACAACGCCTCCGAGACCCTGCTGTACCTGCTCTACCAGGCGGCGGGCGCCGCTCCCATGATCCCGCTCGACGAGGAGCTGCGGCCGACCTGGCTGTTCGGCGCCACGGTGCACGAGGGCTGCGACCGGGCCGGCTACTACGAGCAGGGGCAGTTCGCCGAGGAGTACGGATCCCCGCAGTGCCTGGTGAAGCTCGGGTGCTGGGGTCCGGTGGTCAAGTGCAACGTGCCCAAGCGCGGCTGGATCAACGGGGTGGGCGGCTGCCCGAACGTGGGCGGCATCTGCATCGCCTGCACCATGCCGGGCTTCCCCGACAAGTTCATGCCGTTCATGGACGAGCCGCCCGGCGGGCACATCTCCGCGACGGCGAGCGGTATGTACGGCACGGTCATCCGACGGCTGCGGCACTACACCGCGAAGACCGTCGACAAGGAACCGAAGTGGCGCGGCAAGGGCGAGAAGCTCACGACCGGCTACAAGGCCCCGTGGTGAGCACGGGCCCCGCTGAGCAGACACTCGACAGGAAGGCGGCGCGGCACCATGGCGACGGCGACGAACAAGCCGGCCGGTGACGGCCTCACGGAGATGTCGTGGGACCCGATCACCCGCATCGTGGGCAGCCTCGGCATCCACACGAAGATCGACTTCGCCGCGAAGCGCGTCGCGGAGTGCTACAGCACCTCGTCCGTCTTCCGCGGCTACAGCGTGTTCATGCGGGGCAAGGATCCGCGCGACGCGCACTTCATCACCAGCCGGATCTGCGGGATCTGCGGTGACAACCACGCCACCTGCTCGGTGTACGCGCAGAACATGGCGTACGGCGTGGCACCCCCGCACCTCGGCGAGTGGATCATCAACCTCGGCGAGGCCGCGGAGTACATGTTCGACCACAACATCTTCCAGGAGAACCTGGTCGGAGTGGACTACTGCGAGCGGATGGTCCGCGAGACCAACCCGGGAGTGCTGGAACTCGCCGAGCGTACGGAGGCACCGCACGCCGGCGACCACGGCTACCGCACCATCGCCGACATCATGCGCTCGCTCAACCCGCTGGAGGGCGAGTTCTACCGCGAGGCGCTCCAGGTGAGCCGCTACACGCGCGAGATGTTCTGCCTGATGGAGGGCCGCCATGTGCATCCCTCCACGCTCTACCCCGGAGGCGTCGGCACGGTCGCGACCATCCAGCTGTTCACCGACTACCTGACCCGGCTCACCCGCTACGTGGAGTTCATGAAGCGCGTCGTCCCGCTCCACGACGACCTCTTCGACTTCTTCTACGAGGCACTGCCCGGGTACGAGGAAGTCGGCAAGCGCCGCGTGCTGCTGGGGTGTTGGGGCGCGCTGAACGACCCCGAGTACTGCAACTTCCAGTACGCCGACATGGAGGACTGGGGCCGGCGGATGTTCGTCACCCCGGGCGTCATCGTGGACGGCAAGCTGGTCACCAACAGCCTCATCGACATCAACCTCGGCATCCGCATCCTGCTCGGCAGCTCCTACTACCAGGACTGGGCGGGCATGGAGAAGTTCGTCGAACGGGACCCGCTCGGCAACCCGGTCGACGACCGGCACCCGTGGAACCAGCACACGATCCCCGCTCCGCAGAAGCGCGACTTCGACGACAAGTACAGCTGGGTCATGTCGCCGCGCTGGTTCGACGGCACCGACTACCTCGCCCTCGACACCGGCGGCGGCCCGATCGCCCGGCTGTGGTCGACGGCCCTGTCCGGACTGGTCGACATCGGCTACATCAAGGCCACCGGGCACAGCGTGCAGATCAACCTGCCGCGCACGATGACCAAGCCGGAAATGTCGTTGGAGTGGCAGATCCCGCAGTGGAGCAACGCCATCGAGCGCAACCGGGCCCGGACGTACTTCCAGGCGTACGCGGCCGCCGCGGCCCTCCACTTCGCCGAGCAGGCGATGGAGGAGGTACGCGCCGGACACACCCAGACCTGGGAGAAGTTCGACGTGCCGGACGAGTCGATCGGCTGCGGCTTCACCGAGGCGGTCCGTGGCGTGCTCTCCCACCACATGGTGATCAGGGACGGCAAGATCGCGAACTACCACCCGTATCCGCCGACACCGTGGAACGCCAGCGTCCGGGACTCCTACGGCACACCGGGCCCGTACGAGGACGCGGTGCAGAACACCCCCATCTTCGAGGAGAACCCGCCCGAGAACTTCAAGGGCATCGACATCATGCGGACCGTCCGCAGCTTCGACCCGTGTCTGCCGTGCGGCGTGCACATGTACGTCGGCGGCGGCCGGACCATCCAGCAGACCCATATGCCGACGGGGCTGAGCGGACTGGCGGGCTGAATCCTTCAGAGAGGGGCTTGTCGATGGCCGGACAGGACACGGGCGAGCGCATCGCCGCCCTGCTCGACGCACTGGCGCGGCAGGCGGGACCCGAGGCGCGCGACACGGCGGACGAACTCGTGCGGTGCCTGGTGGAGTTCTACGGCGAGGGCCTGGCCCGGACCGTACGGCTGCTGCGCTCCGCCCCGGACGGCGCGGATCCGCTCGCCGTGCTCACCGCCGACGAACTCGTCAGCGATCTGCTGATCCTGCACGATCTGCACCCCGAGGACACCGTCACCCGGGTGGGCCGGGCGCTCGACAAGGTCCGCCCCTACCTCGGCTCGCACGCCGGCGACGTCGAGGTCACCGAGCTCGACATGGAGGCGGCGCAGGGCCCGACGCTGCGGCTCAAGCTGCGCGGCAGCTGCGACGGCTGCCCCTCCTCCACCCAGACCGTGCGCTGGACCATCGAGGAGGCGGTCGCCCGGATCGCCCCCGAGGTGGCCCACATCGAGGTCGAGGGAATGGCCGAGGACACCCAGCAACAGCCCCAGGAACAACCGCTGTTGCAGATCCTGCCGCATCGCCCGGACGACGCTCCGGGCGGCCCGGCCGCATCCGGACCCCAGGCATCCGCGGGGCCCGGCGACCCGGCGCGCTGGTACATCGTGGGCCCGCACGCGTTGCCCGCGCGCGACCGGGCCACCGGTGTCACCGACGTCGCCGGGCAACCCCTGCTGCTCGTACGCCTGCCGGGTCACCTGTACGCCTATCGGGACCGCTGCCCGGCCTGCGGCGCGAGCCTCGCCGCCGCGGCCCTCGACGGCGAACTGCTGCGCTGCGCCGGGTGCGCCGCCGAGTTCGACGTCCACCGGGCGGGTCGGGGCGACCGGGGCCATCTGGAGCCCGTGCCGCTTCTGGAGGAGGACGGATCGGTGCGGGTGGCGCTGCCCGGCGAGCTGCTGGGGGCGGGGCCATGACCGCCGATGTGCTCAAGCAGTTCACCCGGCGGCCGCCGCCCGCGGGAGAGCGGTGCGACCTGTGCGGGGAGCCGCTGCCCGCCGAGCACCGGCATCTCGTCGACACCTCCCGGCGGTCCCTCAAATGCGCCTGCCCGCCGTGCCACCTGCTCTTCACCCGGCCCGGCGCCGGGGCGGGCCGCTTCCGTGCCGTCCCTGACCGGTATCTCACCGACCCCGGGTTCGACCTCGACGAGTCCGACTGGAGCCGGCTGCAGATTCCCGTCGGGCTCGCCTTCTTCTTCCGCAACTCCGCGCTCGACCGGCTCGCGGCGTTCTACCCCAGCCCGGCCGGCGCGACCGAGAGCGAGCTCGATCCGGCGACCTGGGACGCGGTCCTTGGGCGCACCCGCCTCACCGAGCTGCTCGAACCCGACGTGGAGGCGCTGCTGCTGCACTACGAGCGCGGCGACCCCGTGACCTGCACCCTCGTCCCGGTCGACGTCTGCTACGAACTGGTCGGCCGTATGCGGATGCACTGGAAGGGCTTCGACGGCGGCGCCGAGGCACGCGCGGACATCGCCGAGTTCTTCCGGAAGGTCACGGCGGCGGCCCGCCCCCTGGACACCCGGCCCCAGGCCTCCCCCGCGGACTCGGGCACCGCCGAGTCCTCAGTGGCCCCCACGGACTCCGGGACCACCTCCCTGGCCTCCATGGCTCCCTCGGACTCCGGGCCGACCACCTCCCTGGCCTCCACGGCCCCCTCGGAATCCGGGACCTCCGAGTCCTCCGTGGCCCCGGCGGAATCCGGGGGCGCGTCGTGACCGACCTCCACTTCACCTGCACCGGTGTGCGTCCCGAGCCGTTCGGCGCCGGGCCCACCCTGCTGTTCGGGCTGCGCATCGAGGAGGCCGATCACCAGCCGGTGCACGCGCTCGCCCTGCGCTGCCAGATCCGGATCGAGCCCGCCCAGCGCCAGTACGAGCCGGAGGAAGTGGGCATGCTGGGCGATCTGTTCGGCGAACCGAGCCGCTGGAGCAGCACCCTCAAACCCCTGCAGTTCGCCCACTCCTCCATCACCGTCCCGGGGTTCACCGGCACCACCCAGGTCGACCTTCCGGTCCCCTGCACCTACGACACGGAGGTCGCGTCCGCTTCGTACTTCCGGGCCCTCTCCCGTGGCGAAGTGCCCCTGCTCATGCTCTTCTCCGGCACGGTGTTCACCGGCCGGAGCGGCTTCCGGGCCGAGCCCGTCCCCTGGCACAAGGAGACGTCGTACCTGATGCCGGTGGCCGTGTGGCGGAGCATGATCGAGGAATACTTCCCCAACACGGGCTGGCTGCGGATCCGCCAGGACGTGCTGGAGGCGCTGCGGCGCTATCGCTCCTCCCGCGCCCTGCCGTCCTGGGAGCAGGTCTTCGAGGAACTCCTCGCCACCGCCGACGCGAAGGGGGGCGACTGAGATGAGGAATCCGCTGGAGGACGGCTTCGAGCAGGCCCGCGCGGTGGCCGACGCCGTGCTCTTCGAGGGATACGTCCTGTACCCCTACCGTGCCTCGTCCGCCAAGAACCAGATGCGCTGGCAGTTCGGTGTCCTGGTGCCCCCCGCCTGGACCGCCACCGGCGGCGAGCACGCCGTCCAGCGCACCGAGTGTCTGCTGGAGCCGCGCGGCGGCGACCGGCTCCACGCCGAGCTGCGCTTCCTGCACGTCCGGCGGCGTACGGTCGAACGGCTCGGGGCGGACGGCGCCTATACGGAGGTGCCCGAGCTGGAGCTGCCCGACCGGGTGCTCGTGCCCTGGGACGAGGGGCACGAGGAACGCGTCCTCATCCACGCCCCGCTCGCCGAGCTGACGGAGGATCAGGCAGCGGACCGCGCCGTGCGGTTCGACCTGCCGGCCGCCACCGAGTACGAGCCGGTGACGGACACCGAGGGCCGGACCCTGGGGCGGCTGGTACGGCGCAGGCACCGGCTGTCCGGGGAACTGCGACCGCACGTCGAGGAACTGCCCGGGCCCTACCGGGTGTTGCGGCTCACGGTGAGCGTGCACAACACCACCGCCGACACCGCCGACGCCGGTACGAGCCGTGACGCGGCCCTCGCCCACAGCATGATCGGCACCCATCTGCTGCTCGGCGTGCCCGGCGGACGGTTCCTGTCGATGACCGACCCGCCGGAGTGGGCCCGGCCGGCCGTCGCGTCCTGCCGGAACGACCACACCTGGCCGGTGCTGGCGGGGCCGCCCGGCGCGGTGGACATCATGCTGTCCTCGCCGATCATCCTGGAGGACCACCCCGCTCTCGCGGACGAGAGCCCCGGACCGCTCTACGACGCCACCGAGATCGACGAGATCCTCTCCTTGCGCACGGCCGCGCTCACCGAGCGGGAGAAGCGCGAGGCGCGCGGCACGGACGCGCGCGCCGCCGAGGTCGTCGACCTGGTCGACAGCATGCCGGAGGCCGTGAGGGAGCGGCTGCACGGGGCGATCCGCGGGCTGCGCGAGGTCACCGGGGACGACGACGTCATGAGCAGGGATCGCGCGGCCGCCCAGGTCGCGGGCACGGGGCCGACGGCGCCGGAGCCCGGGCTGAGCCTGCCGGAAGGACCGGGACACCCCTGGTGGGATCCGGCGCAGGATCCCGAGGCCGAGGAGGTGCCGGCCACCGTCGTCATCGACGGCGAGGCCGTGCGGGCCGGAAGCAGGGTCCTGCTCAGGCCCGGGGCGCGCCGCTCCGACGCACAGGACGCCTTCCTCTTCGGCCGGCATGCCACGGTCGAGGCCGTGGTCGGCGACCTCGACGGCGAGACGCACCTCGCGGTGGTCGTGGACGACGATCCGGGCACCGACGTACGCCGGGCACAGGGCCGTTTCCTGTACTTCAAGCCCGACGAGGTGGCCCCGCTGAAGGAGGCGCCATGACCGAAGGTGCCCCGGCCGAGCGGGATGTACCTCGCCGCGTGCTCGTCGCCGGGATCGGCAACGTGTTCCTCCAGGACGACGGGTTCGGCGTGGAGACGGTCCTGCGTCTGGCCGACCGCGCCGCGGAACTGCCGCCGGGCGTCGAGCTCATGGACGCCGGTATCCGCGGGGTGCACCTCGCCTATCGGCTGCTGGAGGGCTACCACACCCTCGTGCTCGTGGACATCGTCAGCCGCGGAGGCCCGCCCGGCACGCTCTACACCATCGACGTCGGCCCGCAGCCACCCGTGGAACGGCCCGAGCCCGGGCCGCTGGACACCCACGCCATGGACCCCGCCACCGTTCTGGCGCTGCTGCACGACCTGCACGCCGGGGCGGGCGGCACCCTCCCCGAGGAGGTGTACGTGATCGGCTGCGAACCGCGCGCCACGGACGAGGGCATGGGCCTGACCCCCGCCGTGACCGAGGCCGTGGCGGGCGCCGTCGACCTGGTACTCGCCCTGGTGCGCCGCGGCACCGCCGTACCCCAGAGGAGTTGAGAACGCCCGCGGCACCGCCGTACCCCAGAGGAGCTGACATCGATGGAGGCAAGGATGGAATGGACATGGGTGGGCGTCGCCGCCGGCCTCGTGGTGGTCTACGGAGTCGCCAGGAACCTGTCGGACATCCGCCGCTACCTGCGGATGCGGCGCATGTGATCCGGACCGGCCGCGCTTTCGGCGCGGAGTGTGGTGATCCGGACCGCCCCGCGCTTTCGACGCGAAGTGTGGTGACCCGGACCGCCCGCGCTTTCGGCGCGGAGCGTGGTCCGCACCACCGCGGATGCGGCGGCCGGGGTCGCGGATTGCGGCGAAGGGCTCGTAGCGGACCCGCGGCCTGAGTCCGGACGCCTACCCGCGCATACGGCGCGGCAGGTGATCCGGCCTACGGGCCTCGGCCGCCGGGCCGTCGCCGTCGTGCCCCTCACCGCCACCGACGTCCTCGAGCTGCACATACCGCTCGAGGAAGAGATGGAGGGTGCTGTGCAGCTCTCCCAGCCGCACGAACCACAGCGCGAGGTCCATCGCGCCCTGCGGGGTGATCGCGTAGACACGGCGCGCGGGGCCGCTCGCCGAGGCGTGCCAGTGCGAGGAGACCTCGCCGCTGCTCTCCATGCCCCGCAGCAGCCGGTACACATGCGCCGGGTCGGCGTCCGCGCAGCCGAACGCGCCCAGGCGTTGCACCAGCTCATAGCCATGACCTTGACGCTCGGCCAGGAGCAGGAGCAGCACCGGGGTGAGCAGAGCGCGCCGCTCGGCCTCGTGCCCGTTCATCGTTCTCTCAGAGTAGCCAGCGCTGCGCCGCCCACACATTCGAGCGGATCGTGGTCGCGCGACCGCTCGGCCGGAGCAGGGGGTGACGGACGTGCATGAACTGTCCATCGCCGTGGCGGTCGTCGAACAGGTCGAGGAGGCCGTGGGCGGGCAGGGCCACGCGGTCGAGTCGCTGACCCTGCGGATCGGCCGGCTCGCGGGTGTGGTGCCCGAGGCCCTGGACTTCTCGTTCGGGCTGGCGGCCGAGGGCACCGCGCTGGCGGGGGCCCGACTGCTGATCGAGACTGTTGAGGCACGGGCGCGCTGCGACGGCTGTGGCCGCGAGGCGCCGACCGGGATGCCTCCCGTTCTGTGGTGCGCCGACTGCGGGAGCACGTTGACCCTGCTCGGCGGCCGGGAGCTGGAGATCGTCCGTGTGGTTCTGGACGACGGGAACCCGCACGGCGGCACACCGGCCGCCCCCGCCGGGCGCCCCACGCACGACGAGGAGACGAGTCATGTGCCGCACCGTTGACCTGCATCAGGCCGTCCTCGCCAAGAACGACGAAAACGCTCTGGCCCTGCGGGGCTATCTGGGTGAACGCGGCACGGTGGCCGTGAATCTGCTCTCCAGCCCCGGCAGTGGCAAGACGGCCCTGCTCGAACTGCTGCTGACCCGGGCCGTCGCGGCCGGCACCCCGGCCGCCGCCGTCACCGCGGATCTGGCCACCGAGAACGACGCCACCCGGCTCGCCCGGTCCGGCGCCCCGGTGCAGCAGATCCTCACCGACGGGCTCTGCCACCTGGAGGCGGGCATGCTCCAGCGGCGGCTCGAGGGCTGGCTGCCCGAGGGCACCCGGCTGCTGTTCGTCGAGAACGTCGGCAATCTCGTCTGCCCCGCCTCCTACGATCTCGGCGAGACCCTGCGCATCGCGCTCGCATCGGTGACCGAGGGCGAGGACAAGCCGGTCAAGTACCCGGCGGCCTTCGGACTCGCGCATCTGGTCGTGGTCACCAAGACCGACATCGCGGACGCCGTCGGCTTCGACCGGGAGACGTTCCTGCGCGGTGTCCAGCAGGTCAACCCCGAAGTGCCCGTCCTGGAGACCTCCGCCCGGACCGGCGAGGGCGTCGACGCGCTGCTGGCCCACATCCTGCGCTGCGCCGCCGGGGACGAGACGCATACGCCCGTGCTGGCACGTCAGCACGAGCAGTACCTGCACAGCCACGAGAACGGCCATGGTGACCACGAGGGACACCAGCACCGGCAGGAGCCCGTACGGTGAAACGGAATCCGCGGCGCGAGCGCAGGCACATCACCGTCAGGGGTGTCGTCCAGGGAGTCGGCTTCCGGCCCTTCGTCTACACCCTCGCCGAGGAACTCGGCCTGACCGGGTGGGTCACCAACAACGCGCAGGGCGTCGACGCCGAGGTCGAGGGCCCGGCCGACGACGTCGCGGAGTTCTGTGCGCGCCTCGCGACCCGGCCACCGCCGCTCGCGGTCGTCGAGTCGGTCGAGCACCGTGCCCTGCCCCTGGAGAACGACGGCTCGGTTTTCACCATTCGCCCCTCCTCCGGCGGCCCGGGCCGCACGCTGGTCTCCCCGGACACGGCCACCTGCGACGCGTGTCTCGGCGAACTCGCGGACCCCGCCGACCGGCGGTACCGGCACCCGTTCATCACCTGCACGCACTGCGGGCCCCGGTTCACCATCGTCACCGCGCTGCCGTACGACCGGGACAAGACCACCATGGCCGGCTTCCCGATGTGCGCCGACTGCGCCCGCGAGTACACCGACCCCGCCGACCGGCGCTTCCACGCCCAGCCCATCGCCTGCCCCGCCTGCGGTCCCCGGCTCACGCTGCGCACCGGGCCCGCCGATGCCGCGGAACTGCACGGCGCGGAAGCCTTGGCCGAGGCCCGCCGGATGCTGGCCGAGGGCGCCCTGGTCGCGGTGAAGGGGCTCGGCGGCTACCACCTGGCGTGCGACGCGAGCGACCCCGCGGCCGTCCGGACGCTGCGCAAGCGCAAGAACCGGGGCGACAAGCCCTTCGCGGTGCTGGCCGACTCGCTGGAGACCGTGCGGCGCCTGGCCCACGTCGGCGCGGCGGAACGGGAGTTGCTGCTGGGGCCGCGCAAGCCGGTCGTCCTGCTGCGGCGGCGCAGGCCCGCGACCGCGGAGGTGGCGGCGGGTGTCGCGCCCGGCAGCCCCGACCTCGGGATCATGCTCCCGTACACACCGCTGCACCGGCTGCTGCTCGGCCTGCCCGGTGATCCCCCGGGCCCGGCCGTCCTCGTCATGACCAGCGGAAACCGGTCGGGCGAGCCCATCGTCACCGACGACGCCGAGGCACTGAGCCGACTGGACGGCCTGGCCGACGCCTGGCTCGCCCACGACCGCCCGATCCATGTGCCCTGCGACGACTCGGTCGTACGGATCTGCGCCGGAGCCGAGCTTCCGGTCCGCCGCTCCCGTGGTTACGCCCCGTTCCCCATCGCGCTGCCGGTGCCGGTGGTCCCGGCGCTGGCCGTGGGCGGCGACCTCAAGAACACCTTCTGCGCCGGTGACGGCCGCTACGCCTGGCTCTCCGCGCATGTCGGGGACATGGACGATCTGGCCACCCTGACCGCCTTCGAGCGGGCCACCACACATCTGACGGACCTCACCTCCGTCACCCCCCGCCTGCTGGTCGCCGACCGGCACCCCGGCTACCGCTCCACCCAGTGGGCGCGGCGCGCCGCGGGGGCCCGTGGGCTGCAGCTGCGGCAGGTCCAGCACCATCACGCCCATGTCGCCTCCGCCATGGCCGAGCACGGCCTGGACGGATCCGAGCCGGTGATCGGGGTCGCCTTCGACGGAACGGGATACGGCGACGACGGTGCCGTGTGGGGCGGCGAGGTGCTGCTCGCCGACTACGACGGGTACCGCCGGTTCGCCCACTTGGGCTATGTGCCGCTGCCGGGCGGCGACGCGGCCGTACGCAACCCGTACCGAATGGCCCTGTCCCACCTGTGGGCCGCCGGACTGCCCTGGTCGGACGAGCTGCCGTGCGCCGCGGTCGCCACCCCGGAGGAGCGCCGGCTGCTGCAACGGCAGCTGGAGCGGCGGCTGAACTGCGTGCCCACGTCCAGCATGGGGCGCCTGTTCGACGCGGTGTCCTCGCTGGCGGGCGTCTGTCACCGGGTGGAGTACGAGGCGCAGGCGGCGATGGAGCTGGAGAACGCGGCGCTGGACGACTTGTCCGATACACCTGCCGGCTCGACCGGCGGGGGTGCGTCGGCCGGCACGTCCGGTGCGCTCATCGACGACGAGCGGAACGACGCGTACCGGTTCATGCTGAAAGCGGTCCCTCAGGACCCGGCGGCGCCGCTGATCGCTGATCCCGCGCCAGTCCTGGCCGCCGCCGTCGCGGATGTCCGTGACGGGGTCGCGGCCGGGCCGGTGGCCCGTCGGTTCCACCGGGCCGTGGTCGCCCTGGTCCAGGAGGTGTGCGCGGTGGCACGAGAACGCACCGGCATCCGCACGGTCGCCCTGAGCGGCGGGGTGTTCTGCAACGTCCTGCTGACCGAGGGCTGCTGTGCGGTCCTGGAGCGGGACGGCTTCACCGTACTGAGGCACCACAAGGTCCCTCCCAATGACGGCGGTCTTGCCCTCGGACAGCTGATCGTCGCCGCCCGAGCGCAGGAGTGAGGCAGGAGCGAGTCATGTGTCTGGCCGTACCCGGCCGAGTGCTGGAGATCGAGGAACGCGACGCGACGCGGATGGCCAAGGTGGACTTCGGCGGTGTCGTCAAGGACGTGTGTCTGGAATACGTGCCGGACATGCAGGTCGGTGACTACGCCATCGTCCATGTCGGATTCGCGTTGCAGCGGCTGGACGAGGAGTCGGCCAAGCAGACCCTGGAGCTCTTCGAGAACCTCGGGGTGCTGGAGGAGGAGTTCGGCGACGCCTGGGGCAAGGCCGCCAGGGACGCGGGCGCGGAACGCCCCGTCGGAACCGGACTCCCGGACGCCGGAACGCCGGCCCCCGGCGCCGGTACCCAAGCCCCGAGCGCCGGAACCCGACACCCCGGCGCCGGAACCCGACACCCCGGCGCCGGAGCCGACATCCCGGGCGCCGGACCCGCTCCCGCGAGCGGCGCCCGCTCCCCGCACGACGGGCCCTCTCCCGACGGTGCCGACAAGGAGGCGCGGTCATGAAGTACCTGGACGAGTTCAGTGACCCGGTCCTCGCCAAGCGGCTCTTCGACGACATCCGGGCGAACACCACCCAGCCCTGGTCGATCATGGAGGTCTGCGGCGGTCAGACGCACTCGATCATCCGCCACGGCATCGACCAGCTCCTCCCCGAGGAGATCCAGCTGATCCACGGGCCGGGCTGCCCGGTCTGTGTGACGCCCCTGGAGATCATCGACAAGGCCCTGGAGATTGCCTCCCGCCCGGACGTGATCTTCTGCTCCTTCGGCGACATGCTGCGCGTGCCCGGCAGCGGGCGCGACCTGTTCAAGGTCAAGAGCGAGGGGGCGGACGTCCGCGTCGTGTACTCCCCGCTGGACGCGCTGAAGATCGCCCAGGAGAACCCGGACCGGCAGGTCGTGTTCTTCGGCATCGGCTTCGAGACCACGGCGCCGCCGAACGCGATGACCGTCTACCAGGCCAAGAAGCTGGGCATCCCCAACTTCAGCCTGCTGGTCTCGCACGTCAAGGTGCCCCCGGCCATCGACGCGATCATGAACTCGCCGGACTGCCGGGTCCAGGCGTTCCTCGCCGCCGGCCATGTCTGCACGGTCATGGGCACCGCGGAGTATCCCGAACTCGCCGAGCGGCACCGGGTGCCGATCGTGGTGACCGGCTTCGAGCCGCTCGACATCCTGGAAGGCATCCGCCGCGCCGTACGGCAGCTGGAGTCGGGGCAGCACACCGTGGAGAACGCCTATCCCCGCGCCGTGCAGCCCGAAGGGAGCCCCGCGGCCCGGGCCATGCTGGCCGACGTCTTCGAGGTGACCGACCGGGCCTGGCGCGGGATCGGCATGATTCCGCAGAGCGGCTGGCGCCTGTCGCCGAAGTACCGCGAGTACGACGCCGAACACCGCTTCTCGGTGACCGGCATCAACACGCAGGAGTCGTCCGTGTGCCGCAGCGGCGAGGTGCTCCAAGGCCTCATCAAGCCGCACGAGTGCGCCGCGTTCGGCAAGGAGTGCACACCGCGCAATCCGCTGGGCGCCACCATGGTCTCCAGCGAGGGCGCGTGCGCCGCCTACTACCTGTACCGGCGGCTGGAGGCCCCGAACAAGGAGGCGAGCAGCGTTGTCTGACTCCGCTTCGGCACCCGTCGACTTCTCCTCCTGGACCTGTCCGGCGCCACTGCGCGACCACGACAGGATCGTGATGGGGCACGGCGGTGGCGGCACGCTCTCCGCCGAGTTGGTGGAGCACCTGTTCGCGCCGGCATTCGGCAGCGAGGTGCTCGCCGAGCTCGGCGACTCGGCGCACCTGAACCTGGGCGGCGCCAGGCTGGCCTTCTCCACCGACTCCTTCGTCGTACGGCCGCTGTTCTTCCCCGGCGGCAGCATCGGCGACCTCGCCGTCAACGGGACGGTCAACGACCTCGCGATGGTCGGGGCCGTGCCCGCCTACCTCTCCTGCGGCTTCATCCTGGAGGAGGGCATCGAGCTCTCCGTGGTGGGCCGGGTCGCCGACGCCCTCGGTGAGGCGGCGCGGACGGCCGGGGTGACGATCGCGACCGGCGACACCAAGGTCGTCGACGCGGGACATGGCGACGGCATCTTCATCAACACCGCCGGGATCGGCCTGATCCCGGACGGGATCGACATCCGCCCCCAGCGCGCGGCGCCCGGAGACGTGGTGCTGGTCAGCGGGCCGATCGGGGTGCACGGCGTGGCGATCATGAGTGTGCGGGAGGGGCTGGAGTTCGGCGTCGAGATCCAGAGCGACACCGCCTCACTGGCCGGTCTGGTCGCCGACATGCTGGCGGTCTGTCCCGACGTCCATGTGCTGCGCGACCCGACCCGGGGCGGTCTGGCCACCTCCCTCAACGAGATCGCGGGGGCCGCGGGGGTGGGCGTCACGCTCGACGAGCGCTCCCTTCCCGTTCCCGACACCGTCGCCAACGCCTGCGCCTTCCTCGGGCTCGACCCGCTGTACGTGGCCAACGAGGGCAAGCTGGTGGCCTTCGTGCCGCCCGAGCACGCCGACGCCGTGCTCGCGGCCATGCGCGCCCACCCGCTGGGCAAGGAGTCCGTGGCGATCGGCCGGTGCGTCCCCGACCATCCCGGCATGGTGGTCGCCGCCACCGGTCTCGGTGGCACCCGCGTGGTGGACATGCCGCTCGGCGAGCAACTGCCGCGCATCTGCTGACGACAACCGCACCCCCTCCCGAGGCCGGCCTCGGTGACGTCCCGCAGCGAGCGGGCGCCACGAGGCCGGCCTCTTTCACGTCGGCCCGGGCGGGTCTTCTCCCCGTCGGGCACGTGAGCGCCGCCGTGCGGATCCTGCGCAACGCTCTCGCAACGTCCGGGATGGTCGGCTGAGCGGAGCCCCGCGCCCACCGCGGGGCTCCTCATCCGTGAGACCCGACGGGGAGAGCCGATGGACGTCGTCCCGCGTGTGGAGCTGACCCCCGCCGCCGCCGAGCTGGTGCTGCGGCTGCGTGCCCTGCACGGACCGCTGATGTTCCACCAGTCCGGCGGCTGCTGCGACGGCAGCGCGCCCATGTGCTATCCGGAGGGCGAGTTCCGTACCGGCGGATCCGATGTGCTGCTCGCCGAGCTGGCGATCGAGGGCGTCGAGGAACCCGTGAGGTTCTGGATGTCGAGAAGTCAGTACGAGCTGTGGAGCCACACCCGGCTGATCGTCGACGTCGTGCCGGGCCGCGGGAGCGGCTTCTCGCTCGAAGCACCCGAAGGAGTGCGTTTTCTCATCCGTTCGCGGGTGGTCGGCGCCTAGCCACCCGCACGGCCCCCGCCGTCTGGTGCACTTCCCTTGAGTCCTGGGAGAGTTGACGAGACATCAGGGGGTACGGTGACGCGTCGCAACGGACGTTTCAGAACGGCACTGACGGTTGTCACGGTGTGGAGCGCGCTGGCCGGCGCCGCCCTGCTGGGGGCGGCACCGGCCAGCGGTGCGCAGGGCACGGCGGGCACGGAGATCGCCCCCGGCGTCAACTACACGGAGTTAGACATCCCGGCTGCCAAGGGTGTGGCGCACGCACATGTGCTGAGCGTCGATCTGCGGGACCCCCGGGTGCGGGTCGACCTGCTGTATCCCGGAGCCGTGGCGTCCCGGGCGCCCGTCTCCCGGCTGGCCGACTCCCGGCACGCCGTCGCGGCGGTCAACGGCGACTTCTTCAACATCACGGAGACCCAGCATCCGGGCGTCGAGGCGACGGGCGCCACCGTGGGCCCGGCGATCGCGAGCGGGCACACGCTCAAGGCGTCGGTGCCGAACGGTCAGCGCTTCGGGCCCGCCCTGCCGCCGGGTACGACCACCGAGGACGTGCTCGGTGTGGGCGTCGACCGCAGGGCCCGCCTCGGCAGCCTGGCTCTCGACGGTTCCGTACGCAGCGACGAGGGCAAGTGGCCGCTCGGCGGCCTCAATCAGTACGCGCTGCCGGAGGGTTCCATCGGCGCGTTCACCTCGGACTGGGGCAGCGTGTCCCGGCTGCGGGCCACCTGTGGCACGGACACCGACCGGGCGGCGCCGTGCAGTACCGACACCTACGAGGTGACGGTCGAGCACGGACGGGTGGTGTCGGCGGCCGGCACACCCGGCAGCGGCGCCATCGCTCCCGGGACGACGGTGCTGGTGGGCCGCGAGGCGGGCGCCCAGCAGTTGCGGAAGCTGTCGGCGGGCGAGCGTGTGGCGGTCCGGCACCGGCTGGTCAACGAGGACAGCGGGATCCCGTACCGCTTCGCGGTCGGCGGCTATCCGATGCTCGTCGACGGCGAGCCGCTCCCCGGCCTGGACAACACCACCTCGGCCGTACGGACCGCCGTGGGCTTCTCGGACGGCGGGCGCCGCCTGCTGCTCCTCGCCCTCGACGGCGCTCCCGAGTTCCGCAGCGGGCTCACCATCGCCGAAGTGACGGCAACCATGCGGCAGCTGGGCTCGCGGGACGCCTTCAGCCTCGACGGCGGAGGCTCCACCACGATGGTCGCCCGGCAGCCGGGGGCGGACACCGTCAGTGTCCTGAACCACCCGAGCGGGGGCGCCGAACGCCCGGTTCCGAACGGCATCGGCGTGTTCTCCCGAGGGTGAGGCGCCGACCCGCCACAGCCGGTCCCCGTCACGGCCGGTCCCGCCACAGCCGGCCCCGCCACGGCCGGCCCCGTCACGGCCGCAGGCTGCTCACGATGTCCGCCGTCGCGGTGAGCCCGCTGTGGATGGTCGGCGCCATGCTCGTGCTGGCCAGATAGAAGCCGAGCAGGGCGCAGACCAGGGCGTGGGAGAACTTCAGCCCGCCGTTGCGCAGGAAGATCACCGCCAGGATCAGGAGCAACAGCACCACAGAGATGGAAATGGCCATCGTCAACCTCCTCCGCCACGTCCGCTTCGCAGCGTTCGGCCGCAAGTGTGGCGTAGCGGAGGGTTCGTCCGGGCGGCTGACGTGTCCTCCGAACGTGTGGTTTCTCCGTCCGTCAGTTCGCCCGGTCGTGGGCGTCCAGGAACGCCTCCAGGCCCGCCAGGTCGTCGGTGTTGAGGTAGTCGACGTCGGCGGCGAGGAGTTCGCCCCACAGCGCGTCACGGGCCGGGCCCGCGAGATCGGGCGTCGCCCAGAACCGGACCTTCTGCCGGCGGGCGTGGGCCGCCGCGATGATGCCGCGCAGCTTCTCGCGTTCGGTACCGGGGAAGGGGCCGTCCCCCAGCCAGGTGAAGTTGAGCGTCCAGTTGTCGGAGATCAACGGGACGAAGGAGGCGGAGGCGGAGCTGCCGAGGTCGGTGAGCCGGCCGTCGTAGAAGGCGCGTCGCACGCTCTGCGCCTCCATGGGCGTACGGGCGGCCCGGTCGCCGGAGATCACGGCCGTGACCGGACCGGGGTACACCCGGCCGTGCGCGTACGTCGTGAACAGGTGCCGGTAGCGGCGCAGATGGCGGTCGAGTTCGAGATACGTCGACGAACCCTCCGTCTTGATGTCGATGAGCAGCTGCAGCGGCGTGCGGTGACCCCGGTACGCCGAGCCGTGCTGGGCCTTCACGCGGGCGGCGAGGGGGTCGAGGTAGAGGGATTCGAGGGTCCGGGTCGGGTCGAGCTCGACCGGGTCGTGGGCGACGAGGAGCTGGTCGCCGACGAGGTAGATGTCGACCTCGACGCTGCCGAAGCGGTGGTCGAGGGCGTCGAAGAGGGGGCGCGGGTGCTCGTAGTCGTTGTGCGCGTGGGCGCGCCACAGCGGTCGCGGACCGTGCTGGTGCTCGCTCGCCCGCGCGTACGTGCCGGGCAGCGCGACGGCGCCCGCGAGGGCGGCGCCGAGGGTGGTGAGGGCTCTGCGGCGGGTGGTGAGGGCCATGCTCTGCCTCCCGGGAAACGCGGACAGGACCTCAGCGAGTATGAGGTCACGACCGGCCCAGGAAGCAGTGCCGTGCGGGGAGTTGGCCGGACTGCCACTGCTCGTTCACTTCGCCGGAGCGGGGCACACGGGGAAGCCCGCCCCCGGTGGGGGCGGGCTTCTCCCAGCTGTATGTCAGGGGGCCTGGAGGTCCACGAGTGCGGCCAGCGCTTCGCGGTGCGCGCCCGCCGTGCCGTAGGCGATCGAGTCCGCCTTGGCCCGCTTCAGATACAGGTGCACCGGGTGCTCCCACGTCATACCGATGCCGCCGTGCAGTTGCAGGGCTTCCTCGGCGGCGTGCACGGCGACGGGCGACGCGTACGCCTGCGCGACAGCGACCGCCACGTCGGTGTCGCCGCTGCCGGTCGCGAGCGCGTCGGCGGCGTCACGGGCGGCGGCCCGCGTGTGGACGACCTCCAGCCACAGCTGCGCCAGCCGGTGCTTGAGCGCCTGGAAACCGCCGACGGGGCGGTTGAACTGCTTGCGCTCCTTCAGGTAGCGGACCGTTTCCGTCAACGACCAGTCGGCGAGGCCGAGTTGCTCGGAGACGAGCAGTCCGGCACCGGCTCGCAGGGCGCGCCGCACGGCCGCCGGGGCGTCGGGGGTCAGGAGTCGGGCGGGCGCCCCTTCGAAGGTGACCTTCGCGACCGGCCGGGTGAGGTCGAGGGACACCTGCGGAGTGACCGTCACGGCATCCGCGTCCACGGCGTACAGCCCGCCGTCCTCCGCGGGAACCAGCAGCACGTCGGCGGCCACCGCGTCGGCGATTCCGGTCAACTCCCCATGCAGGGAGCCGTCTTCATGGCGTACGGCCCGGTAGGTGCCCCCCGGACCGACGTTCAGCGCGACGGCGAGCGCCCCCACGGTCCGCCCTGAGGCCAGCGCCGCGAGCAGCCGGGCGGCCTCCTCGCCCTCGCAGGCCAGCAGCGCCTCGGTCGCCACGACGGCGCTCGTCAGATACGGCACGGGTGCGACCGCACGCCCCAACTCCTCAAGGACCACGGCGACTTCGCGGTGTGTGGCGCCCTGGCCGCCCTCCGACTCGGGCACGAGCAGGCCCGTCAGGCCCATCCCTTCCGAGAGCGCCTTCCACAGCTCGGGACTGTGCGGGGTGGCCGACTCGGTGCGGGCGATGACGCCGGGCGCGGCGCAGTGGTCGGCGAGGAGGTCGCGGACAGCGGCGCGCAGCGCCTCTTCCTCCTCCGAGTACAGCAGGTCACTCATCGCGCGAGGTCCTTCCATGCGACGTCCTTGTCGGTGCGCGGCTCGGACGGCAGGCCCAGGACGCGTTCGGCGACGATGTTCAGCAGGACCTCGCTGGTCCCGCCCTCGATGCTGTTGCCCTTGGAGCGGAGGTAGCGATAGCCGGCGTCACGGCCGGTGAAGTCGACCAGTTCCGGTCGGCGCATCGTCCAGTCCTCGTACAACAGGCCTTCCTCGCCGAGGAGTTCGACCTCCAGGCCGCTGATCTCCTGGTTGAGGCGGGCAAACGCGAGCTTCATGCCGGAGCCCTCGGGGCCCGGCTGGCCCGCGACGAGCTGCTGGCGCAGCCGCTCGCCGGTGAGCCGGGCGACCTCGGCCTCGACCCACAGCTTCAGCAGCCGCTGGTGCAGATCGTGGGTGCGCAGCTCGGGCCGCTCGCGCCAGGTGTGGGAGACCGGGCCGATCATGCCGCCCTCGCGCGGGATACGCATCCCGCCGATGGAGACGCGCTCGTTCATCAGCGTGGTCTGCGCGACCCGCCAGCCGTCGCCGATCTCGCCGAGCCGACGGCTGTCCGGGATGCGCACGTCGGTGAGGAAGACCTCGTTGAACTCGGCCTCACCGGTGATCTGGCGCAGTGGCCTGACCTCGACGCCCGGGTCGGTCATGTCGCAGATGAAGTACGTGATGCCGCGGTGCTTGGGCACGTCCGGGTCGGTGCGGGCGATGAGGATGGCCCAGCGGGCGAGGTGGGCGCTGGACGTCCACACCTTCTGCCCGTTGACCACCCAGTCTCCCCCACTCCCGGCTTCGCTCGAGCCGGAGGAGGCCCCGCCTTCCCGGACCGCGCGGGTGCCGAGGGCGGCCAGGTCGGAACCGGCGCCGGGCTCGCTGAAGAGCTGGCACCAGACTTCCTCGCCGACCCAAAGAGGCCTGAGGAAGCGCCGTTTCTGCTCCTCCGTGCCGAAGCCGAGGATCGTCGGCGCGGCCATGCCGAGACCGATCCCGATGCGCCGGGGGTCGTTGTCGGGCGCGCCCGCGTCCTCCAACTCGGCGTCCACGACGGCCTGGAGGGTGCGCGGGGCGCCGAGTCCGCCGAGCCCTTCGGGGTAGTGCACCCAGGCGAGACCCGCGTCGAAGCGGGCCCTGAGGAAGTCCAGGCGGCCGGTTTCCGACGGCGGATGGGCCGCCAGCAACTCCTGTGTGCGGCGGCGCAGTTCGGCTGCGTCGGTCATGCGGCGGCTCCGTTCTCCAGAGTGGGCAGCACGGCGACCCGGCCGGTGGTGACACCGTCGGCGACCCGCTGTACGGCCGCGGCGGCTTCGCTCAGCGGCACGCGCTCGCTCACGAGCGGCTTGACGGAGCCCCGGGCGGCCAGTTCGGTGAGCTGCTCGTGGCAGTGCTGGACGAGTTTCGGGTTCTTGGTGTTGTACAGGCCCCAGTGCAGGCCGAGGATCGAGTAGTTCTTCACGAGGGCGTGGTTCAGCGCGGGGCTGGGGATCGAGCCGCTGGCGAAGCCCACGACCACGATCCGGCCCTCGAAGGCGACGACCTTGGCGGACTGGGCGTAAGCCTCGCCGCCGACCGGGTCGTAGATCACGTCCGCGCCCCGGCCGCCGGTCGCCCCCTTCACGGCGGCGATGACGTCCTCCGTACGCCGGTCGATGACGACGTCGCAGCCCAGCTCCCGCGCCACGGCGGCCTTGCCGGCCCCGCCGACCACGCCGATGACGGTCGCGCCGGCCGCCTTCCCGAGCTGCACGGCCGCGCTGCCGACCCCTCCGGCGGCGGCGTGGACGAGCAGTGTCTCGCCGGCCTCCAGATGAGCCCGGCGGTGCAGGCCGAACCAGCCGGTCTGGTAGCCGATGTGCAGGGCGGCCGCCTCGGCGTCGTCGAGGGCGTCGGGCGCGGGCAACAGCGCGGCCGCGTCCGCCACGGCGTACTCGGCGAAACCGCCGTACGGCAGCGCGGGGTTGGCGAGCACCCGGCGCCCGTCCTCGGTCTCGCCGCAGATCTCCACGCCGGGCGTGAACGGCAGCGGCGGCCTGACCTGGTACTGGCCGCGGCACATCAGCGCGTCCGGGAAGTTGATGTTCGCGGCGCGCACCTTCAGCAGGACCTGGCCGTCACCGGGCGTCGGCCGCTCCACCTCCTGGAGGCGCATCGCCTCGCTCGGCTCGCCGTTCTGGTGCACTTGCCATGCCTGCATGCGGGGCCTCCAGGGGGCTGCGTCGGACTGCCGCGTCCGACCGGGGTCGTTTGCATACTAAGCGGTCGCTTGCACACCTGGGAACAGTCGGCGTCGGTCGTCTTCACCACGGCCGGCCGTTTCGGCCGCGCCGCTCGGCCACCGACATCAGCCGACCCCCGCCACACCGCTCTCCACCGGCGTCAGGCTGCCCCGCCACGCCACTCTCCACCGGGCGTCAGGCTGCCCCGCCACGCCGCTTCACCAAGGGACGCGACGTCAGGCTGCCCCGCCGCGCCGCGTGGGTCGCGCCCGTACGTGCATCCGTTCCCCCTGTGGACCGAACAGGCTCAGGAATTCCACGGGCCCCTCCCCCGTCGACCCGAACCAGTGCGGTACCCGGGTGTCGAACTCAGCCGCCTCCCCCGCGCCGAGCACCACGTCGTGCTCGCCGAGCACCAGACGCAGCCGCCCGGAGAGCACGTACAGCCACTCGTAGCCCTCGTGGGTGCGCGGCTCCGGCGCCCCCTTCCGCTGCGGTTCGAGCACCTTGTAGGCCTGGAGTCCGCCGGGCTGGCGGGTGAGCGGCCAGTGCGTGCGCCCATGCCGCACGATCGGCTCGGCACGCACCCGAGGGTCACCGACGGGCGGGGCACCCACCAGCTCGTCCAGCGGCACCTGGTGGGCCCGCGCGATCGGCAGCAGCAGCTCCAGGCTGGGTTTGCGCAGCCCGGACTCCAGACGCGACAGCGTGCTCACCGAGATGCCGGTCGCCTCGGAGAGCCCGGCGAGCGTGGCGCCCCGCTCCTTGCGGATCCGCCGCAGGCGCGGGCCGACCTCCGCGAGAACCTCGTCCGTGTCGTCACTCATGAACCCCATTGCAGTTTCGGCAAACAGATTTGTCAATGCGGCAGGAATGGACGACCTTCACGGTGGAGGTGGTCACCATGACCGGGAAGAACACGGACACGTACGAAGTGGTCGTCATCGGCGGCGGCGCGGCCGGCCTGTCCGCCGCGCTGGTCCTCGGCCGGGCCCGGCGCCGCACGCTGGTCGTCGACGCGGGCGAACCGCGCAACGCGCCCGCCGCGCACCTGCAGGGCTATCTGACGCGGGACGGCATGCCGCCCGCCGAGTTCCTCGCCGAGGGGCGGCGGGAGATCGAGGGGTACGGCGTCGAGCTCGTCCGGGACCGTGCGGTGGACGTCGCCAAGGCCGAGGACTTCGCCGTGGCCCTGGCGAGCGGAAGGACCGTACGGGCCCGGCGGCTGGTCGTCGCCACCGGCCTCAGGGACGAGCTGCCGCCGGTGCCGGGCGTCGCGGAACGCTTCGGGCGCGATGTTCTGCACTGCCCGTACTGCCACGGCTGGGAGGTGCGCGACCGGGCCTTCGGTGTGCTCGCCACCACCCCGATGAGCGTGCACCAGGCGCTGATCGTGTCCCAGTGGTCGAAGGACGTGACCTACTTCCCGCACACGGTCGCCGAGGACGAACTGTCCGACGACGACCGGCGCCGGCTCGCCGCCGCCGGGGTGGCCGTGGTGCCCGGCGAGGTCGCGGAGCTGGTGATCGACGACGACCGGCTCACCGGGCTCCGGCTGGCGGACGGCACCACGCACGACCGCTCCGTGGTCTTCGTCGCACCCCGGGCCGTCCCGCGGACCGAGCTGCTCCAGCGGCTGGGCGCGGAGCTGCGGGAGACACCGTTCGGCGCGTACCCCGTGGTCGACGAGACGGGCCTGACGACCGTGCCCGGCGTATGGGCCGCGGGCAACGCGATGGGCTTCGCGGAACAGGTCGTGAACGCGGCGGCCGGCGGATACCGGGCGGCGGCCACGCTCAACGGGGAGCTCCTCTTCACGGACCTCGACGCGGCCGTCGCGCGGGCGCGGACCTAGAACCCGGCGCCTCCTGCCCTTCCGTACTGCCCTTCCGTAGGGGGTGTGGACCCGGCGCCCCCGTTGCACCATGGCTGCATGCTGCTGACCCGGCTGGCCCGTGTTTCCCAGGAGGTCGCCGCCACCTCGGCGCGGTCCCGGAAGATCGCTCTGCTCGCGGAGCTGTTCCGGGACGCTGAGGCGGACGACGTGCCGATCGTCATCCCCTATCTGGCCGGACGCCTGCCGCAGGGGCGGCTGGGCATCGGCTGGAAGATCCTCAGCAAGCCGGTCCCGCCCGCGGCGGAAGCCTCGCTCACGGTGCGGGAGGTGGACGCCCGGCTGACGGAGCTCGGCGCGGTCTCCGGTGCCGGGTCGCAGACGGCGCGGGCGCGCCTGGTCGAGGAGCTGCTGGGCGCGGCCACCCAGGACGAGCAGCGCTTCCTGTTCGGGCTGATCAGCGGGGAGGTGCGGCAGGGCGCGCTGGACGCGGTCGCCGTGGAGGGGCTGGCCGAGGCGACCGGCGCGCCCTCCGCGGACGTACGACGGGCGGTGATGCTCGCCGGCTCGCTGCAGACCGTGGCGCAGGCCCTGCTGTCCCGCGGCCCGGAGGCACTGGACGGCTTCCGGCTCACGGTCGGCCGCCCGGTGCTCCCGATGCTGGCGCACACCGCGGCGTCGGTGTCCGAAGCGGTCGAGAAGCTGGGCGCGTGCGTGGTCGAGGAGAAGCTCGACGGCATTCGCGTCCAGCTGCACCGCGACGGCGACGACGTACGCGTCTACACCCGCACCCTCGACGACATCACCGACCGGCTGCCCGAACTCACCTCCGCGGCGCTGGAGCTGAAGGGCGAGCGGTTCATCCTGGACGGTGAGGTGATCGCGCTGGACGCGGACGGGCGGCCGCGCTCCTTCCAGGAGACGGCCGGGCGGGTGGGCTCGAGGGTGGACGTGGCGACGGCGGCGCAGACGGTGCCCGTCTCCCCCGTCTTCTTCGACGCGCTCTCCGTCGACGGCCAGGACCTGCTGGATCTGCCGTTCACCGAGCGGCACGCGGAGCTGGCGCGGCTGGTGCCCGAGCGGATGCGGGTGCGGCGCACGCTCGTGTCCGGTCCGGACGAGATCGCCGCGGCCGAGAAGTTCCTGGCGGACACCCTGGCCCGTGGCCACGAGGGCGTCGTGGTCAAGGCCCTCGACGCCCCCTACAGCGCGGGCCGGCGCGGTGCCTCCTGGCTGAAGGTCAAGCCCGTGCACACCCTCGACCTGGTGGTTCTCGCGGCGGAGTGGGGCCACGGACGGCGTACCGGCAAGCTGTCCAACCTGCACCTCGGCGCGCGCGCCGAGGACGGGTCCTTCGCGATGCTCGGCAAGACGTTCAAGGGCATGACCGACGCGATGCTGACCTGGCAGACCGAGCGGCTCCAGGAGCTGGCCGTCGAGGACAGCGGCCACGTGGTGACCGTACGCCCCGAGCTCGTCGTGGAGATCGCGTACGACGGTCTGCAGAGGTCCAGCCGCTACCCGGCGGGCGTCACGCTCCGCTTCGCCCGTGTCGTGCGCTACCGCGAGGACAAGACCCCGGCCGAGGCCGACACGGTCGAGACCCTGCTCGCCGCGCACCCGGAGGTCGCCCGGTGAGCGGGAAGCGCAGCGCCGGACTGCTGTTGTTCCGGCACACCGGCGATGGGCTGGAGGTGTTGCTGGGCCATATGGGCGGGCCGTTCTTCGCGCGGCGTGACGCCGGAGCCTGGACCGTGCCCAAGGGCGAGTACGAGCCCGACGAGGCCGCCTGGGACGCGGCGCTTCGCGAGTTCCAGGAGGAGCTGGGGCTGCCGCCGCCCGACGGCGAGGCCGTCCCGCTCGGCGAGGTCACACAGACCAATGGCAAGGTCGTCACCGCCTGGGCGATCGAGGCGGACCTCGACCCGGCGACCATGGTCCCGGGCACCTTCGAGATGGAGTGGCCGCCGAAATCCGGCCGCCGGCAGGAGTTCCCCGAGCTGGACCGGGTGGAGTGGTGCGACCTGGACCGGGCCCGGTCGCTGATCGTGAAGGCGCAGAAGGAGTTTCTCGATCGCCTCGCGGAGCACTCGGACTGAGAGCCGGTGTCCGGCCAGTGGCACCGGCTCGCCAGGACGACGCCCTCCGCGTTGCGCCGCGTGGCACCGCGCGGGAGGGTCTAGGCACAGCCCGTCTTCAGGAGGTCGGCCATGCCCATCGCGACGGTGAACCCGGCGAACGGTGAGACGCTCAAGACGTACGACGCCCTGGGCGCCGAGGAGATCGAGCGTCGGCTCGCGGCCGCCGAGGCCGCCTTCCGCACTCATCGCACCACGTCCTTCGCGGAGCGGGCACGGCTGCTCCACAAGGCCGCCGACCTGCTCGACGCGGACCAGGACGACATCGGCCGGGTGATGACCACGGAGATGGGCAAGCCGGTCAAGCAGGCCCGCGCGGAGGCCGCGAAGTGCGCGAAGTCGATGCGCTGGTACGCCGACCACGCCCAGGGGCTGCTCGCCGACGAGGAGCCCGCCGACTCCGACGTCAAGGACTCCGGCGCCTCCCGTGTCCTGGTGCGCTACCGGCCGCTGGGCCCGGTCCTCGCCGTCATGCCGTGGAACTTCCCGCTCTGGCAGGTGATCCGGTTCGCCGCGCCCGCGCTGATGGCCGGCAACGTGGGCCTGCTCAAGCACGCCTCGAACGTGCCGCAGACCGCCCTCTACCTGGAGGACCTGTTCCGCCGGGCGGGCTTCCCCGAGGGCTGCTTCCAGACACTGCTGATCGGCTCCGGGGCCGTCGAGGACATCCTGCGCGACCCGCGCGTCAAGGCGGCCACGCTCACGGGGAGTGAACCCGCGGGCCGGGCCGTCGCCTCCGTCGCCGGGGACGAGGTCAAGAAGACGGTGCTGGAGCTGGGCGGCAGCGATCCGTACGTGGTCATGCCGTCGGCGGACCTCGACCGGGCCGCGAAGATCGCCGTGACGGCCCGCGTGCAGAACAACGGGCAGTCGTGCATCGCGGCCAAGCGGTTCATCGTCCACACCGACGTGTTCGACGCCTTCGCGGAACGCTTCACGGCCGGCATGAAGGCTCTGAGGGTGGGCGACCCGCTGGACGAGGAGACGGACGTCGGCCCGCTCTCCACCGAGCAGGGCCGCAGCGATCTGGAGGAACTGGTCGACGACGCGGCCGAGGCCGGCGCGACCGTCCTGTGCGGCGGCGAGCGCCCCGAGGGTTTCGCGGACCGCGGCTGGTACTACGCGCCGACCGTCCTCGCCGACATCACCCCCGAGATGCGCATCCACCACGAGGAGGCCTTCGGGCCCGTCGCCACGCTCTACCGCGCGGCCGGTCTGGACGAGGCGGTGGCCCTCGCCAACGACACCCCGTTCGGGCTGAGTTCGAACGTCTGGACGCGCGACGGGAGCGAGGTGGACCGGTTCGTCCGTGATCTGGAGGCGGGCAGTGTGTACGTCAACGGGATGACGGCGTCCCATCCGGCGTTCCCGTTCGGCGGGGTCAAGCGGTCCGGCTACGGGCGTGAGCTGTCGGAGCACGGAATCCGCGAGTTCTGCAACATCACCACCGTATGGCACGGAGCGTGAGCGTTCCGCAGCTACGATCCCCTCTGTGAACCGCGAAGTGACCCTGCCTCTGATCGTCGACGACCGCGGCACGTTGCAGGTGGCGGCCGCCGACGTCAGCAAGCTGCTGCGCACGGTGGGCGGCCGGTGGCTGCATCTGGTGGAGGCCGGTCAGGACGGGCTCGACGAGGACACGGTGGCGGCGCTCACGATCGAACTCGCCAAGCTCGCCGACCGTATCGACGTGGCGTGCATCGCGCACAGCAGTGGGACGACGGCCGACTGACACGGCGTACGACCGCCACGGCAACCGCCACGGCATACGGCTGTAGGACCGGCACGACATACGGCGGTACGACCGCCACGACGTACCGCTGCCGCGTACGGCCGACGGGGCGTCGCCCGGCCGTACGCCGACCGGCGCCGTGTCAGCTCTGCCGCTGGTCGAGCTCCCACAGGGCGTGCCAGAACCTCGCCTCGTAGCCCTGGAGCAGACGGCCGTACCGAAGCACCTCGCCCTCGTCCACTTCCCCGGTGTCGAGCCCTGCCTGCACGGCGTCCAGGGCCCGTCGCTCCAGCTCGGGCGCGGGCGCGGCGAAGAAGTCGAAGAAGCCGCAGGCCTCCTCGTCGAGGCGGTAGTGGTGGCGCAGCGCCTCGGCGATGGCCGAGCAATAGCCGCCCCACGTCGCGAAGTTGGCGACGAGCGCGAGCACGACGTCGGCCGGTGAACCGTTCAGGGCGAGCCAGGCGACGTACGCGGGATAGGTCTGGCAGTCCGCCAGTGGCTCGTACCCGGCGGCCTGCACTTGGTCGGCCCCGACCGCGGCGGCGAACGCGCCCAGCCGAACCTGGGCCAGGGCCTCACCCTCCGCGAGCATTTCGAAGAAGGCGGCACTCTGAGGCGCGGCGGCCGGCACCTCGGCTCCAACGGCCGACCGTTCGGCCAGATGCAGGAACGCCCGGCGGTCCGCGGCGATCACATGGCGCTGTTCGAGGGCGAGCACGGCGAGGGTGGAGCGCTGCGCCGCGCCCCGTGCGATCAGCGGCAGAAGCCGGTTGGCGTGGGGCTCCGGAGCGAGCTTTCCGACCGTGCTGTCCAGCAGTTCCCTGGCCGTCCGCGTCATCGCGTACTCCTTCGGTTCGGCTGTCCGGGGGACCCTTCCCCCAGGGTCCCACGCTGTCCCGAAAATCCCTGGAATGGAGTAATCCGACGAGATATCCCCGCGCTTCCGGGTGATCGTGGGTGGACCACCCGTTCGCATCGTGGGTGAACCACCCTTCCGCCGGGGGACGAGAGTTCCCCGGAAGGCGAAAGAAGGCGCGCTCCATGGCGACATTGTGCAGGCCCTCGGTCTCGGTTCCCGAACATGTGATCACGATGGAGGAGACGTTGGAGCTGGCTCGCTCCCGTCACGCCGACCACCCACAACTGCCACTCGCTCTCCGGCTGATCGAGAACACCGGCGTGCGCACCCGGCGCATCGTGCAGCCCATCGAAGAGACCCTGAAGCACCCGGGCTTCGAGGAGCGCAACAAGGTCTACGAGATCGAGGCGAAGGCCCGCGTCCCCGCCGTGGTGCAACGGGCGCTGGACGACGCCGAGGTACTCGCCGCCGACATCGACGTGATCATCTACGTGTCGTGCACCGGGTTCATGATGCCCTCGCTCACGGCCTGGCTGATCAACGCGATGGACTTCAGCAGCGACACCCGGCAGATACCCATAGCCCAGCTGGGCTGTGCCGCCGGCGGTGCCGCGATCAACCGTGCGCACGACTTCTGCACGGCCTACCCCGACGCCAACGCGCTGATCGTGGCCTGCGAGTTCTGCTCGCTCTGCTACCAGCCGACCGACCTCGGCGTGGGCTCGCTGCTCTGCAACGGACTGTTCGGCGACGGCATCGCCGCGGCGGTCGTCCGCGGCCGCGGCGGCACCGGCATCAAACTCGAACGCAACGGCTCGTACCTGATCCCCAAGACCGAAGAGTGGATCATGTACGACGTCCGGGCGACCGGCTTCCACTTCCTGCTGGACAAGCGGGTTCCGACCACGATGGAACCGCTCGCGCCCGCGCTCAAGGCCCTCGCGAAGCAGCACGGCTGGGACGCCTCCGACCTGGACTTCTACATCATCCACGCGGGCGGCCCCCGGATCCTCGACGACCTCAGCAAGTTCCTCGAAGTCCCGCACGAGGCCTTCCGGTTCAGCCGGGCCACCCTCACCGAGTACGGGAACATCGCCAGTGCCGTCGTGCTGGACGCGCTGCGCCGGCTGTTCGACGAGGGCGGCGCCGAGCCCACCGCGCGCGGACTGCTCGCGGGCTTCGGCCCCGGCATCACCGCGGAGATGGCCCTCGGCCGCTGGAACGACGGCAGCGACCGGACGGCGGGCCGGTCATGACCGAGGACACGATCACCGAGGACACGATCACCGAGGCGCTGCCGCCCGTCCGGCACTGGCCCGTCCTCGATCTGACCGGCGTGGATTTCGACCCGGTCCTCACGCGGCTGATGCGTGAGGGCCCGGTCACCCGGATCGAACTGCCCAATGGAGAAGGCTGGGCCTGGCTGGTCACGCGGTACGACGACGTCCGCATGGTGGCCAACGACTCCCGGTTCAGCCGTGAGGCGGTCATGGACCGGCAGGTCACCCGGCTCGCCCCGCACTTCATCCCGGCCCGCGGCGCGGTGGGCTTCCTGGACCCGCCCGACCACACCCGGCTGCGACGCTCCGTCGCCGCCGCCTTCACGGCGCGCGGCGTGGAGCGGATCCGCGAGAAGTCCCGGCGGATGCTGGACGAACTGGTCGACGAAATGGTCCAGGACGGCCCGCCCGCCGACCTCACCGAGTCGGTCCTCGGCCCGTTCCCCATCGCGGTCATCTGCGAACTCATGGGCGTACCGGCCGACGACCGGCAGAGCATGCACACCTGGACCCAGCAGATTCTGTCCTCCTCGCACGGCGCCGTGGTCAGCGAGAAGGCCAAGAACGAGATGGGCGCGTACTTCACCAAGCTCATCGGCGACCGGCGCGGCAGCACCGGGGAGGACGTCACCTCACTGCTGGGCGCCGCCGTGGGCGAGGGCGAGATCACGCTGGAGGAGGCCGTCGGGCTCGCCGTGCTCCTCCAGATCGGCGGCGAGGCGGTCACCAACAACAGCGGCCAGCTGTTCTACATCCTGATGACCCGCCCCGACCTGGCCGAACGGCTGCGGTCCGAGCCGGAGATCCGCCCCCAGGCCATCGACGAACTGCTCCGCTACATCCCGCACCGCAGTGCGGTCGGGCTGTCGCGGATCGCCGTGGAGGACGTGGAGATCAAGGGTGTACGGATCCGGGCGGGCGACGCGATCTACGTGTCGTACCTGGCCGCGAACCGTGACCCGGACGTCTTCCCCGACCCGGAGACGATCGACTTCTCGCGCAGCCCCAATCCGCATGTGGCGTTCGGCTTCGGCCCGCACTACTGCCCGGGCGGCATGCTGGCCGGGCTGGAGTCCGAGCTGATGGTCGACGCGCTGCTCGACCGGCTTCCCGGGCTGCGGCTCGCCGTACCGCCGGATCAGGTCCCCTTCAGGAAGGGCGCCTTGATCCGCGGGCCCGAGGCCCTGCCCGTGACGTGGTGAGCGACCGATGACAGCGCCCGAAGGACTGCTCGTGCCGCCGGGTCACGGCCGCGTGGTGCGGACACCCGCACAGCACGTGACGTTCAAGGTGACCGGCTCGCACTCGCGGATGGCCTCCACCTTCGAGGTGTTGGTGCCGCCGGGCTTCGACGTCGGCGCCCATGTGCACACCCGCAGCGAGGAGCTGTTCTACGTGCTCGAAGGCGAGCTGGACGTGCTCGCCTTCGAGCCGCGAATCCGGACCCCCGACAACTGGCAGAAATGGGAGTCCAGTTCGGGCAACCGAGTGGTGCGGGCGACTCCCGGCACGGTCATCGTCGTCCCCCCGGGCTGCCCGCACGCCTTCTCCAACCCCACCGAGACCCAGGCGAAGATGTTCTTCCAGGCGTCACCGCCCCCGGACCACGAGCGCTACTTCGAGGAACTCCTGGAGATCCTCGGCAACGGCGGCCCCCCGGACCATGCGGCGATCGAGGAGCTGAGGGCGCGGTACGACATCGAACAACTCACACCCCTGAAACACCGCTAGCCGGAGCGCCCCTCTTGGGCGCGCGGGGAACCGCGTCCCAGCCACAGCCGGTCCGCGGCCCGCACGCAACCGCTACCGCTACCGCTACCGCTACCGGATGGGCATCCCGGACAACGTCCGCGCGATCACCAGCCGCTGCACCTCACTCGTCCCCTCGAAGATCGTGTAGATGGCCGCATCCCGGTGCATCCGCTCAACCGGGTACTCCCGGGTGTACCCGTTCCCGCCCAGGATCTGAATCGCCTGCGCGGTGACCTTCTTCGCCGTCTCACTGGCGAACAACTTCGACATGGACCCCTCGGCCGCGGTGAACGGCTTGCCGTTGACCGCCATCCAGGACGCGCGCCACACCAGCAGCCGCGCCGCGTCGATCGACGTACGCATGTCGGCGAGCTGGAAGGCGACCCCCTGGTTGTCGATGATCGGCCGCCCGAACTGCTCACGCGTCTTCGCGTAGTCGAGAGCCACCTCGTACGCGGCCCGCGCGGTGCCCACCGCCATCGCACCGACGGCCGGGCGGGACGCCTCGAACGTGGCCATCGCGGCGTTCTTCACGCGCTCGCCGCCGCCCGCCCTCGCGCGCTCACGGGCGCGGGCGAGGCGCTCGTCGAGCTTCTCCTTGCCGCCGAGGAGGCAGGAGCCGGGGATGCGCACGTTCTCCAGGACGACCTCGGCGGTGTGCGAGGCGCGGATGCCGTGCTTCTTGAACTTCTGGCCCTGGGAGAGGCCCGGCGTGCTCGGCGGAACGATGAAGGAGGCGTGGCCCTTGGAGCCCAGCTCGGCGTCGACGACCGCGACCACCACGTGGACGTTGGCGATGCCGCCGTTGGTCGCCCAGGTCTTGGTGCCGTTGAGGACCCACTCGTCCTTGGCCTCGTCGTAGACGGCACGTGTGCGCATGGAGGCGACGTCGGAGCCGGCGTCGGGCTCGGAGGAACAGAAGGCCGCGACCTTGACATCGTTGGCATCGCCGTACATCTGGGGGATCCAGGTGCCGATCTGCTCCTCGGTGCCGTTGGCGAGGACGCCCACGGCGGCGAGGCCGGTGCCGACGATGGAGAGGGCGATGCCCGCGTCGCCCCAGAACAGCTCTTCCATGGCCATCGGAATGCCGAGGCCGGTGGGGTCGAAGTACTGCTGGGCGTAGAAGTCCAGGGAGTAGATGCCGACCTTCGCGGCCTCCTGGATGACCGGCCAGGGAGTCTCTTCGCGCTCGTCCCATTCGGCGGCCGCGGGGCGGATGACGTCGGCGGCGAAGCCGTGCAGCCAGTCCCGGACCTCCTTCTGTTCGTCGTTGAGCTCCATGGTGAACTCGGCCATGACCCCTCCAGCGCTGCACTAAAGTGTTACTTGCGGTAACCAGAGTGTGTTACTCGCCGGTAGATAAAGTCAACTCCCGAGCCTCGCTCGGCAGCCCGTTCGATACGCATACGCCGTTGAGTGTTAGTTTGCGCAGGCGTCACCGAATCACCACGGGTGGGAGAGCACATGGACACCACACAGCGGACCGATCAGCAGAGGTCCGCCGACCGCCGACGGCGCGAGCTGCTGGAGGCCGCCGACAGAGTGGTGCTTCGCGACGGCCCCGGGGCCTCGATGAACGCCATCGCCGCCGAGGCGGGCATCACCAAGCCGATCCTGTACCGCCACTTCGGCGACAAGGGCGGACTCTACGCCGCGCTCGCCAAGCGGCACACGGACGCCCTCCTCGAAGCACTGCGGGCCGCGCTGGACGCTCCGGCGGAGCGCAGGGAGCGTGTCGAGTCGACACTCGACACATATTTGGCGGCCATTGAGGCTCGCCCCCAGGTCTACCGCTTCCTGATGCATCCGGCGGAGGGCGGCCAGCCCGGCGACCAGGGCTTCGACGTCGGCAAGCACTCCGCTCCCCTGCTGCGCCGCATGGGCGAGGAACTGGCCGAGGTCATCGAGGAGCGTGTCGATCTCGGCCCCGACAGCCAGCAGCTGGCGCGGGTGTGGGGCCACGGAATCGTCGGCATGATGCACGCCGCCGGCGACTGGTGGCTCGGCGAACGCCCCTGCTCCCGAGCCGAGTTGGTCCGCAGCCTGGCGGATCTGCTCTGGGGCCGGCTGGCAGCAGCGGGCGACAAGATCGGCGGCCCCGGCTTCTGACCCAGGCGACGTGGTCAGCGCCGCGAGAACCCACGCGACCAGCCACGGACGACCGGAAGCCGCCCGACAGGGCTCAACGCCCCGTCAGGGCGCGGGGAACTGCGCGACCAGCCACGACGAGCCCGCAGCCGGCAGGCAGAGTTCAGCGCCCTGTCAGGGGCGCGAGGAACTGCGCGACCAGCCACGACGAACCCGCAGCCGACACGCAGAGCTCAACGCTCCCAAGACGCCCGCGCCCGCGTCGCCTGGCGCATGACCCGTCGGCGGCGCCGGCCAGTGAGCCGATCCACGTACACCCCACCGTCAAGGTGGTCGCACTCATGCTGAAGGCACCGCGCAAACCACCCGGTGCCCCGCACGGTGACCGGCGAGCCGGTCACCGTGAAGCCCTCGACCACGGCATGGTCGTACCGCTCGGTGCCCGCCTCGAGCCCCGGCAGCGACAGACAGCCCTCCGGCCCCCGCAGCACCACACCGTCCGCCTGGACGAGGCGTGGGTTCACCACATGTCCCAGATGCCGGACGTCTTCGTCGTCCGGGCAGTCGTACACGAACACCCTGAGCGACTCGCCGACCTGGTTGGCCGCGAGGCCCACCCCCTCGGCGGCGTACATCGTCGCGAACATGTCCTCGACGAGCCGCGCGAGTTGGGGGCCGAAGTCCGTGACCTCTTCACACGGAGTGTGCAGGACGGGGTCGCCGAGCAGGGTGAGGGGCCGGACGCGCCCGTGGGTGCCCGGGATGGAGCCGTGTCGCATGGCGGCAAGGGTACGGTCCTCAGGAGCGCGCGCACAGCGCGCGCCGGTCGCGCGGGCACCGCGGAGGTGCCGCGATTCGGGCACGTGAGTGGATCTCGATAGGCTGAGGCCCACACGGTGCCGGGGGCAGAGGCGCGGCGCGTACGCAAGGAGGATCGAGAAACGATGTCAGGCAACTCGGACCCGCTGACGCCGCGGGCCAAGCTGGCCGTGACGGCGGGCAAGGCGGCGGCGGCCGTCTCGCGGGCCGCCGGACGCGGCAGCGGATCGGTGATCGGCGGCCGGGTGGCACTCAAGCTCGACCCCGACCTGCTGGCCCGGCTGGCCACGCACCTGGACGTGATCCTGGTGTCGGCCACCAACGGCAAGACCACGACCACCCGGCTGATCGCCGAGGCGCTGCGCGCCGCGGGCCCGGTCGTCTCCAACGCGCTCGGGGCCAATATGCCCGCGGGCATCACCTCGGCGCTGGCCGGCGGTTCGGACGCCAAGTTCGCGGTCATCGAGGTCGACGAGAAGTACCTCTCCGGCGTCGCGCGGGACACCGACCCGAAGTGCATCGCGCTGCTCAACCTCTCCCGCGACCAGCTCGACCGCGCCGCCGAGACGCGGATGATGGCCGAGCACTGGCGGGAGGGCCTGGCCGGTTCCAAGGCCGTCGTGGTGGCCAACGCCGACGACCCGCTGGTCGTGTGGGCCGCGTCCTCCTCGCCGAACGTCATGTGGGTGGCGGCCGGTCAGATGTGGAAGGACGACGCCTGGTCCTGCCCGTCCTGCGGCGGTGTGATGCAGCGCCCCGGCGACGACTGGTTCTGCGGCGAGTGCGGCTTCCGCCGTCCGACGCCGACCTGGGCGCTCTCCGGCGACCACGTCCTCGACCCGCACGGCTCCGCCTGGCCGATCCACCTCCAGCTGCCGGGCCGGGCCAACAAGGCGAACGCCGCCTCGTCGGCCGCCGTCGCCGCCGTCTTCGGGGTGCCCCCGCAGGTCGCCCTGGAGCGTATGTACCAGGTGCAGGCGGTCGCAGGGCGCTACGACGTGGTGCAGTTCATGCAGCGCGACCTGCGTCTGCTGCTCGCCAAGAATCCGGCCGGCTGGCTGGAGACGTTCTCCCTGATCGACCCGCCGCCGACCCCGGTCATCCTCTCGGTGAACGCGCGCGGCGCCGACGGCACCGACACCTCGTGGCTGTGGGACGTCGACTACACACGTCTGACCGGACACCCGATCTTCGTGCTCGGCGACCGGAAGCTCGACCTCGCCGTACGGCTGGAAGTCGCGAACCAGCACTTCCAGGTCTGCGAGAACCTCGACCAGGCCGTGCAGATGGCGCCGCCCGGACGCATCGAGGTCATCGCCAACTACACCGCGTTCCAGGACTTGAGGCGTCGTGTCGGCAACTGAGCAGCCACGGAGGACGAAGAGAATGAGCGACAACAGCCTGCGTCTGGTGTGGATCTACCCGGACCTGCTGAGCACCTACGGCGACCAGGGCAACGCCCTCGTCGTGGAGCGCCGGGCCCGCCAGCGGGGCCTCGACGTGGCCCGCCTCGACGTGCGCAGCGACCAGCCGATCCCGACCTCCGGCGACATCTACCTGATCGGCGGCGGCGAGGACCGGCCGCAGCGGCTCGCCGCGGAGCGGCTGCGCCGGGACGGTGGTCTGCACCACGCGGTCAGCAACGGCGCGATCGTCTTCTCGGTGTGCGCCGGCTACCAGATCCTCGGGCACGAGTTCATCAACGACCTCGGTCAGCGCGAGCCGGGCCTCGGCCTGCTCGACGTGGTCTCCACGCGGGGGGAGGGCGAACGCTGCGTCGGCGACGTCCTCGCGGACATCGACCCGCGCCTCGGCCTGCCCCAGCTGACCGGCTTCGAGAACCACCAGGGCGTGACCCACCTCGGTCCCACCGCGCGCCCGTTCGCGAACGTGCGGCTCGGCAAGGGCAACGGCACGGGGGACGGCACCGAGGGCGCGTACAACGACACCGTCTTCGGTACGTACATGCACGGGCCCGTCCTCGCCCGCAACCCGCAGATCGCGGACCTGCTGCTGAAGCTGGCGCTGGACGTGAACGCGCTGCCGCCCATCGACGACCGCTGGTACGACGCGCTGCGCAACGAGCGCATCGCCGCCGCGCAGCAGCCTGCGTGAACACAGCTGCGCAGCAGCCTGCGTGAACACAGCGGCCGGGCAGCCCGCCTGAGGGGCATGCGAAACGGTTCCTCAGGCCGGCTGCGAGAGCCCGTATGGCACGGCCTCCGCTCACGTGTGCGGGGCCGTCCAGCAGGCGGACGCACGATGCGTACCCGCCCCCTGCCGCCGGTAGGGTGGCGGGGTCCAGCCGGACAGCGTGGTCCGGTCTCCGGCCCACGTTGAGAAGGTATTTCGGGCTATGCGCATTGGTGTCCTCACGTCCGGCGGCGACTGCCCCGGCCTGAACGCCGTCATCCGGTCCGTCGTGCACCGTGCCGTCGTCGACCACGGCGACGAGGTCATCGGCTTCCGGGACGGCTGGAAGGGCCTTCTGGAGTGCGACTACCTCAAGCTCGACCTCGACGCGGTGAGCGGCATCCTGGCTCGCGGCGGCACCATGCTCGGCTCCTCCCGGGTCCAGCCCGCCCATCTGCGGGACGGCGTGGAGCGGGCCAAGGGGCATGTCGCGGAGCTGGGCCTCGACGCGATCATCCCGATCGGCGGCGAGGGCACCCTCAAGGCGGCCCGCCTGCTCTCGGACAGCGGCCTGCCGATCGTCGGCGTACCGAAGACCATCGACAACGACATCGCTGTCACGGACGTGACCTTCGGCTTCGACACCGCCGTCGGCGTCGCGACGGAGGCCCTGGACCGGCTGAAGACCACCGCCGAGTCCCACCAGCGTGTCCTGATCGTGGAGGTCATGGGCCGCCACACCGGCTGGATCGCGCTGCACTCCGGCATGGCCGCGGGCGCGCACGCCATCGTCGTGCCGGAACGCCCCTTCGACATCGAGGAGTTGGCCACCAAGGTCGGCGAGCGCTTCGCGGCGGGGAAGCGGTTCGCCATCGTCGTGGCGGCGGAGGGTGCGAAGCCTCGCGCGGGCACGATGGAGTTCGACGAGGGCGGCAAGGACATCTACGGCCACGAGCGGTTCGCCGGGATCGCCCGGCAGCTCTCCCTGGAGCTGGAGGAGCGGCTCGGCAAGGAGGCGCGTCCGGTCATCCTCGGGCACGTGCAGCGGGGCGGTACGCCGACCGCGTACGACCGGGTGCTCGCGACCCGGTTCGGCTGGCATGCCGTGGAGGCGGTGCACCGCGGCGAGTTCGGGATGATGACCGCGCTGCGCGGCACGGACATCGTGATGGTCTCGCTCGCCGAGGCCGTCGAGACGCTGAAGACGGTCCCGGACGAGCGGTACGCCGAAGCGGAGTGCGTGCTGTAGGAGTTCCGGCGACCGCGAATGCGCCGTGGGTTCCGGCGACCGCGAATGCGCCGTGGCCGTTCGCGTAGTTCCCCGCGCCGCTGAAGGGACGTTTTCCTGACCCCGGTCACAGGTGTGACCGGGGTCAGTCCTAGTCTGGTGCGGACAGACAGCACAACCCCGTACGAATCAGGAGCCGGCGGATGGATCACAGCGGGCACGGCATGACCATGGATCTGCCGCCGTTCACGCTGGGGCGGGGGCTCGAATGGTCCGCGGACCCGTTCTTCCTCGTCGCCTGCCTGGTGGGGCTCGGACTGTACGGCTGGGGGGTCGTGCGGCTCGTGCGGCGCGGCGACGCGTGGTCGTGGGGCCGGACCGCCTTCTTCGTCGTCGGTGTGCTGACCGTGATGCTCATGATGTGCACCAGGCTGAACGACTACGGCATGGTCATGTTCAGCGTGCACATGGTGCAGCACATGGTGATCAGCATGCTGTCGCCGATCCTGATCCTGCTCGGGGCGCCGATCACGCTGGCGCTGCGCGCGCTGCCGGTCGCGTCGAAGCGCGGCGACAAGGGGCCGCGCGAGCTGCTGCTGATGTTCCTGCACAGCCGGTACATGCGGATCATCACGCACCCGGCGTTCACCATCCCGCTGTTCATCGCGAGCCTGTACGCGCTGTACTTCACGCCGATCTTCGACTTCCTGATGGGCTCCAGGGCGGGCCACATCGGAATGATGGTGCACTTCCTCGCCGTCGGTCTGGTCTTCTTCTGGCCGATCATGGGCGTGGACCCGGGCCCGAACCGGCCGGGCTATCTGATGCGGATGCTGGAGCTGTTCGCCGGGATGCCGTTCCACGCGTTCTTCGGGATCGCGTTGATGATGGCGTCGGAGCCGATGGTCGAGACGTTCAAGAACCCGCCGGCCTCACTCGGCATCGACGCGCTCTCCGACCAGAACGCGGCCGGCGGCATCGCCTGGGCCTTCAGCGAGATCCCCTCCGTGCTCGTCCTGCTCGCGCTGCTCTTCCAGTGGTACGGCTCGGAGCAGCGCCAGGCCAAGCGCAAGGACCGGGCCGCGGACCGCGACGGCGACCAGGAACTCGAGGCGTACAACGCCTATCTGGCCTCACTCAACGCACGCGGTCACTGAATTAACTTTCTTATTCGCCTTGCCTGAAAGGCGTTGTCGTTCAGTAGCATGGAATGCGAAGCCCTGTGTCGGGTCTTGTACCCGGCGCGGGGTCCACGGGGGAAACCGCAGGGGGAGCGGTCATGACATTTCGCGTGTCCATGCAAAGGGCCGGGATATCGGCGGCCCGCAGGGTCGCTCTACTGCTGGTTTCCGTGCTGATGGTCAGCGCGGTCAGCGGGTGCGGCAAATCCGATCAGTTGTTCGTCGTACGTGCCGTGGCGGCGGGGATTTCGCAGGCCAATCCCTTCTTCAAGGAGGACGGCGGCCTCGGCAAGGACATCCACCTCCCCGAGACACGGCCGCGCGGCGGGGTGCAGGCCAGCAACAGTCCGGGGCTGTACGGGGGCACGCCGGGCGGCGCTGCCCAGGGCGGCGCGCCCCCGGGCGGCACGCCTGACGGCTCGTCCGGTGCCTCGCCCGGTGCCACGTCCGGTGCCTCGCCCGGGCAGGACGGCACCGGTGGGGCCACCGGTGAGTTCGGCGGGTCGACGAAGCCCGGCACCTGCGTCGTGGCGAAGCTGAAGAAATTCCTCACCGCTCCCGAGAACTCCGCCAAGGCGCGGGAATGGGCCCGGGTCCTGCATATCGGCACCGATGAGATCTCGTATTACATCGATCACCTCACACCCGTCGTGTTGCGTAACGACACTCTCGTGACGAATCACGAGTACAAACACGGCAAGGCCGTTCCCTTCGGTGCCTTGTTGCAGGCGGGAATCGCGATTCTGGTCGACCATCAGGGGCTGCCCGCCGTGAAGTGCTCCTGCGGTAATCCACTGCTCCCCTCCAAGACGAACATCAAGAAGAGTTCGGTGCAGTTCAAGGACGGAAACAAGAAGTGGTCCGGATATCGGCAGGACCACATCGTGATCGTCGAGCCGCCGCCGGGCAACCCGGAGATCCGCCGTCTCCAGCTCGTCGACGTCCATGACCCCGGCCACGGGATCGACCGTCGGGTCGGCACCGCGGGCGAGGACGACAAGTCCTTCGACACCCACGCCGGACACGCCGTTCCACCCGTCACCGGGATGACGTTCGCCGAAGCGAGCCGGAACCTCGCCGACGCGGGTCTCGGTCTGGCGTACGACGGTGACTCCCTGCCGCCGGACGACGCCCGCGTCACCGCCTCCCAGCCCGTCGAGGGCAGCACGCTGAAGTGGGGCGCGCCCGTGACGCTGTTCGTCCGGCCCGACGACGGCTCCGACCAGAACCGGAGCACGCCCCCGGACACCGGTGGGATCACGACAGGACCGGGCGACTCCGGCACCGGCCCGGACGGGTCGAGCACCGGGCCGGACGGGTCGAGCACCGGCCCGGACGGGTCGAGCACCGGCCCGGACGGGTCGAGCACCGGGCCCGGCCAGTCCAGTACTGGTTCCGGCGGGACCGACTCGCCGCCCGTGTCCGGCAGTACCCCGCCCGACACAGGGACGGGCGATTCGGCCACCCCCTCGGAGTCCGCCTCGACCTCCGCCTCGACCTCCGTCCCGGCCTCCGCCTCGACCTCCGTCCCGGCCTCCGCCTCGGAGTCCACCTCGGCCTCCGTCTCGACCGCCCCCGCCTCCACCGAGGTCACGCCCGGGTCGAGCGGCTCGTCCTCGGTCGACCCCGGGGTCGGCGACTCCGTACCCGTTGCCCCCTCCTCCGCGACCGACGCGACCGACTCCGGTGGGCTCACCGGAGACACGTCCTGATCCGCGTACGAAATTCACGCACGAACCAGCGCAGAACCCGGGGAGCAACCGGATGGCACCAGGATCGCCGGAGTCGGGAGTGGGCCGGGTCATCGCCGGCCGGTATCGGCTGCTGGACCGGGTCGGCTCGGGCGGGATGGGCCATGTGTGGCTCGCCCACGACCAGCGGCTCGCTTGCGATGTCGCGCTCAAGGAGATCAGGTTCCGCAACCTGCCGGAGGGCGGTGAGGAGCAGGAGTCGCGCATCGCGCGCGCCCGCGCCGAGGCACGGAACGCGGCGGTGCTGCGGGGGCACCCGCACGTGGTGACCGTGCACGACGTCCTCGAGTACGAGGGCCTGCCGTGGATCGTGATGGAGTACGTGGCGGGCGCGGAGGATCTGCGCGACTGGCTCGCCCGGCGCGGTCCGCTCGCCCCCGCGGAGTGCGCCCGCATCGGACTCGCCGTGCTGGACGCCCTGACCGCCGGGCACGAACGCGGCATCATGCACCGGGACGTCAAACCCGCCAACATCCTGCTCGCTCCGGACCGCGCGGGCACGCCGGGCGCGCGGATCCTGCTCACCGACTACGGCATCTCCGTCCAGCCGGATTCCCCGGAGCCCCGCTGGACCAGGACGTCCATCCTCGTGGGCACGGCCGGGTATCTGGCGCCCGAACGGGCCACCGGAGGGCCGCCGACCGCCGCGGCCGACCTGTTCTCGCTGGGCTGCACCCTGTATTTCGGCGTGGAGGGTTTCGGACCCTTCGACCGTGAGAGCGACCTCGCCGCGATCACCGCCCTGGTCCTGGAGGAGGCACCGCCGCCGCGGCGGGCCGGGGCCTTGCGGCCGGTGGTGGAGGCGCTGCTGGTCAAGGATCCCGCCCGGCGGATCTCCGCGGCGGACGCGGCGGCGGCGCTGGCCCGCATCATCACACCCGAGCCGCATCCGCCGACCCGGGTCGACACGGGTTCGCGGCCGCCCTGGGCGGGACTCGTCACCTCCCACGGGGCCCCGGCCCCCGGCAGCCCCGTGGGAGACCAAGGCTTCGCCACGCCTGCCGCGTACACCCCGGCCGCGACGTACACACCCACCGCCCGGGCCCGGACACCGGGTGCCTACTCCCCCAACGCCGCGGGCACGCCGTACGCCTGCTCCCCCACCGCCCCCGCACCGGGCGCGTACACCCCGCAGCCGGGTCAGGGCCAGGGCCCGCCCTGGTACGGAGCGCCGCCCGCCCCGGCCCCCGGTCCCTCGGGGCGGCGACGGCGCAGGCGCCCCCGCCTCCTTCAGGCCCTGGCGGCGGTGGTCCTCGCGCTGGGGATGACGGCCGGCGGGGTCTGGTACGCGATGGCGCACAAGGCCGTGCCGCCGTACGGGGACGCGGTCGGGCTCTCCGCACCGCTCCGGAAGGGCGACTGCGTCCTGGGCTCGCCGCCCCTGTGGACCACGGCCGAAGTCCCACGTCTGCGACTGGATCCCACCTGCAAGGACGCCCGCCCCGACGCGCAGGTGATGGACCTGTACAAGGCCCCTTCGTACGAGGCCGCGCGCAGCGACGGCGCCCAGCGGTGCCAGGACCGGACCAAGGACACCGCGGACAAGCTCGCCTGGAACGTGCGGAGCATGGCCGTCGTACCCACGCGCGAGGGCTTCGACGCCACCGGCGGCACCGTCGCGTGTCTGCTGGCGGGGAAGTACGGCCCGGTGTACGGCCCGCTCGGCGGTCTGCGCCCGTACGGGATGACGTTCGAGGACGCGACCCAGATGCAGCGGGACGACTGTCTCGGTCATGTGGGCGGTGACGCACGCGTCAGTACGCACTTCGAGCTGGTCGCCTGCGACAAGGACCATGAGGGGCGGGTCGTCCAGATCACCCACCTCAAGTCCTATGTGTCCGGCAAGGACCCCGACGAGCAGGCGAACGACCAGTGCGCGCTCGACGCCCCGCCGGAGCGGTACGGCCTCAGCCCCGACACCCACTGGAGCCACGGCCTGCGCAGCAAGGGACTGTGGGCGAAGGGGTACTACCTGGTGGTCTGCAGCACGGAGCAGGGGCAACGCCCGGCGCAGGGCGACCGTTAGGCCGCCCGGACCTGGCGAAGCGCCACCGTCCGGGTGAAAATGGGCCCAAGGCCACGGCCCGCGTCGCGGACCCGCCTGGAGGAGGGTGTTGCGATGCCCGGTTCGACCAAGACGATGGGCGTGATCACCGTGGGCGGGCTCGTCGTGGTGACGGCCTACACGGTGGCCCTCGGCAGCAACGGCTGGCTGTGGTTCGGCTGGGTCGTCCTCGGCCTGATCACGCTGGGGATGGTGGCCTCGCGCAGTGCCTGACGCCGGACGCCCGGCAGCGGACACCTGACGCCCGATACCTGACGCCCGGGGCGCGAGGCGCTCACGCCCTGGGCAGCCGTCCCGCCGAGTGCACGCCCGGCTGGTACTTGGGCAGCCGGGCGGTGATCTTCATGCCCGCTCCCACGGCGGTCTCGATGACCAGGCCGTAGTCGTCCCCGTAGACCTGGCGCAGTCGTTCGTCGACGTTGGACAGCCCGATACCGCCCGAGGGGCTGACCTCTCCGGCCAGAATGCGGCGCAGCCGGTCGGGGTCCATTCCGGCGCCGTTGTCCTCGATGACGACCAGCGCCTCGGCGCCCGTGTCCTGCGCGGTGATGCTGATGTGGCTCTTGTCGGTCTTCCCCTCCAGGCCGTGTTTGACGGCGTTCTCCACGAGGGGCTGGAGGCAGAGGAAGGGCAGCGCGACCGGCAGCACCTCGGGCGCGATCTGGAGCGTGACCGACAGACGCTCCCCGAAGCGGGCCCTGACCAGCGCCAAGTAGTGGTCGATGGCGTGCAGTTCGTCGGCGAGGGTGGTGAAGTCGCCGTGCCGGCGGAACGAGTAGCGGGTGAAGTCGGCGAATTCCAGCAGCAGTTCGCGGGCGCGCTCGGGGTCGGTGCGGACGAACGAGGCGATCACCGCGAGCGAGTTGAAGATGAAGTGCGGGGAAATCTGGGCGCGCAGGGCCTTGATCTCGGCCTCGATCAGCCGGGTACGGGACTGGTCCAGGTCGGCGAGTTCCAGTTGCACCGAGACCCAGCGGGCGACCTCGCCGGCGGCCCGTACGAGGACGGCGGACTCGCGGGGCGCGCAGGCCACGAGCGCTCCGTGCACCCGTTCGTCGACGGTGAGCGGCGCGACGACGGCCCAGCGCAACGGGCAGTCCGGCTCGTCGCACGTCAGCCGGAACGCCTCGCCGCGACCGGTCTCCAGCGGGCCGGCGAGCCGCTCCATGATCTCGGTACGGTGGTGCGCCCCCACACCGTCCCAGGCGAGGACCGTCTCCTGGTCGGTGAGGCACAGCGCGTCCGTGCCGAGCAGGGTGCGCAGCCGTCGCGCGGACCGGCCCGCCGTCTCCTGCGTAAGACCCGCCCGCAGCGGGGGCGCGGCGAGCGAGGCCGTGTGCAGGGTCTGGAAGGTGGCGTGTTCGACGGGGGTGCCGAGACCGCCGCCGCGGCTCTCGGGCCGCGCGGTGCGCCTGCCGAGCCAGAACCCGGCGGCGAGCAGCGGGAGTACGGCGACGCAGAGCCCGGCAAGAAATCCGCTCATGCCGTGGCCGCTCCCGTCTCGCGAGCAGCGCGGCCCACCCTCACGCGTCGACCTCCTTCGTGTTCGCGGCGCGCACCTGGCCGTCGGCCAGTTCCTCCGGTAGGTGGAACCGCGCCAGGATCGCCGCCGTTCCCACCGGCACCCGGCCCGAAGTGGCCAGGGACACCAGCACCATGGTGAGGAAGCCGAGCGGCACGGACCACAGCGCGGGCCAGGCGAGCAGGGCGTGCAGGGAACCCGAGCCGGGATAGCCGGCCATGGTCGCGCCGACGGCCACGAGTGCCGAGCCGCCGCCGATGAGCATCCCGGCGGCCGCGCCCGGCGGGGTCAGCCGCCGCCACCAGATGCCGAGTACCAGCAAGGGGCAGAAGGAGGACGCGGACACGGCGAACGCGAGCCCCACCGCGTCGGCGACCGGCAGCCCGCCCACCAGCACGCTCGCCGCGAGCGGCACCGCCATGGCGAGCACCGTGCCGAGCCTGAAGTGCCGTACCCCGCGCGAGGGCAGCACGTCCTGGGTGAGTACTCCGGCCACCGCCATGGTGAGACCGGACGCGGTCGACAGGAACGCGGCGAAGGCCCCGCCCGCCACCAGCGCGCCCAGGAGATCAGCCCCGAGCCCGCCGATCAGCCGGTCCGGAAGCAGGAGTACGGCGGCGTCCGCGTCCCCGGTGAGGCCGAGCTCGGGGGCGTACAGCCTGCCCAGCGCGCCGTAGACGGGCGGGAGGAGGTAGAAGGCGCCGATCAGGCCGAGCACGGCGACCGTGGTGCGGCGGGCGGCGACGCCGTGCGGGCTGGTGTAGAAGCGGACGACCACGTGCGGCAGTCCCATCGTGCCGAGGAAGGTGGCGAGGATCAGTCCGTACGTGGCGTAGAGCGGACGCTCCTCGCGGCCCGCCGCCGGCGAGGTCGACATGCCGCCGTTGCTGCCGCGGTCGGCGACCGGGACCGGGTCGCCCTGGGCGAACGTGAGACGGGTGCCGCGCTGGAGGTGGTGGACGCCCGCGCGGAGTTCGACGCGTTCGTCCTCGTAGCGCTGCCCGTCCACCCGGCCGGTGGCCGTGACGCCCAGCGGGCGCGAGAGCTTCAGGTCGAGGGTGGCGTCGACCCGTACGACGCGCTGCTCGCGGAACGTCGCCGGTTCGTCGAAGGCCCGGCGCGGTGCTCCGTCGGCCTGCCAGGCGAGGACCAGGAAGAGCGCGGGGACCAGCAGGGCGGTGAGCTTGAGCCAGTACTGGAAGGCCTGGACGAAGGTGATGCTGCGCATGCCGCCCGCGGCGACGGTGGCGACCACGACGACCGCGACGAGTACACCTCCGAACCAGTCGGGCGCGTCGGTGAGCACGGCCAACGTCAGCCCCGCGCCCTGGAGTTGGGGCAGCAGATACAGCCAGCCGACGCCGACGACGAAGGCACCGGCCAGTCGCCGTACCGCCTGCGAGCCGAGCCGCGCCTCCGCGAAGTCGGGCAGGGTGTAGGCACCGGAGCGGCGCAGCGGGGCCGCGACGAACAGGAGCAGCACCAGGTAGCCGGCCGTGTAGCCGACCGGGTACCAGAGCATGTCGGGGCCCTGGACCAGCACGAGTCCCGCGATGCCCAGGAAGGAGGCGGCGGAGAGGTATTCGCCGCTGATCGCGGCAGCGTTGAGCCGGGGGCCCACGGTGCGCGAGGCGACGTAGAAGTCGGAGGTGGTCCGGGAGACGCGCAGGCCGAAGGCGCCGACCAGGACGGTGGCGACGACGACGAGCGCTACGGCGGGGACGGCGTAGTTCTGGTTCATCGGGTCGGAGCCCTCACGCCGCGCCTCTCAACGGTCCTCGACGAGGCGCACGAAGTCCTTCTCGTTGCGCTCCACCCGGCGCACGTACCAGCGGGCGAGCAGCACCAGCGGCGGGTAGACGCAGAATCCGAGCACGGCCCATTCCAGGGTCGCGCCGTCCGGCATCGCGGCGAAGACGAGGGGCAGCGGGCCGATGAGCAGCACGAGCACGGCGAACACCACGAGGGCGACCCGGAGTTGGCTGCGGATCAGGGAGCGGACGTAGGTGTGGCCGAGCGTGGTCTGTTCGTCGATCTCGGTCCTGGGCCGGTAGTAGCCGGAGGTCCGGCGGGTCCGCCGGGGCACGCCGGTGACGACCACACGGCGCTCGGTCGGGTCCTGTGGCACTCCCCGCCCCCTAGCTCGTGGTCCGGCGCAGCAGCAGGTCGCGCAGTTCGCGGGCGTGCCGACGGCTGACCTGGAGTTCGACGGAGTCGACGAGGACGCTCACCGTGCCGGCGTCCAGGCGGAGTTCGCCGATGTGGCGCAGGGCGACGAGGTGGCGCCGGTGGATGCGGACGAAGCCGCGGGAGCGCCAGCGCTCTTCGAGGGTGGACAGCGGGATCCGGACGAGGTGACTGCCCTGGGCGGTGTGCAGCCGGGCGTAGTCGCCGTGGGCCTCGACGTGGGTGATGTCCTCCACGGCCACGAAGCGGGTCACTCCGCCGAGTTCGACGGATATGTGGTCGGGGTCGGGCTCGTGCACGGGGATCAGCGGTGCGGTGTCCCGGAGTTGCGCGGCCCGGCGGACGGCCTCGGCGAGCCGCTCCCTGCGGACGGGCTTGAGCACGTAGTCGACGGCCTTGAGGTCGAAGGCCTGCACGGCGAATCCCTCGTGGGCGGTGACGAACACGACGAGCGGCGGCTTGGCGAAGCCGGTGAGCAGCCGCGCGAGATCGAGACCGTCCAGGCCGGGCATGTGGATGTCGAGGAAGACGACGTCGATCGCCTCGGGGCCGCCGGGTCCGGACTGCAGGGCCCGGTTGATCCGGCGCAGCGCCTCGGTCGCGTCGCTCGCGCCCTCGGCGCTGCTGACCCGGGGATCGGCGTTCAGCAGATAGAGGAGTTCCTCGAGGGAGGGTTGTTCGTCGTCGACGGCGAGCGCGCGCAGCATGAGAGTGGAGTGTAAGAGCGATTCGTACGCCTGGACATGTGCGGGGCGTGGACATCGCCGCTGGATGTGGCACGGATGCGGCGCCGCCGGTGAACGGGCCGGACGGTCGCGGCGCGCCGGATGCGGTGCCGTAGGCGCACCGGGCCGATGGCCGCGGCACCCTGGATGCGGAGCCCCCGGCGCACCGGGCCGAAGGTCGCGGCACCCTGGATGCAGAGCCCCCGGCGCACCGGGCCGATGCTTGCCGCGCGCTGGATACAGTGCCGCCATGAACAGCAAGCCCACGGGGTTCGACGAACTCGACCGCAAGATCATCACGGCCCTGATGGCGAACGCGAGGACCAGCTTCGCGGAGATCGGCACGGAGGTCGGGCTGTCCGCCACCGCGGTCAAGCGCCGGGTCGACCGGCTGCGCGAGACGGGTGTGATCACCGGGTTCACGGCCACAGTGAAGCCCACGGCCCTCGGCTGGCGCACCGAGGCGTACGTCGAGGTGTACTGCGAGGGCGCGGCACCGCCCCGGCGGCTCGCCGAGGTGGTGCGCAACCATCCGGAGATCACCGCGGCGATGACGGTGACCGGGGGCGCGGACGCGCTGCTGCACGTGCGGGCGACCGATGTGGAGCACTTCGAGGAGGTGCTGGAGCGGATCCGGACGGAGCCGTTCATCCGGAAGACGATCAGCTACATGGTGCTGTCCCACCTGCTGCCGGAGGCGCCGGAGGCGGGGGCGACCCATGCCGCTCCGGATGACGCAGCAAACGTGCGCTGAGCCTCGCGACCACGCAGCAATACTGCGCACACGCGCAGCTCTCGTCGCTTGTCGCCCGTATCCGCTGTTTCCTACCTTGGAGGCACCCCCCAGCCGACACCGCAGGAAGCGGAGGAACCTCTCTGTGCCCGACAGCCGTGTGCCGCGCCCCCGGCGCTTTCTCGTCTGCGAACCCAGACACTTCGCCGTGCAGTACGCCATCAACCCCTGGATGCATCCCGACACCCCCGTGGACGTCGATCTGGCCCAGGACCAGTGGAGGGCGCTGATCAGCGCCTACCGAGCGCACGGCCACACCGTCGACTCCGTGGAGCCGGTCGCCGATCTGCCCGACATGGTGTTCGCGGCGAACTCCGCGCTCGTCCTGGCCGGCCGGGTCTTCGGCTCGCTCTTCCACGCACCGCAGCGCCGCCCCGAGTCCACCGCGTACGAGACCTGGTTCAAGGCGGCCGGGTTCGATGTCTATCGCCCCGAGTCGGTGTGCGAGGGCGAGGGCGACCTGGTCCCGACGGGCCGCTACGTCCTGGCCGGCACCGGATTCCGTACGACACCCGAAGCCCACCGCGAGGTGCAGGAGTTCTTCGGCGTCCCGGTGATCGGCCTCCAGCTGGTGGACCCGCGCTTCTACCACCTGGACACGGCCCTCTTCGTCCTCGACGAGGACAACATCGCCTACTACCCGGAGGCGTTCTCGCCCGGCAGCCGCGAGGTGCTCGCCCGGCTCTTCCCGGACGCGGTCCTGGCGACCCGTGCGGACGCCATGGCCTTCGGCCTGAACTCCGTCTCCGACGGCCGCCACGTCTTCATCTCACCGCGCGCCGAGGCGCTCGCCGACCAGCTCGTCCGCCACGGCTACGTCCCCGTCCCCGTCGACCTGTCGGAGTTCCACAAGGCCGGCGGCGGCATCAAGTGCTGCACTCAGGAGATCCGTTCATGACCGCTCCCGCCCGTACGCGCACCTCCGCAGAGCTGATCCGCGCCGAGGCGCCCGTCCTCGCGCACAACTACCACCCGTTGCCCGTGGTCGTGGCCGGCGCCGAGGGCACCTGGGTCGAGGACGTCGAGGGCCGCCGCTACCTCGACATGCTGGCGGGCTACTCGGCCCTCAACTTCGGGCACCGCAACCCGGTGCTGATCGAGGCCGCCCACCGCCAGCTCGACCGGCTGACCCTCACCTCCCGCGCCTTCCACAACGACCAGCTGGCCCACTTCGCCGAGTCCCTGGCCGAGTTGACGGGCCTGGACATGGTCCTGCCGATGAACACGGGCGCGGAGGCCGTGGAGAGCGCCATCAAGGTGGCCCGCAAATGGGCGTACGAGGTGAAGGGCGTCGCCCCGGACCAGGCGACGATCGTCGTGGCCGCCGACAACTTCCACGGCCGTACGACGACCATCGTCAGCTTCTCCACGGACGAGACGGCCCGCAACGGCTTCGGCCCCTTCACCCCCGGCTTCCGGATCGTCCCGTACAACGACCTCGCCGCGCTCGAAGCAGCCGTCGACGAGACGACCGCGGCCGTGCTGATCGAGCCCATCCAGGGCGAGGCGGGCGTCGTCATCCCCGACGACGGCTATCTCACCGGCGTACGCGACCTCACCCGCCGCACGGGCTGTCTGTTCATCGCGGACGAGATCCAGTCGGGCCTCGGCCGCACCGGCACCACCCTCGCCGTCGAGCACGAGTCCGTCGTCCCGGACCTGCTCCTGCTCGGCAAGGCGCTGGGCGGCGGCATCGTGCCGGTGTCGGCGGTGGTCGGCCGCCGGGACGTGCTCGGCGTGCTGCGCCCGGGCGAGCACGGCTCGACGTTCGGCGGCAACCCGCTCGCCGCGGCGGTCGGCTCGGCCGTCGTCCACCTGCTGGAGACCGGTGAGTTCCAGCGCCGGGCGGCCGAGCTGGGGGTGGTCCTGCGGGACGGCCTGGCGGCGCTGGTCGGCAAGGGCGTCGAGGGCTTCCGCGCGCGCGGGCTGTGGGCGGGCGTCGACATCGACCCGTCCATCGGCACCGGCCGCGAGATCAGCGAGGGCCTGATGCGCGAGGGCGTTCTGGTCAAGGACACCCACGGTTCGACGATCCGGCTGGCCCCGCCGCTGACCATCACCGCGCAGGAGCTCCGGTCGGCTCTCGGGGCGCTGGAGAAGGTTCTTACGCAAGGGGTCTGACACCGGCCGAGAGGTGGGGTCCGTCCGTCCTTGGATCGCTCGGACGGACGCTCCCCAGAACGCGGGGTCCCCGCGCTCGTCGCGCAACCCCCGGGAAGCCCCTCAGTGCCTTCACCCTGCCGACGTCGGCAGGGAAGCCATTCAGCGCCTCGGTGCCGACGTCGGCCGGGAAGGCTGCCGGCGCCTTCAATGTCGACCTCGGCCGGGAAGCCCGCCGGCGCTTTCCGTGCCGACCTCGGCCGGGGTGCGCAGCCGTGCGTGTCGGTCGGCGTCGATCCGGAGAAGTGCCGTTCCTATGGAGGGCGGAAGGCCCTTCAGCCCTCCACCCGCGCGCCCGGAGGATGCCATGTCGTTCACCGACGAAGAGATCGCCTACATGCGGTCACAGCCGCTCGCCCGCGTCGCCACGCTGTCCTCCGACGGCCGGCAGCCCGATGTGGTCCCGCTCGCCTTCGAGTACGACGGCACGTACTTCTGGGTCGGTGGGACCGGCTCGGCGGTCACCCGAACCCGCAAGTTCCGCAACGTCCGGGCGGGCCACCACGAAGTGGCCCTCGTCATCGACGATCTGGTCTCCCTCGATCCGTTCATCGCACGAGGCGTACGGGTCTACGGTCGCGCCGAAGAACCGGTCGAGCGCGTGGGGATGGTCGGACCGGGCTTCTACATGCGCATCACGCCCACGCTCTCCTGGAGCTGGAACATGGAGGGCCGACCGGCGGGCCAGGAGTGGTACGCGTCGCCGCGGACGGTCCACGAGGCCCCGCCCCGCGACTCAACGATCCATTGACAGGTCAAGGTCACACCGCGGTTCGCCCGCCGTCGGCCGGGATGAGGGCTCCGGTGATGTACCCCGCCTGAGGCGACGCGAGGAACGCGATGACATCGGCGATCTCGTCGGCCGCCGCGGCACGATCCAGCAGCGTGGTCTTCCCGAGCGCGGCGATCCGGTCGGCTGCTGCCCCCGCCGTGTACGCGGGCCCCGGGGCGATGGTGTTGATCCGGACGCCCGACGGACTGAATTCGGCGGCCCACGCACGGGTCAGGGCGGCCAGCGCAGCCTTGGTGGCGCCGTAGGCGGCACTGCCGGACAGACCGATCTGGCCGACCATGCTGCCCAGGTTGATGATGCTGCCCGTCCCCCGGGCTGCCATCTTCGGTGCGAGCGCGGCCGTCAGGTAGTAGGCGGACCGCACGTTCGCGGCGAACAGCGCGTCGAACGTGTCGGCAGCGAGGTCGGCGGTGGGGCCGAACCAGGAGAACCCGGCGTTGTTGACCAGGACGTCCACGTCCCCGGCGGCAGCGGCCAAGCCGTTGAGCGCCTCCAGATCCGTGAGATCAGCCGCGATGAACTTCGCGGTGCCGCCGGCCTCGGTGATCTGCTTGACGACTGCGGCGCCGCGGCTCTCGTCCCGGCCGTGCACCAGGACCGCATGCCCCTGCTCGGCCAGCTTCAGGGCAACGTCCCGGCCGATGCCGTTCGTCGCTCCCGTCACGAGGGCTACGGACCGCCCCGCGGGAGGGTTGAAGTCACTCATGATCACTCCATTTGAGTAGACCGGTCTGTTCACTATGGATACTAGGCAGACCTGTCTACCTGAGTCAAACATGGGAATGGCAGGCCGGCCTGGCGTCGGCTTCCTGGCTGGGTGCACACGTCGCCGGCACCCAAGGGAGGGGTGGGTGACAACCCCGGTGGCCATCGGGGAGCGGATGCCCCGCCGCCTACCGGAGGGGGTCGCCGCAGTGCCGACCCACGAAGGAGCAGCGCCCCCGCCGACGAGAACCCCGCGAGGGTCTACAGGCCCGACGCCGCCGGGGTGACGTTCAGGCCCGAGCCGGCGCCGGCAGGGAGGAACTCGCCGTGAGCGCCGTCCGCTCCTGGTCCGCCGCGTCGTCGCCCTTGGGTGCGGCGTCGAACAGGAGCGCCGCCGCGGCACGGGCGGTGGTGGCGGCGGAGGGGTCCCGGTCCATGCGGGCCGAGAGCCCGGCGCCGTCGTACAGCAGATGCAACTGCCGAGCGAGCGCCTCGTAGTCGACCACGCCGGCCTCCCTGGCGAGATCCATGAACAGGGTCCGTACCCAGGAGCGGTAGAGGTCCGCGGCAGCCTCCGCGGAACTCCCGCGCGGCGCCTCGGCACTGGCCGTCGTGAACGCGCAGCCGTTGAACCCGGGCTCGCAGAACAGCTCGCCCTGCGCGTCGAACACGCCCAGCAGCCGCTCGCGCGGCGTGCGGAAGCGCGTCAGGGTGCGGTCTATGCGCTCACTGGTGCTGGCATGACGGGATTCGAGGTAGGCGCGGACCAGTTCGTCCTTGCTGCCGAAGATGTTGTAGAGCGAGGCCTTGGCGACTCCGGCCCGCTCGATGATCCGGTCGATTCCGACGGTCTGCACCCCCTCGCGGTAGAACAGTTCGTCCGCCGCGGCGAGAAGGCGGTCGCGTGCGGACGGCTTCGGAGTGTTCACCTTCGGCACGGAGTCTCCCCTCGGATCGGTTGTCCACCTTACGGGCTTCCCGCGGCGCATCCGACGGCCTGCGGGCGGCCCGCCCTATGGCACTAAATCAACCTTCAACATTCAACTATAGACAGACCTGTCTTACCGGTCAAGGAGTGTGAACCCTGCCTCAACGCCGTGGAGCGTGCGGGTGCCCGCCGGACCACGTTCGCCGACGTCGACGGGAATGAGTTCGACCTGATCGCGGGCTGAGCCGTAGAGAAGTTGGTAGTTGGCTGAGCGGTACAGAAGTCGGCTGAGCCGTACAGGAGTTGTCGACGGATGGAACAGAAGAGAAGGAAGAGGAGAGACAGATGACGACTCGAGAACCCAGGATCCCCGGACCCGACCATCCGATCACGATCGAGGAGACCGGACTGCGCGTGGTGGCCCGCGTCGGCGCGCAGGTAGTGGCCGACACCAGCCGGGCCCTGACACTGCGAGAGGCGACCTACCCGCCGGTGCAGTACATCCCGCTGGATGACGTCGACCAGACACTGCTGGCGGCCAGCGACACCCAGACGTACTGCCCGTACAAGGGCGACGCCTCCTACTACAGCATCGTCCTCCCCGAGAGCCCGGACGCCGAAGACGGCCTTGCCGACGCGGTGTGGTCCTACCGGGAGCCGTACGACTCGGTCGCGCGCATCGCCGGCCATGTCGCCTTCTACCCCGACCGCGTGCAGGTTGTGGTCGAGGCGGCCTGATCACGGCATCGGTGACAGTGAGGGGGGCCTGCCGGCGACCGGCGGGCCTCTCCTCGCCAGGCGTCTCCTCAGCGGGCGTCTGCTCGCCGGGCCTCTCCTCGCCGGGCCTCTCCTCGCCGGGCCTAACCGACTCAACGCGGACGCGGGCACGGGCACGGCCCGCTGTATCGGCGGCGCCCCGCCCGCCCACTCGGGGGTGCACGATGCCTGGACTCCGCTACGGGGCAGCTCTGCCGAGGTCGAGGTGTCCGACGCGGGCCACGTTCTCCCGGTCCTCGGCGTCCTGACTGGCCTCTGCCGCGAACCAGGCGTCGAGGATCTCTTTGAGCAGCGGCTCGGACGTCAGGCGGAGGCTGAGCGCCAGCACATTGGCGTCGTTCCAGCGCCGCGCACCGTCCGCCGTGTACGCGTCCGTGCACAGAGCCGCTCGTACCCCTGGCACCTTGTTCGCGGCGATCGATGCGCCGGTGCCGGTCCAGCAGCACACGACCGCCTGGTCCGACTCCCCCGCGACGACCTCACGGGCAGCCGCCTCCGAGCATGCCGCCCACTGCGCGTCGTCCCCGGGGCGCAGCGCCCCGTGCGCCACCACCTCGTGGCCACGCCCGCGCAACTCCGCGAGAAGGGACCGGGCCACGGGTTCGTCCATGTCCGACGAAACGGAGATCCGCATGCCACCGAGCCTACTCAGCGGATGAGTTGCCGGATACCGGACGCTGCCGCCTCTCGTGGCTCCGAAGGCGTGGGAGAACGACTTCGTGCAGGGCACGGCTGCCGTTCCCGGCCGCCCCTCCCGTGTGGATCCGGACGCCCGAGTCGGCGGCGTCGAACGCCACGAGGGTGAGGACGCGCGCGGGACCGCCGGCGAGTTCGATCGACACCGGGATCTCCCCCGGCCGGAGGCGTCGAGCACGGCATCGACGCCGTCCGGGGCGGTCGCCCGCACCCGGTCGGCGAGCCCTTCGCCGTAGGTGACCGGGGCCGGCGGCGGCCACCGGAACGTCCACGACCCGCAGCACCTCACTGGTGCCGTTCCCAGCGGTTGAGGAGACAGTTGTCCCAACGGTTGAGAAGGAAGCGCCGCGGCTCACCGCACCGACGCGGCGGGCGGACGCTCGCGCACAGCGCCGTAGCCGATGAAGTACGCCGGTACGCGCTTGAGCCACGGTGAGGTGGTGAGCAGTTTGCTCATCCGCTCCGCCCTCTTGGTGCTGCCGAAGGGCGCGTGTCCCGCGAGCACGGGCGCGACGACCCGCGCGTGAGCGAACCGCTGCAGTGCCTGCGTCGCCGCCGTGGTCGGCCACCGGCGTCGCTGGACGCCGCGTACGTCCCGCAGGCCGAGCACACCGCCGCGCAGCGGTTCGACGAGATGCCGTGCGGCGGCCACCGCGTCCTGGACTGCGAGGTTGATGCCGATGCCAAAGATGGGTGACATCGCGTGCGCCGCGTCACCGATGCACAGCAGTCCCGGGCTGTACCAGCGCCGGAGGCGGTCGAGCCGTACGTCGAGCATCTTCACCTCGTCCCATGACCGCAGCGCATGCGCCCGGTCCGCGAGCCAGGGCACGGCGGCCGAGAAGTCGGCCATGAACCGCTCGAGACCGGCGGCGCGGCGCTCGGCGTCGGTCCCCTTGGGAATGAGCGCGCCGCACTGCCAGTACTCCCCACGGTCGATCATCACCGTGAGCATCCGGTCGCCGGCCCCTCCCACGAACCCGTGCGGGTCACCGTCCCGCCGTGGCAGCCGGAACCACCAGGCGTCCATCGGGCAGGTGAACTGCCGCAGCCGCAGTTCCGGCCGCGACCGGGCCAGCGAGCCCCGGCCGTCGCAGGCCACCGTCAGGGTGGCCCGCAGTTCGCCGGTACGGCCGTCGGACGTGCGGTACCGCACCCCGGTGACCCGTCCGTGCTCCACCAGGAAGGACGTCGCCTCGGTGCTCATCCGTACGGAGAAGGACGGCTCTTTCCGGGCCTCGTCGACGAGGAGGTCGAGCAGGTCCCATTGCGGCACCATCGCCACATAGTTGTAGGGGCCCGGTAGTACGCCGAGGTCCGAGACGGTGATCGGCGAACCGTCCGCGCCGAGCGGCAGCTGAACCGTGGTCAACCGACGTTGCCGCAGTCGGGCGAAGCGCTCGGCCAGACCGAGGTCGTCCAGCAGCGCCAGGGTCGAGGGATGCACGGTATCGCCGCGGAAGTCGCGCAGAAAGTCGCCGTGCTTCTCCAGGACCGTGACGGCGACTCCAGCCCGGGCCAGCAGCAGGCCGAGGACCATTCCCGCGGGGCCGCCGCCCACCACGCAACACGTCGTCCGCTCCATCGCAGCCTTCCCTTCGGCGACCCCGCGACCCCCGCGACCGAGCCAAGGCCGGTACGGCGCGGGCCGTCACGGCGCGGCCTGGTACGGCACGCCGTCATCGTCGGCGGCCTCGTACAGGCGGCCGTACCGGTGCCGTACGGGCCTGTACGGCACTGAGCCGGACCCAGTGACGCCAAAGTCCGGCTCGCTGCGCTCACGCGGTCCTGATGTCGTCCACCCGTTCGCCCTCCGCCTGGGACGGCTCGGTCCTGGGGACGTCCGGGTGCACCATGGCTGAACGCTCAGCCGGTTCGTCGCGCTCGCCCTCGGCCTGGGAGGGTGTGTGAGAGTACAGCCAGGTGTCGTAACCCGAGTCTTCGGATTTCATGGCGGGCCTCCCTTGGTGGCTCCTCTCCCATGCTCCTCCCCCGAGCGCAGCAGAGCGAGACCAGCCGGCCCCGCGCTTCGTGTCAGGAGCACCGGTGCCGCCGGATTCCCAGCCCAGCCGGTCCCCGGTGGTCCTCGAGCTCGCCGACACGTGTGTAAGCGGATCACGCCCGACGGCTCTCAGAGCTCACGGGAGGAGCGGGACCTCAAGGGGGTCAGGCCGGGCGGAACCGAAGCGCGGACCACACCTCGTCGATGGCGACCTGGCGGACCGGCTTCACACCCTGAGCGACGAGTGCTTCGCGCAGGATGTCACGGTTGAGATCGGTGCCCAGCTGGCCCGCCTTCGGGTATGCGATCCACACCAACTTGTCGCGTCGGGCTCCCTCGATCGCCGGGGCGGCGACGGTGTCGAGATCCGCCCGGCTGTGCACGAAGGCGACGACCACATCCGCTTCTTCCGGCGCGTCGACCGTCGTCACACCCTCCGCGGCCACCAGCGGTACGTCACCCGTACCGGCCAGGCAGGCGAGCCGTTGCCCCGGCTTGATCTGCAACTTCGCAGCGAGTTCCATCCGAGGAGCATACGGGCGTGCCGCCGCCCCGTCGCTCGTCGTCGACCGAGCCTCGGGGAGCACGGTCGGCACCGCCACGGACGTGCACCTTGTTGCCGTCCTCGGCCCGGGGCCTGGTTGGCGTCCTCGGCCCGGGGGCCTACCCGCATGCGCCGCACCCCGCCGTAGTCACATGGTGGCGGCCCCCACTTCCAGCCCGTCCGTTGTGGTGTTCGGAGGCCTGCCGAACGCAGTGCGCCCGTCAGTAGCGTCCGGGCGTCCCACCGCGTTCACAGCCTCGGAGGCAGACCTATGCGCAGAGTAGAACCCCCCAGCAGCGCACCTGCGTCGCGCGGCCCGGCCGGCAGCAGGAGGGTGCGGCCGGCGGCCCTCGGCGCGGCGGTGCTGCTGGTACTGACCGCGGCCCCGGCCGATGCCCTCGCATCGGAATCGGGGATCCGCGGACACTGCGCCCGGGTGGACCGACTGAGAGTTCCGGGGGCCGAACGGCAACAGGTGGACTGTCTGGACGAGTTGACCACCGCCGGTACGGTCGCCTCCGGCCACACCGACCCGGCCGACTGGGCAGGGCTGACACCGAAGGATCTGGCCACACCTCGCGGCGTCCCCGGCATCCAGCTCGACGGATACTTCCCCGATACGTCGACCACCGACACGAACCACGGCTGGAACCATGACGCCCAGTTCGTCATCCGGCTGCCCGATCACTGGAACGGGGGCCTGGTGATCGCCGGCGCGCCCGGAACCCGGGAGCAGTACGCGAACGACCGGGCCATCAGTGACTGGGTGCTTGCCCGGGGTTACGCCTTCGCCGCGACCGACAAGGGCAACACGGGTGCGGCGTTCTACCGCGACGGCGCCCGACCGGGTGGCGCTGTCGTCGAGTGGAACGAGCGAGTCACCCAACTCACCCGCGCCGCCCGCACCGTGGTCACCCGGCGATACCTGCGGCCCCCCACGCGGACCCTGGCGACAGGGATGTCGAACGGCGGTTACCTCGTGCGCTGGCAGCTCGAGAACCATCCAGAGCTGTACGACGGAGGAGTGGACTGGGAAGGCGCCCTGTGGCGAGAGGACGGTCCGAACCTCTTCACCTATCTGCCGGCCGCACTGCGCTCCTACCCTGGCTACGCAGCGGGTGGCGACGGTGCGGAGAGCGCCCGCCAGGACCTGCTCGACGCGGGTTTCCCGGCAGGCTCCGAGTTCCTGTGGCCGTACCACCACCACTACTACTGGGACCTGACGCAACGGATCTACCGCGAGGAGTTCGATCCGGCCTTCGACGGCGCGACAGAGGCGGGGACTCCTTACTGCTCGCCCGGGACGCCGGCCTGCGACGCCGACTACGACTACGCCTCCCGGCCGGGCAGCGTGCACGATGCCGTGCGGCGCGTCTCCCTGACGGGACGGATCGGCAAGCCGCTCATCACCTTGCAGGGCACCCTCGACGTGCTGCTCCCCATCTCCAAGGACTCGGACGTCTACGCCGGCATGGTGCGGGACGCGGGCCGCGGCGACCTCTTCCGGTACTACCGAATCGAGGGCGGCACCCACGTCGACTCGCTGTTCGAGGGTTTCCCCGACAAGCTCCGGCCGATGGTCCCCTGCCACCGCGCAGCCTTCACCGCGCTCGAGGACTGGATCGGTCGCGGCCACCGGCCGCCGCCGCCCAGTCGCACCGTCCCACGCCCCGATGGGGCTGAGCCGCACACGCTGCTCACTGACTGTCGGCTCGCCGGTTGATACCGCCTCCATGACAGCGCGGAACGACGGGGCCCTCCGCACGAGGGCCCCGTTCCGGGATCAGCCACCGGTGGCGTGCGAGGGGGTCAGGTGGTGCAGCCGGAGTCGGCGATGACGAAATAGCCGGGCGAGGCCTCCTTGAGGGTGTGAGTGATGGCGACGTTGTTCAGGCCCATGTTCTGGTTGGAGCCGTTCGCGTAGGCGTAGCCGCCGCTTTGGTGGGCGCGGCCTTGCCTGACCTGGTTGTAGTTGTTGTCGGTGTAGCAGCTGGGTGCGGTGCCGGTGGTCGTCCCTGTGACGGCGGCGGAGGCGGCGCCGACGGCGCCGGAGGAGTCGACCGCGGCGACGGTGTAGCGGTAGGAGGTGGCGGCGGCCAGGCCGGTGTCGGTGTACGTGGCGCCCGCGGGAGAGCCGATTTTGGTCCCGTTGCGGTAGACGGCGTAGGACGAGGCGCCGCTGACGGCGTTCCAGGACAGGGAGATGCTGCCGGTCGTGGCGGTGACGGTCACGCCGGTGGGCGCGGGCAGAGTGCCGGTGCCGCCGCCTGGGGCCGATCCGTCCAGGCCCCAGAAGAGCGCGGTGTGGTAGCTGGAGCAGATGGTGTCGATGTAGTAGGTCGCCGCGGTGCCGCACTGGTCGGCGCCCGACCCTGGGTCGACGGCGAGGCCGTGGGCCATGCCGGAGACGGAGAAGAGGGCGACGGCGGGCTGGCCGTCGGCGTCGTCGTAGATGCTCTCGGTGGTGTTGCCGACCAGGCTCTTCGTGCTCGACGCCGTCTGGCTGATGCCCCAGACGTCGGTCCACTGGTCGCGCAGTTCGGTGCCGTTCACCGGGACGACCGAGGTGTCGGAGGTGCCCTGCCAGATGGCGACCCTCGGCCACGGGCCGGTATGGCCCGGGTAGGAGTTGCGGACCTTGTCGCCCCACTGTGCCGGGGTGAGGTTCAGGCTGCCGTACTGGCAGCTCGAGGCACCGCTCAGGGTGGTGGCGCACTGCGCGGGCAGCCCGGAGTCGACGGCACCGCCTGCGAACACGTCCGGGTAGTCGGCGAGCAGATCGGCGGTCATACCGCCGCCGGCGGACAGGCCGGTGACGTAGACGCGGCGGGGGTCGGAGCCGTGCTGCGCCACGGCGTAGTCGACCATCTGCTTGATCGAGGCGGCCTCACCCTTGCCGCGCGTGTCCTTGCCGGCGTCGAACCAGCTGAAGCAGGACGAACTGTTGTTGGTGGAGTTCGTCTGCGGGTAGACCAGGTCGAAGGCCCACTGGTCGGCGAACTTCTGCCAGCCGGAGTGGGTGTGGTAGTCGCTCGCCGACTGGGTGCATCCGTGCAGGGCCACGACGAGCGGTGCGTTCGCCGGGAGATCGACCGGCGCGTACTCGTACATCGTCAGATTGCCGGGGTTGGAGCCGAAGCCGGTGACCTGTCGAAGGACGCCTCCGGTGGCGGCGCCGGCGGGCCTTGTGACGGCAGCGGCCCCTGTGGCGGCCGCTGTGCTCATGCCGGCGACGAGAGCGAGCGCGACGGCGAGACCGAGCGCCACGGCGAGCGCGGAGCGCCGCAGCGCTCTTCGCAGGATGGACTGGCACACGATGACCTCCTGGTGTGGGGAGACGGGGCGCGGCGCCGGCCATGGCCTCTGTCCGCGGTAGGCGTTGGTGCCGGCCATGGCCTCTGTCCGCGGTAGGCGTTGGTGCCGGCCGCGCAGCTTCCGCCGCCGGAAACGTACGGCGCCGCAGACACGGCGGACATGTGGCGGGCGGCCATGGCTGCTTCCCCACGCGTATTGCTCCCAGCCGTGGCGTCCGCCTGATCGGTGCCCTACACGGGACGGCAGCCACCCAGGCATTGACGCAACGTCAGAAGAGTCGGCGAAGGGGCAGTATCAGTCCGATCGGACACGGTTCCACCCGACCACGCGGGCACATACACTGACCCCCACCGCATGCCCGCTGACCTGCTAGAACGCGGCGGTTGAGCCGATCCGCCAGAGTGAGGAGCGACCCGTTGTTCTACTACCTGCTCAAATACGTCCTTCTGGGTCCGCTGCTGAGGCTCGTCTTCCGGCCTCGGATCGAGGGACTTGAGCACATTCCGTCATCGGGCGCGGCCATCGTGGCCGGCAACCACCTGTCGTTCTCGGACCACTTCCTGATGCCCGCGATCCTCAAACGGCGGATCACCTTCCTCGCGAAGGCCGAGTACTTCACGGGACCGGGGATCAAAGGGCGTCTGACGGCCGCGTTCTTCCGCAGCGCCGGGCAGATTCCGGTGGACCGCTCCGGCAAGGACGCGGGTCAGGCCGCGATCCGCGAGGGGCTCGGGGTGCTGCGCAAGAACGAGCTGCTCGGCATCTACCCGGAAGGCACCCGCTCGCACGACGGCCGCCTGTACAAGGGCAAGGTCGGTGTCGCGGTGATGGCCCTCAAGGCCCAGGCCCCGGTCATTCCGTGCGCGATGATCGGCACCTTCGAGGCCCAGCCGCCTGGCAAGAAGATCCCGAAGGCCCACCCTGTGGTGATCCGCTTCGGCGAGCCCCTCGACTTCTCCCGCTACGCCGGGATGGAGAACGAGAAGGCGATCCTGCGCGCCATCACCGACGAGATCATGTACGCCATCCTCACCCTCTCCGAGCAGGAGTACGTCGACCGGTACGCGGCGGAGGTCAAGGCCGAGGAGGCCGCCGAACGCGCCGCGAACGCCCGTAAGTTCCCCCGGATGCCGCTGAGTTGACGGAGGTCAACCGCAGGAACGTACACCCTGTACATATGTACACCCTGTACATTCTTTACGTATGAGACGTTCTGTAGTGATGGGAGCGACGGGTCAGATCGGGCGGGCGGCGGTGAACGCGCTCGTGCGGGACGGCTGGGAGGTGACAGCCGCGTCGCGCGGGGGCGGTCGGGACGCGAGCTGGCCCGAGGACGTGCGGACCGCGCGGCTCGACCGTGAGGACGACGCCCAGCTGGCCGCGGTGATCGGCGACGGGTGCGACGTCGTGGTGGACATCGTCGCGTACGGGGCGGAACACGGGCGCCAGTTGGTGGGACTCGCCGATCGGGTCGGCTCGGCCGTGGTGATCTCCAGCGTGTCGGTGTACGAGGACGACAAGGGGCGCGGCTTCGACACCCAGGCGGAGCCGGGCGGCTTTCCGGCCTACCCCGTGCCGATTCCCGAGACCCTGCACACGGTGCGGCCCGGCGACGAGACGTACAGCACCCGCAAGGCGGCGCTGGAGCGCGAACTCCTCGCCGTGGGCGACCGGTTGCCGACGACGTTGTTGCGCGCGGGCGCGATCCACGGACCGTACTGCCGCGCACCCCGAGAGCTGTACTTCGTCAAGCGCAACCTCGACGGCCGCGCGCGGCGGATCCTCGCCTTCGGCGGCTCGAGCCGCTTTCATCCGGCGAGCGTCCACAACATCGCCGAGTTGATCCGCCTGGCCGCCGCGCGGCCGGGATCCCGGGTCCTCAACGCCTGCGACCCCGACGCGCCGACGGCGGCCGAGATCGGGGCGGCCATCGACGCGGTGATGGGGACGGAGACCGAGACGGTCCTCGTGGACGGTCCCGCGCCGTCCCCGACCGTGGGCGTCTCCCCGTGGTCCGTGGACCTCCCCGTCGTCTGCGACATGTCGGCGGCCGCACAGGAGCTGGGCTACCGCCCGGCCCGGGGTTACGCCGAGAGCCTGCCGGAAACGGTCGAGTGGATCGAACGCCAACTGGCCGGAAAGGACTGGCGGGAGGCCTTCCCTTCGCTGGCGCGGGCCTATGGCGACCTCTTCGACTACGCGGCGGAGGACGCCTGGTTGGCATCATGAGCGAGGGGCGGCCGGTTTTCCCGGCCGCCCCTCGCCACGTACGGATGACTACGGCTTGGGCGTGGCGTGCGGTGCGCACGTCACGTCCGCCGCGTCCGTCTTGCCGGTGAGCAGGTAGGTGTCCACCCGCTGGTTGATGCACGGGTTGACCAGGCCGGTCACGCCGTGCGAGCCCGCGTCCTGCTCGGTGATCAGGCGGGAGCCCTTGAAGCGCTGGTGCAGTTCGACGGCGCCGGGGTACGGGGTGGCGGCGTCACGCGTGGACTGCACGATGAGGACGGCCGGCAGACCCTTGCCGGTCTTCACGTTCACCGGGGTCTGCTGCTTGGCCGGCCAGGTGGCGCACGGCAGGTTCATCCACGCGTTGGCCCACGTCATGAACGGGTAGTCCTTGTTGAGCCGCGTGTTGTCCTTGTCCCACTTCGACCAGCTGGTGGGCCACTTGGCGTCGGCGCACTCGACGGCCGTGTAGACGGCGTTGCCGTTCTCCGAGGAGATGTTGCCCGCGGTGTCCGACATGTCGGGGGCGGCGGCGTCGACGAGCGCCTGGGTGTCACCGGCGACGTACTTGCTGAACGCCGTCGCGACCGGCACCCACGAGGAGTCGTAGTACGGGGCGCTCTGGAAGAAGGAGATCAGTTCGGCGGGGCCGACGACGCCACCGAGCGGGCTCTTCTTCGCGGTGGCGCGCAGCTTCAGCCACTGGTCCTGCACCTTGGCGCGGGTGTCGCCGAGGTGGAAGGCCGCGTCGTTCTTGGCGACCCAGTCCTCCCAGTCCTTCCACCGGCCCTCGAAGGCGATGTCCTGCTCCAGGTTGGCCTGGTACCAGATGTTCTCCTTCGCCGGGTTGACGACGCTGTCGACGACCATGCGCCGGACGTGGCCCGGGAAGAGCGTGCCGTAGACGGCGCCGAGGTACGTGCCGTAGGAGACGCCCAGGTAGTTGAGCTTCTTCTCCCCGAGGGCGGCCCGGATGACGTCCAGGTCGCGCGCGGTGTTGGGCGTGGTCATCTGCGCCAGTACGGCCTTGCCGCTGCGCTCGGCGCAGCCGTCCGCGTACTCGGCGGCCAGCTTGCGCTGGGCGTTCTTGTCGGCCACGGAGTCCGGGACCGGGTCGGCCTTGGGCGCCTTCACGAACTCCTGCGGGTCGATGCAGGAGATGGGCGCCGAGTGGCCGACACCACGCGGGTCGAAGCCCACGAAGTCGTACGCCTTCGACGTGTTCACCCAGAGGGGGCTCTTGGTGGTGACACGGCGCGGGAAGCGCATGCCCGAACCACCGGGTCCGCCCGGGTTGTAGACGAGCGCGCCCTGGCGCTCCTCCTTGGTGCCGGTGTTCCCGATGCGGTCCACGGCCAGCTTGATCTGCTTGCCGTACGGGTGGGCGTAGTCGAGCGGCACGGAGACCCAGCCGCACTGGATCGGCTTCTCGAAGCCCCAGTCCGCGGGGCAGTCCTGCCAGTCGATCCCGGCCTTCGCGGCCCGTTCCGCGGCGACGGCGGCGCCGCGCTGTTCCCGGCTCTGGCCGTGGCGCGAGTCGGCGGTGGCCGACGGAGCCGCCACGGCACCGGCTATCAGGGTCGCCGTGACGAGCGCTCCGGCCGAACCCAGCGCTGTCACCCGTCTCGACGGTCTCATGGACCTCAAGTGGGACCTCCCCGTACATCGTTGCGATTGGTACGGGGATCCTTTCGGCTGTGAGGCCCCTGAGAACAGATGTGACCGGCCTTCTTTACTAATCCGATAACCGGTGTGCGCTGTTCCGTTGAGCGGAGACGGTACTTCCGGCCGCGCAGTGAGGCTCGTCTCAGCAGCCGAGCGTCCGCAGCGCCTCGTCCAACACCCGCCGCAGCCGCAGTCCGTCGGGCGCGAGCGCGGTGACGAGCACGGCGGGCCCGGCGAGCGGCACGAGGGCCGCATGCTCCCCCAGCAGTCGCGCCCGCACCGGCTCCTTCTCGAACTCCGGCCGTACGACGACGAGTTGCCCCAGGGCGCGATGTCCCGCGAGGACGGCGGGCCCGTCCCAGCCGCCCGGCGCGCCGGGGCCGCACGCCACCTCCTGGTCGAGCAGCGGCCGCCCGTCGAGCCGCACGGTAAGACGACTGGTGAGCCGTCCGGGTTCCTCACCGGCCCGCCCCAGTACCTGCTCCTCCCGGAAGACGAGCCGGGCACCTCCCCGGAGTTCGACGCGCGAGGACACGGACAGGTCGCTGCCACCCGCGGAGATCAACTGCTCGGGGAGCCACCGCAGTTCGCCCCCGTCGGCGACGTCGAGGCGCACGTCGTAGCGCGCCTCCCCCTTGTTCTGCCCGGGCAGCGCGATGGTGGCGGCGGCCGACCCGAGGTGCAGCCGCGCGCCCTCGTGCACCTGCGCCCGCACGGTGAAGTGATCGCCGCCGAGCGGACCGCTCATCGCGCCGACCAGCATGACGCGCGCCTCAGAGCCACTGGCCCGGGTGCGGCGCAGGGCGAGCGGCCCGTCCCCTTCCAGCACCGGCAGTGAGGTCCCGCCCCGCCCGTCGTCCCGTGCCGAGATCCGCGCGATGGCCCGCACTCCCGCTGTCGTCATGCCGTCCACGCGGCGAGCCGTTCCCGCACCCACGCGGCGACGTCCGTGACCCCGGCCTCACTGCGCAGCGACTGGAAGACGACGGGCAGTTCGGCCCGCTGCGCCTTGGCATCGGCCGCCATCCGCCCGAGGTCGGACCCGACGTACGGCGCCAGGTCGGTCTTGTTGACGACGAGCAGGTCAGCGGTCGTGACCCCGGGCCCGCCCTTGCGCGGAATGTCGTCCCCGCCCGCCACATCGATGACGAAGACCTGCGCGTCGACCAGCCCCTTGGAGAAGGTCGCCGTCAGGTTGTCGCCCCCGGACTCCACCAGAATCAGATCCAGCGGCCCGACCTCGTCCTCGAGATCTTCCACCGCCTCCAGATTGGCGGAGATGTCGTCCCGAATGGCGGTGTGCGGGCAGGCCCCCGTCTCGACGGCGGTGATCCGCTCCGGCGGCAGCACGGCCTCCCGCAGCAGGAATTCGGCGTCCTCACGCGTGTAGATGTCATTGGTGACAACGGCGAGCGACAACTCGTCCCGCAGCGCCTTGCAGAGCGCGGCGACGGTGGCGGTCTTCCCGGACCCGACGGGTCCACCGAGCCCGATCCGCAGCGCCCGCCGCGCCCCGTCGGGACGATGAGCGTCGGCACTGACGGCAGAGGGCCCGTCATGAGTGTGGTCAAGATGCATGATACGGCTCCAAATCTTCCAAAATCCGGGCCGGCCACCCCAGCCCGTCCGGCGTTGGAGGACGAGGCCGTTCAGGCCGCTGAGGGGGCGGGAGGCGAAGCCCCCCCGGGTATGGGGCGGGTAGAGGCGGTGAGGGAGTGGGGGCGGTGAGGGCAGTGGGGGCAGTGGGGGCGGTGAGGGCAGTGGGGGCGAAGAACTCCTACGACGCGAACAGACGTACCGGCCAAGCGGCATGCGCCTCCGCGGAGATCTCCAACAGCGGAGCCGAAGCGGCGGGCAGCGCGTCGACCCCGTCGTCGATCACCCGTCGAGCCGCGTCGGCCGCCTGATCGGCCACCCGGTCCAACTCCGGCGCAAGCCGGGCGAGAACCGCGCTCGCGTCAAAGGGGTCCAGACTCAGCAACCGCACCGTCGCGGTCGCCGGCCCACTGACCGCCTCGTACGCGGAGCAGTACGCGGCGTCATCAGGCCCGAGCCCGGCAGCCCGCGCGGCCAGCCCGAGTACCACGGGCTGATGTGCCCCCTTGGGGAACTCCCTTGCCAGCGCGTCGAGTTCAGCTGAAGGCCATGTCGCCCGGACCGCTCGCATCAACTGCCGCCCGAGCCGCCGCGCGGCGACCCGCAGGGCAGGCGACGGCGTACGCGCCTCGGCCGCCGCGTCCAACGCCACCGGGTGGGCACCGAGTGCGGCGGCCGCGGCCAGCGAGGCCGACACGAGCCCGGTCGTGTGCAACCGGCCCCGGCAGAATTCCTCCAGGCTGGCCGCCCCGGTGATCCGCCCGGCCTTGACGGCGGCCTCGGCCCCGCCGGAGTGGGCGTGTCCTCCGGCGGGAAAGCGGCCGTCGGCCAGGACGAGCAGTGCTGCCCTGGACATCAGAAGAGGAAGTAG